>JAEUIR010000073.1 GCA_016795025.1 Phycisphaerales bacterium
CGGACTGCGCACGGTAGTAGTATGCGCCGAATAGCACGCCGACCACGATCATCAGTTGCACGGTGCCGATGATGACGATTCGCTTGCGAAGATCCATCGCGACTACCTCCCAATCGATGTGTACGGCGCGGCCCGGATTCAGAGCCGCCGCGGACTCCCGATGCTCTGGCCGTTGTCGTCGGCCCCCGTTCCTGGCTCTTCCAGCAATCGGCACGTTGCGGACGCTGGTTCGACTGCCCATGCTCATTTGCCGCCTGCGGCCGGCGCGACGATGGCATGTTGATGTATCGGGTAGGTGCGGCCGAGCTTTCACAAGTCGTGCGATTGGAGTTATTACACAGCGATTCTTGGGCTTTTGCCGCACATCGAGAAACTGGACACGCCGATGAGGCTGAGGAATAATGCGCAACGCCGCAGCGCAGATCGTGCGGCGGCGCGAGCCTTATCACCCGAACTGGCGAATCCCACATGCGTACCGCATCCACCAGCAAGAGTGGCGCGTTCACATTGATCGAACTGCTCGTCGTTGTGTCGATCACCGGATTACTCGTTTCGATCCTGCTCCCCAGCCTCGCCGCAGCCCGCCAAACCGCGCGAACGACAGTGTGTGCGAGCAATCTGCGCCAGATCGCCGTGGGATGGAATATTTATGCGGACCAGAACAGCGGTGCCATCGTCCCCGGCCGTACGGGCCGCTTCGCCAACAATGAACTGAACGTGCAATGGGTCGGCAACGGCTATCAATGGCGGCCGCGCTGGTATGTCAGAATGGGCGCCGAATCAGGGTTCTATCCGTTTAGCGCTCCCAGCCCCGACTCGGGGCAGGACAACGTAAAGCTGGTCGATGGCAGTAAGGTGTTCATTTGCCCAGAGGCGTCCGAGCGCGTCAACAATCGCAACTTCGGTTATGGCTATAACTTTCAGTTTCTTGGCAACACGCGTTTTCGGGGCGGGCAGGAAGCCAACGGGTTTATTCGCTTTCCTGTTCGCGTCGAAAATGTCTTTGGCGCAGGAACAGTGATGGCCGCCGACGCACTTGGAACGGCAGCCGGAAAGCCGCTGGCCTCTCGCACGGGCTATCGAGTGGACGGCGTCTCCGATTTGAGCGCCGTCGGAAATCACGCCTGGTCGCTCGATCCGCCGCGCCTCACAAAGGACAGCGATTATTGCGACGACAGCAATCGTGCGCCGGCCCATCGCTCCGCGCCAGAGATGCGCCATCGCCGCCGCACGAACACGCTGTTCTGTGACGGCCACGTCTCACAGGAAACCTATCAATCTCTTGGATATGTCGAAAATGAGGACGGCAGCGTCGCGGCAATTCACAGCGAAGCGACGAACCGCCAATTCAGCGGTTCGCAGCGCGACGACGATCCGCCGCCGATCAACCCCTAAAGCCGTTTTGGCTTTGGCTCGGTTCATCTGATCAGGGCCGCGCCCGAGAAAGGGAGCAGTGGCCGGCGAGAAGAAGTCGTGCGGGGCGGGCAGTGAAGATGAGGCCTCAACAACCAATGCACCAACCTCCGTGCGATACTCGGCAGCGCTGGTTGCGTCCGGGGGAGCAGGGCGCTTGCGAAGCGGTGCTGCGCTCGGTTCCGGAATGGTTCGGAATCGAATCGTCGTTGCAAAACTATGTCGCGAAAGCGGCGGAATTGCCGACGGTTGTCGCGGAAGTCGGCATCGGCCTGACACCGGGCTCGCCTGACACCGCAGGATCGATTGTCGGGTTTCTGACGATCGCCCAACATTTTCCGGAATCGGGCGAGGTGTATTGCCTGGCGGTGCGTCGCGAGTTTCATCGAGGCGGCATCGGGCGCGCGTTGGTGGGTTTCGCGGCGAATTGGCTGGCGTCGCGCGGGGCGCGATGGCTGCAAGTGAAGACGATGGGCCCGTCGAAGCCAAATGCCGAATACGCCCAGACGTTGCGGTTTTACCGAGCGTGCGGATTCGACCCGCTCGAAGAGATTCATGGTTTGTGGGGAACGATTCCGTGCCTGGTTTTGGTGAAGCGCATCGGCAGCTAACAAACGATCGCGCTGCATTGGGGCGACTCCGAATTGTCTGATCTTGTGGTCGGCGGGATCGCTCGCCCCCGGTTGCGCGGCGCAGGACCGGCCACAGCACACTACTAAGCGGCTCGCGGAGAGAAACCGCGCACAACTACGTATTTTTCCCACGTTCGCCGGCACAAATCCGGATCGAAATCCGATGGACGAAACGCGGGTTGCCGCGTATCGTTTCGCTTCTGGCGCGGCCGCATTTTGTGTTTTCGGCCGGCATGGTCTGATCGTTTTTCACTCTCAGGAGTTCGAATGGCGACGATTCCCGCGTCGGCGAACATGCCCGACACGTCTCCGGTTGATTTGCCCGCCGGCACCACTCGTCAATCGCGCTGCCGCGTCGATTGGATCACGACCGTTGTCATCGTGGGTTTGCACGTCGGCGCGGTCGCGGCGTTTTTTCCGCCGTTTTTGACATGGCAGGCGGTTTTGTTGACCGTTGTTATGCAATTAATCTGCGGCCTGGGTGTCACAGTGGGCTATCACCGGTTGCTGACCCACCGCAGTTTTCGTACGTTCAAGCCGATTGAGTATTTCTTTAGTTGGCTGGGAAGCCTGAATCTGCAGGGCGGCCCGATCCACTGGACCGCGACGCATCGCCTTCACCATCAGCACTCCGACCAGGAGCAGGATCCGCACACCCCGCGACACGGATTCTTCTGGGCGCACATGAAATGGTGCCTGATGTTCGACCCAAACTTTGACCCGTTTCACAAATACAGCCAGTACGCGCGAGACCTGGCCCGCGACATCGGGCATCGAGTGATCGAGCACGGCATGCCCATTTCGACGCTTGTGATGGCGGCGGTGTTGTATTGGTTCGGCGGTTGGTCATTCGTGATGTGGGGCGTCTGCGTGCGGCTCGTTTATGTGTATCACATCACATGGCTGGTGAACTCGGCCACTCATATGTGGGGCTACCGCAACTTTGAAACGAAGGACGACTCGCGCAATCTATGGTGGGTTGGGCTGACGGCATTCGGTGAAGGCTGGCACAACAACCATCACGCCTGGCCGCGTTCAGCGCGACACGGCATGAAGCCCTGGGAATTTGACATTAGCTGGGTGACGATTCGCGCCATGCAGTTGCTGGGGCTGGCGTACGACATCCGGTTGCCCGGCCGCGGAGCAAGCATGACGGGGTGATCGGGCTTGTCGGGGGGCTCAAGCGGCATCACGCTTGGCGCGCATCACGAAAATCGGCGGCGTGTGGCAGCCGTTAGCGGTGCTGATCGCCTTGCGCGATGGAGCCGCCGAATCCGGCCGACGCTGACGAGCCTCGCGATCAGCGGCGCGGTTGACGCTCGGGGCGCGTGTCGCCGGCCGGTTTCTCGCCGCGGAGGCGGGCGAGCTCCATCCCGTCGAGCATTTCCAGCCGCTTGTTGTTGAAATCGAATGCGTAAAGGATCAGGCGGTCGGCAGCGCCGTCTACCACGACGATGCCTTCCTGGCTGGTGGTGAGCTGCTGCGTGAGCATGATGTAATCGCCTGCGCGATCGGTCTGGCCGGTGGCCAAGGCCGCTTTGGGCTGAGAAATCGTCAAAACCAGCCCGACAAAAAGCACACAGGCGGTGACGCCGAGCACGCCGATGGCGAACGTGTGGGTATCGAGCGGGCGGGAAGATTCGCTATTCATGGCGCGTTATCCTCGGTTATGGCGGAAATCTTTCTCAAGATCGCGCGAGCCGGCGAACGAGAGCTTTTTGGTGGTCTTGTCGTAATAGAACGCGTGGATGTTGCGGGATCGCAGGTCAATGATGTACAGCGCGTCGTATTGGTCCTGAATCTCGCCGGCGACCAGCATGTAATTTCCGGATAGACCGGCCCCCTGGGCATACGCGGCCGGCGGCGAATAACTGCTGAGGACAAGGCCGGTCGCCAGCACTGCGTTCAGGCAAACCAGCAAGGCGATCCACGATTGGCGTTTCATTTGCATCACCCGGGTTGAGGGGACAAGCTCCGTAACGATTGGACGATTGCCGTGGGCCGCGCGCTGGCATCAGTCCAGGTGCGAGCGGCGCGGATGCTTAAACGCAATGCCCACGCAGCCGACGATGAACAGCGACGCCGCGAGCCACTGGATGATTGGTTTTTCCGTCGGGGCCATGATCAGTCCCGGCTCGACGAACGGCTTTTCCTCTTCCTGCGCGAAGCCGGCCGACGACATCAGCGCGACCACCGCGAGCGGGCCCAGGAACGTGATCCAGTTTTTCATAATCTGACGCAACATCGATCACTCCATCGCAGGATTGGCGCGAGGCGCCACTGATCGAATCGTACTCCGCAGCCGCACGCCCGGCAAACGGTTACGGCGTATCGGCCGTCGCGTGGCAGGCTGTCCGAAAATTGCGATGGCGTCGTCGCGTGGCGATGGCGTCGGCGAATCGCTGGCGAATCGCGCCCGTCGAGACGATATGATGATGTAAATCGGGCGATGGTTCCAAATGAGCACGCGAGAACTGCGCGGCGTCGTCGCCGATGCGCAGGGAGTAACGTGACGATGTCAGATTCCCTTCGACGAGTCCTGATCCTGGGTGCGGCCGGGCGCGATTTTCATGATTTCAATGTGTATTGGCGGCTGCGGCAGGACTGCGAGGTGGTGGCGTTCACGGCCGCGCAGATTCCCGATATTGACGGCCGCGTCTACCCGGCGAAGCTCGCGGGCCCGCGCTATCCTCGCGGGATTCCGATTCATTCGGAGTCGAATCTGCCGTTGCTGATCCGCGAATCGAAAATCGATGTTGTGACGCTGGCGTACTCAGACCTTTCGCACGAAGAAGTGATGCACAAGGCGTCGATCGCGAACGCGAGCGGCGCGGAGTTTCACCTGCTCGCGCCAGAGCGCACGATGCTGCGCGGCGGCAAGCCGGTCATCGCCGTTTGCGCCGTCCGCACCGGCTGCGGCAAGAGCCAGACCTCGCGAAAAGTCGTCGAAGTCTTGAAGGCGCTCGGCAAACGCGTCGCGGTGGTGCGCCATCCGATGCCTTACGGCGATCTGACCAAGCAGATTTGCATGCGATTCGCGCAGTTAGACGATCTGGATCGCCATGACTGCACGATCGAGGAGCGCGAGGAATTCGAGCCGCACATTCAGGCGGGAAGCATCGTCTACGCCGGAATCGACTACGCGGCGATTCTCAAGGCCGCGGAAGCCGAGGCGGATGTTATTCTGTGGGACGGCGGCAATAACGACACGCCGTTTTTCAGGCCGAATCTGCACATCGTCGTCACCGATCCGCACCGCCCCGGCCATGAGTGCCGCTATTACCCCGGCGAGACGAATCTTCGCATGGCCGACGTAGTATTGATTAATAAGATCGCGACGGCCAATCCGGCGAATGTCGAAGCGGTGGAGCGGAGTGTCCGCGCGATCAATCCGGCGGCCCGCGTGGTGCGGGCTGATTCGCCGGTGACGGTCGAGGGTGGCGAGCGCATCGCCGGAAAACGCGTGCTGGTTATCGAGGATGGCCCGACGGTGACGCACGGCGACATGCCCTATGGCGCCGGGCACGTCGCGGCGCGAAAGCACAACGCGGCCGTCATCGTCGATCCACGGCCGTACGCGGTGGGATCGATTAAGTCGACATTTGCGAAATACACGCATCTGCGAGAGGTGTTGCCGGCGATGGGCTATGGCCGCGCGCAGATCGGCGAGCTGGAGCAAACGATCAACGCGGCGGCCTGCGACTATGTGCTGGTGGGCACGCCGATTGACCTCACGCGGTTGCTGACGATCAACAAGCCGGCGCTGCGCGTGACGTATGACCTGGCGGAACACCGGCCGGGTCAGTTACGCGACGAGATTGCGCGGGTTGTGTAGGCGCGTCGCAAGAAGCTCCTGGTGCGCTAAGAACAAATCTTCGGCCGCGCGCGCCCAAAAATCCACCCCCTGGACCGACACTCATTGGTCTGGTTCATGCGGTTGGCGGATGGCACAGTGTGGCGTTCAATTCCTGATGTGTGCGGTTTCGTCGAGCCAATTCGCGTTGACCGCGGTCTCGAATGGACGGATAATATTCGGGCAAGATCCGCATGGCGTGGAGTGTTTTGCGCGGGCCGAGATTTTTGGTCGCGTCCGGCTGCCGTTTGCGAGCGGGAGAGCGTCACAAAGCGGTGCCGTGGCCGATGGCAACCGCTCCCTTACGGTCGCGGCTCTGATCAGACAAAAACGACCGGCAAGATGCCGGTGCTACCCGAACGGGCGCGGCTGTTTTTGGTAGGCATAAACGAGACGCACACGAATGGCCGGAACACAACCGCAGCTAACCTGGAATGATCGAGACGTATTGACTTCGGGATCACGAGGCGCGGGCGGCGGTGTGCGCGCGTGGATGGACGCTCAGCCGGTGACGCTGCGTAATTATTACCAAACACTGTTTTGGACGGCGGCAGCGATTGCGTTTTGCGCGGTGCTCTACGCGCTCGAGAAATACGTGTTGATCCGGGCGCTGGGGTGGCTGCCGAACGACCCGGCGTATCGCATGTTCAAGAACCCGGCCGAAGCGCCGATGCGGCTGTTCGGCTTGCCGCACATCATGATCGGCACCGCGTTTTTGCTGACCAGCCGGCGGATGCGGGGAGTGACGAGCTATTTGTGGCTCGCGGGGCTGGGTGCGATCGGCATTGGCTTTTGCTGGCTGTTTTATCGTTATGGCGTTGAGCCCGATCGGTTCAATCCAATTGCGCTGCTGCTGTTCTATTTCTACTTCCTCATTCACGGCTTTCGCGACGAGGCGTTTTTTTATAAAGCCTATGGCGACATGCCCAAAGAGGGCCAGGCGACGCACGACCGCGTCATGTCGGTCTTACAACTGTTGATGCTTGGGTTGCTCGTGTCGCTCGCGATCCCGGCGTACGTCCTGTTCGGCGATCTTTTTCCGGAGTTTCGCGACCCGGTATTGGAACGCATTTTCCCGGTTCAATGGCCTTATTTTGTGCGATTCGCGTCAACATTTCTGCCGATGTGCGTGATCGCGGCGTTCGCGCTGCGGCGGATCGCGGCGCAGTTTCCAGACGGGCTGGCCGGAATGTGGCGAATGCACCGGCCGATCCTGACGGTTTTCGCGATTTCCATGTGCATCATTCTGATCGCGCTGGTGAGCGGTCCCTGGACGTTCAACTTTGTGGTGCTAATGCATTTTGTCGGGTGGTATCTGTTCGGGAGGCGCAGCCTGGGGATGCGTGAGACCGGGCAGCCCGTGCGCGGCTTGTGGGCGTGGATGCGCACGACGCGCGTTGGGTTTACGGTGTTGCATCTCGGGCTGGCGGCGGCGATCGTGCTGATCGTGGCGGTCTCGCACTACGCTTTCGGCAAAGTCGGGCCGGTGACGGTGGGCGCGGGCGAACATCGCATGGGCCTTATCGAGCTGCTGTTTGGGTCAAAGACTTTTTACTACTGGACGATCATGCACGTCACGCTGAGCTTTTATCCGCGCTGAGATTTCGCGCGTATCAAGAGCGGCGTCGAGGCGTAACCGCTCGGCGAAACACCTCATCCTACTCGGCGCGGTCGCGAGCATATGACACAATTTCGCGTTGGCATCGGGCACGACATTCACCGCCTCGGCGCGTCGCGCCCGCTGATTCTCGGGGGCGTGGGCGTTCCGAGCGATTCCGGCTTGCACGGCCATAGCGATGCCGATGTTGTGCTGCACGCGGTTTGCGACGCGCTGCTGGGGGCAGCGGGAATGGGCGACATCGGCGAGCTCTTCCCGGACAGCGATCCGCAGTGGAAAAACATGCCGAGCCGGATATTCGTCCGCGAGGTGCTGGGGCGCATACGTTTGAACGGCTGGCGTGTCGAGAATGTTGACGTGATGGTGCATGCGGAGCGGCCGAAGCTTGGGCCGCGAAAGCAGGAGATGCGCGCGGCGATCGCGCAATTGCTGGAAATCGATGCGGAGTGCGTGGGCGTGAAGGCCGGTACAAACGAGGGCCAGGACGCGGTTGGGCGTGGTGAAGCGATCGCTTGCTCGGCGGTGGCGCTGCTGCGGCGTGAAGCAGGCGGAGCGATATCGTGATGCGGAGGCGAATGAAGTTGGCGCGTCGCGCCGCGTCGGCTAAAGTGCGCGGCCGGTTAGAGCGCGGATTTTCCGACGGATGGTCAATTCGAAGCGAAAATGCAGGAACCTGATCTATTAGCCTGGGCGGTGCAGACATTCATCTCGCGCAATTGGGCGATGGTAGCGATCACATCGACGATTGTGACGCTGATACTCGTGCCGATAC
This sequence comes from Phycisphaerales bacterium, assembly GCA_016795025.1. GTDB lineage: Bacteria > Planctomycetota > Phycisphaerae > UBA1845 > Fen-1342 > JAEUIR01. Next base: position 8,289 of record JAEUIR010000073.1, read on the forward strand.
TCATCCTTCGCAAATATGTGCGCATCGCGCTGAACGTGATGGAAAGCACGCAGCCGCCGCTGGCCCGCGACCCGCTGGATTTCGAGCGAATCGCCGGTGAGGCGGTGTCGTTTCCGTCGTACGACGGCATGCCGCTCAACGGCATGATCGTTCGCGCGCCGGCCGACGTGCCGCGACGGGGCATGGTTGTCTTTGCGCATGAGTTTTGCTCAGATCTGTTTTCGTGCGCGCGGTATTGCCGGCCGCTCATCGAAGCCGGCTATGACGTGTTCACGTTTGATTTTCGCGGTCACGGTCAATCGCCTGCCGAGCCGAATTACCATCCGAAGCAGTGGATCACGGATCGAGAGATGAATGACATTCGCGGCGCGGTGGCGTATGTGTCGCGCTGGCTGGAAGAGCGGAAGCTGGACACGACGATCGGGCTGTTTGGCATCTCTCGCGGAGCGTGCGCGGCGCTTCTGGTTGCGGCGGAGAATGAGCGCGTGCGTGCAGTGGTGGCGGATGGCGCGTTCAGCACCGACACGGTGATCGAACATTACATGCGGCGGTGGGCGTACATCTTCGCGAAGGTGCGCGTCGTTTACGAGAATCATCATCCGGCTTTCTGGCGGCTCCTGCGCTGGCTGATGGTGCGATGCGCGGCGCGGCGCTTCGGCTGCCGGTTTCCGTCGGTGCGCAAGGCGATCGCGCGGATGGCGCCGCGGCCGATCTTGTTCATTCACGGCGAGCGAGATTCATATCTGCCGGTGGAGCAGAGCCGCCGGCTCTACGCGCTCGCGGCACAGCCAAAGACGCTCTGGGTCGCGCCCGGGGCGCGCCACAATCAAGCAGCGGTGGTGCATCCGGAGAAGTACGCGCGGCTGACGCTTTCGTTTCTGAATTCCTACTTCCCGCTGATTTCGGATGGGGCTACGGCACACCCGGCGGCGGCGACAGGCGAGCTGGCTACGAGGGGCGGCACCGCGTTCGAAGCAAGCATTCCGTCAAGATAAATAAATCGGCACGTTGTAGCGCGAATTCCGCGCGGTGCGGCGCGCGTCGGTCTTGCCGGTTGCCGCCGGCTTTCGTATGATTCGCGGCTCGGTTTTGTGCGTCCGCGCGCAGCTGTGCGAGGACGCGATGAGACTGGGCGTGTGCCCGAGCGGCCAAAGGGGACGGGCTGTAAACCCGTTGGCTTAACGCCTACGCTGGTTCGAATCCAGCCGCGCCCATTCGTCACTTTTTCGGCATCGGCCGGCGCATCGCGCGGGGGCAACCATCCCTGGATTTCACACGGCTCCGTGGAAAAGGGAGGAACGGCGGAGTTCCTGTATGGCACTTGCTCCTCAGACAGCGAACTCCATGCAATCCGCGGATTCATCTTGTTGCGCAGCGCGACCAGTGCGAGAGCGTGAGGCCGCACGCATCACGCGAGCGCTAATCCGCTTACACTCCGGCGCATGAACGACTCAGCCGATCACGACAACGGCCGCGGCGAAGGGATGCCGTCGCCGCTCGCCTCGGGCCGGCGGCCCGGCGCCGGCCACGCGCTGGTGTTCATCTTCGTCACGCTGCTCGTCGATACGATCGGGCTGGGCATCATCCTGCCGGTCATGCCGAAGTTGATTCAGCAATTGACCGGCGAAGGTCTGGACAAGGCCGCGATTTACGGCGGATGGTTGGCTTTTTCATACTCGTTCACGCAGTTTCTTTGCGGCCCCGTCATCGGCAATCTGAGCGATCACTTTGGCCGCCGGCCGGTGCTGTTCTTCTCGTTGCTGGCGTTCGGTGTTGATTACATTTTCATGGGTTTTGCGCCGCAATTGTGGCTGTTGTTTGTGGGCCGCGTCATCGCGGGCGTGGCCGGCGCATCGTTCACCACGGGCATGGCATATATCGCGGACATCAGTCCGCCGGAGCGTCGGGCGCAAAACTTTGGTCTGGTGGGCATGGCGTTCGGAGTGGGGTTTATCATCGGTCCGTCGCTCGGGGGCGTGCTCGGACACTTCGGCCCGCGGGTGCCCTTTTTTGTTTCGGCCGGCCTGGCGCTCTGCAACCTCATCTACGGCATCGCGATACTGCCGGAGTCGTTGCCGCGCGATCGGCGGCGGCCGTTTTCGTGGGGGCGGGCAAACATCATCGGCACATTCGTGAATCTGCGCGAATATCCCGGTGTGCTCGCATTACTGTTCGCGCTATCATTCTGGGCGCTGTCGCATCAGGCTCTGCAAAACACGTGGAGCTATTTTATGATGTTGAAGTTCCATTGGGATGAGCTGGCGGTTGGCGCGTCGCTCGGCGGGCTGGGGCTGGCGATCGCCATCGCCCAGGGCGGGCTGACGCGCGTGCTCATTCCGCGCTGGGGTGAACGACTGTCGGCCAATGTCGGCATGATGTGCGTGGCGGCGGCATATCTTCTGTTCGCGACCGCGCCGTACGGCTGGCTGATTTATCTGGGAATGGCGATCTACGCGCCGGGCGGGCTGGTGATGCCATCACTACAAACGCTGATGACACGGGCCGTCCCGGCCAACGCGCAGGGCGGCCTGCAAGGTGCCGTAGCCAGCACGGTCGGCATGGCGGCGGTCGTCGGCCCGCCGCTGATGACCGGGCTATTCGGCTATTTCACACGCGCCGGCGCGCCCTGGCACTTTCCGGGCGCACCATATGTCTTCGCGACCGCGCTGGTGCTTGCGAGCCAGTTTTTGTTCCGACGCTGCACGGTTGGCGGGGCGCTTGCGAAATCCGGTTAAGTCACATACGATCCGGGGTTCCGAAACGCGCTGCGGTGCGGTGCGGGCGGCTGTGGCGGAATTGGCAGACGCGCAAGATTCAGGTTCTTGTGAGGGTAACCTCGTGCTGGTTCGACTCCAGTCAGCCGCATTTTGATTCCTCGACTCACCGATCCTGCCTGATCGGCGCTCAGCAAAATCGACTCCGGCATGGTGCCGAACCCGAACCACGAACAGGGTTTGCGCCCGGCCCGCGCCGGCCCGGCTGGCACACAGTCTTTGCTCATCACTCGTCTGTGCCGCACGTCCGCAGAATCACAGTCATCGCGCCCCGTCGAAGTTTCCTTGACGCCCGAAAATCGTAACTCGCCTAAGCAAGCGTTGCGCCGGATCGGCCGATGAGAACCAAGCGAAGACCGCGCGATTGCGCGCAGTCCGAACACGGCTCGCAACGCGGGACGCTCGCTTATGCCCCAAGCTCACGTTCACGTCATTCTTGCGGATACATCAATCCCCGAAATCCTGGCTCGGGCGCTGCGACGAATTCGCGCGACAGCGAGTTTTCGGCTGTTGTCGGAGGTGCTGCGCTCCGCCGCGTCGCCGGTCGCGGATGCATACGTGATCGTCGTGGCGCCGGATCATGAGATTCCGCCAGCGCGGTTGCGCGTGCTGCTGGATCGCATCGCCGACGAGCCGCGCAGCGTAATGATCTTTCGGGAGGGCGGCGGCTTTCTGCGGCGCATCGCGCGACCGCCGACAGTGCCCGTGTGTTTCTTCGGCGGCAACGAAGAGAGCGAACTCGCCATTCGCCTGGAAATGATGCTCGAGGTGCGCGAATCGCTGAGCACGCTGCATCGCGAAGGAATCGAAAACCGCTCCGCCGAGTCACGCGCCGTCCAGGGCTACCAGGCGCAGTTGCGTCTGGCCAGCCAGGTGCAGCGCGAGTTTCTGCCGGACAATCCGCCGCCCATCGGCGCGGCGTCGTTTTCGGTGTTCTATCGCCCCGCGGATTTCGTTTCCGGCGATATTTATGACATTCAACAGTTGGATAATGAGCACGTCGGAATCGCCATCGCCGACGCGACCGGCCACGGCATCCCCGCGGCTCTGCTGACCGTGTTTGTCAAGCGGGCGCTGCGCGGCACGGAACGCGCCGGCGGATCAAAGCGATTGCTCGCGCCGACCGAAGTGCTGACGCGATTGAATCACGACCTGCTGGAAGCGAACTTGCGGCAGTGCCAGTTCGTAGCGGCCGCATATGCGATATTGAACACACGCACATTAGAGCTGGAAATCGCGCGAGCGGGCACACCCTTTCCCGTGCTTCGCCGCGCAAGCGGCGCGACAGAGTGTTTACGGTGCGACGGCGGCGTGGTCGGAATCATGCCGGATGCAAAGTTCACGCCACGGCGTGTACAGCTTGCCGCCGGCGACAGCGTGCTGCTGTTCAGCGATGGCCTGGATCGACTGGTCATGCCGCCGACCGATAGCGATTCGAGTTTTGCGCCCCATGCGGCGCGCCGCGCCAAGCGGACTTTGACGCATACAAAGAACGGTTTCCTCACAGTCGCGCAGTCCGCCGAACGCAACGGCAAGTTTGAATCAGGCACAGCGACCGCCGTGCTCGAACAACCGATAACCACAGCCATTCCGGCGGGTGATGCACCGGCCGACGAGACATTGGCCGGCTCACCATGGCTGGACGTGCTGGCGTGCGACGGCGTTGAAATCGCGCTCGACGCGCTGGCCACGCGGCATGATGCGCTTCGTAGGCTGGGCGCGGCGCTCGACGATGTTACGGTGCTGGCCATCCGCATTGCCGATTGAGGTTTTGCGGCTTGCGAGGCGAAGGCCCGCCCCACGAGAAGATGCCCGCTTCACCTGACACGCGCGCACGATCCCTTTCCATTCTGCGTTTCCTACTTGTTGCCGCGCTCGCCGAGGCTGAATAGACTGCTTGCAGCCACTGGGAGTCAGTCCATGCGCGGTTTGCGAGCCATTGTTGTGTTTTCCGCGGCGCTGGTGTCAATCACCTGCGGCTGCGATCAATCAGCCCCCAACTCCAATGCGAATTCATCCGTTTCGCCCCCGCCGGCGAAACCGACGGCTGAGTCATCGAAATCTCCGCCGCCCGCTACGCAACCATCGAACGAGGATCTGAATGCCCTGCGCTCGATGGTAAAAAACGACGAGAAGCCGGGGACGGCGGCCGGCTTGCCCCCCGGCCATCCGCCGATTTCCGGCGGCGATGCGCCAAAGCCGGCGGCCGCAGCGCGCCCATCTGCGACGTCCGATCTGAAATTCGACGCACCGATGGATTGGAAGCCGGTTCCGCCGCGCAGCGCGATGCGTAAGGCACAATACGCCATTCCGAAAGCTGAGGGCGACGGCGAAGATGCAGAAGTTCTAATTTTCTATTTTGGTCCCGGCGAGGGCGGCCGGACTGCGGACAATCTGGCTCGCTGGCGCGGCCAGTTCACGACCTCTGACGGAAAACCGCTGCCGGATGACGCCGGAAAGGAAGAAAAACTCGAGGCGGGCGGGCACAAGGTTTCGATTCTCGATGTGACGGGGCGATATGCGCCGGGCGCAATGCCCGGAGCGCCGGACACCGGCCCGCGCGACAATTTTAGAATGATTGCGGCGGTGATTGAAACCCCGAGCGGACCCTGGTTTGTGAAGGTGACCGGCCCGGCCAAGACCATGGAAGCGAACCGGGAAGCGATTCGCAAATTCGTCACGACTGCCCAATAGATTTCGCCGTCGCTCCTTGGTGGTGCCGGCGCGCAACGGCCGCAATCGCAGGATTTGCGCGCGGTGTCGCGCAGCCAAGCCGAGGGGCAATAACCCAGAAATAGCATTGACCCAGCCCCCGCGTTTTTGGTGTAATGGTTCTTGCGCGGGACATTTGATGTTTCATCCGCGCGGCGAGCTGAACCAAAAGGCGGTGAAACGTGGGCCGATTGCCGATTCGACGTGGAGTCTTCGCGCTAGGAGTTGGCGCCGCTGTGCTATGCGGGACCGCGCAAGCCGACTCCCTGATCGTCACTTCCAATCGCGATAACACGCTTTACGAGGATTCCGGCGGCTTTCTAAGCAACGGTTCCGGCACGGGTTTCTTTGCCGGAACCACCAGTAGCATGCAGATTCGCCGCGGGCTGGTTCGGTTCGATGTCAGCGCAATACCGACGGGTTCCACGATCGCCGGTGTGTCGATGCGGCTGCGAATGAACCGGACCATCGCGGGCGCGCAGATCGTTTCGCTCCGGCGCGTCACGGCTGATTGGGGAGAGGGGATTTCAGATGCCGGCGATCCGGGCGGCGGCGGTTCGGCCGCGGAGCCGGGTGACGCGACGTGGATCCACACGTTCTATGACACGCAATTCTGGACGAACAGCGGGGGCGATTTTTCCGGCGTCGTAAGCGCCTCCACGAATGTCGCGGGCACCGGTTTCTACACGTGGAACGGCGCGGGAATGGTCGCTGACGTGCAGAGCTGGGTAAGCGGCGCAAACACAAACTATGGGTGGATTCTGATCGGCAACGAAACCGCCGCCGGAACAACAAAGCGTTTCGCGTCGCACGAAGCGCCGGCCGAAAGCGATTGGCCGCTGCTCACAATTGAGTACACACCGCCTCAATACGCCGTCGGAGACATGAATTGTGACGGTCGCGTCGACAATTTCGATATTGATCCGTTCGTAACTGCACTGACCGATCCGGATGGTTATGCGGCGCAATATCCGAATTGCGACCCGCTGAACGCCGACATTAATCAGGACGGCGTCGTCAATAACTTCGATATCGATCCGTTCGTCGCGTTGTTGACGGGCGGCTGATTCCTGTCGCATCGATCCGAGCCGCGCGTCGAGAAGTGAGAGGGCGCGGACGACAATCCGCGCAACGGCAACTCACATACAGCCCGTGCTCGAACATTGTGCATGTGTCTGCCAAGGAGAGAGACATGTCCCCCAGAACCAAGCCTTTGAACGCGGTGTCAGCGAGCGAGTCGTTTCGCTTGCCTGTCGTTATGGTGACGATTGCGAGCCTGGCGACCTGTTGGTCCACGGCGGATTCCGGCTCGCCGCCGGTCGCGCCGCGCGAAATGACGGGCGCGGCCGCGCGTGCGACTTTCGGGCATCCCACACAAGCGCAAATTGAGGAACTTCTTGGCGGCGGAGTGGCCGGCGGGGCATTTGAGCCGCCCATCGCGATTGGTCCATACATCAACTTCGAAAGCCCCGCGGTGCGGCCGCTGGCCTTGCACGCCGCGTCTAATACGTTGTTGGCGGTGAATACGCCGAATAATTCACTGGTGGTGTTTAATATTTCGAGCGGTGTGCCGGTGCTTGAGCGCGAATATCCGGTTGGCCTGGAACCGGTGGCGGTTGCATTCGCGCCGGGCGCGGGCCGTACGGCCTGGGTGGTGAATCGCATCTCCGACAGCATCTCCGTTGTGGATGTGCATACCGGGCGCGTGGTTGACATCATTCCGACCGGCGATGAACCGGTGAACATCATGTTCAACAGCGCCGGCACGGCGGCGTTTATTGTTCTGGAGAGCGGGCAACTCGTCGCGATCGACGTGGCCACGCGCAGCGTGATTTCCACGCTGGCGCTGCCCGGCAACAATCCGCGCGCCGCCGCGTACGATGCCGGCGCACAGCGTGTATACGTGGCGGCCCTGCACTCCGGCAACAACACAAGCGTGGTTGGCAAGACGTTTCGCGCCGCGTTCATCGACCTGAATACCCCCGGCAATCCGACGATCAGTTTCTTCCTGCCGACGTTGTTTTTCGCGTCGTTCTTCGATCAGACCGCCGCGCTGTTCGCCGCGTCGCCGTTGCTTTCGCCCTGGCCCGACGTACCGACGAACACCAGCAGCGCCGGTCCGCTGGTTGAGCGGATCGTGCCCGACGCGACCACCAACAGCGACTGGAAGCAGATCGTGGATGTATTCGCGGATGACAACGGTAATCCCGATCCGGCTATGATGGCAGCGTTTGAGCAGCAAGTGCTCACGCTGTTTAACCTGATGCCGGCCAATACGTTCCATATTTTCGACGAGGTGATTCGAGACGCGCGGGCCACCCAGGACAACGACGTATTCGTGGTGGATGTATCGAATCCGTCATCGCCAGCGCTCGTCAAAATCATTGGCGGCGTTGGCACGACGCTCAGCGGCATCGCCGTCGATCCACAGTCCGGCAATCTGCTGGTGACCAACAAAGAGCCGCGAAATCTGGATCGGCTCGAACCGGCGCTCAACGGCCGGGCGATTCAACATCAGGTGGTGATCGTTTCCGGCTTGGCCGGTCCAAGCCAAACGATCACCCCCGTCGATCTGCACGCGTCGATTCCGAATTTTGATGACGCTTCTCAGCCAAACCCCGCTGCGCAAGCCGGTTCGCTGGCCGACGCGCAAGAGATCGTGACCACGTCAAGCGGCGAAGCGTTCGTGGCAGCGCTCGGAACCGGGCGCATCGGTCGGCTTCGATCCGCAACCGGCGAAGTAACCGGGCGTGTCGATGTCGGGCGTGGCACGCGCGGTCTGGTTGTGCATGCCGGATTGAATCGGCTCTTCGCGTTCAACCGCACGGAGATGTCGATTTCAACCGTGGACATCGGCAACGACGGGATGAACGTGCTCGCAACCACGGCCATGTTCAACCCCGACACGGTTATCGTTCGCAAAGGCCGCGACTTTTTGTTCTCCGCGCGTCACTCCAATAACTTCTCGATGTCGTGTGCGTCCTGCCACCCGGATGGCCATCTGGACCATCTCGCGTGGGATCTGGGGAATCCCGACGGTGGGATGGAACCCGCGCCGCCGGTGATCGGACAACCCGATTTCTGCACGGGCGGGCCCGGTGACGTGAATCATCCGTTGAAAGGCCCAATGGTGACGCTGTCGCTGCGCGGCCTGAAGAACCACGAGAGTTTTCATTGGCGCGGCGATCGCCCGCATTTCACGGATTTCAACGGCGCGTTCGCGTCGCTGGTTGGCGGTTCGCAGATTTCAGACGACGACATGGCAGCATTTGATGCGTTCATCAAGACGCTGCACTACCCGCCGCCGATCAACCGCAATCGCGACAATTCGTTTGCCGAGGCCGGTGCGAGCAATGGCCGCCAGCTATTCATCAACGCCTGTGATGGCTGTCACCAACTCGCGCACGACGGAGCGATGAACGCGGGCTGCGAGCCGCCGGCGCCGGATGTGGCGCTCGATCTGAATTTCCTCAACGGCCAATTACAGGAAGTTCCGCAGCTTCGCGGGATTCACAAGAAGTTTGACTCCGATTTGTACGACGGTTTTGGGTTGCTTCACGACGGTCGCGAGGAGCGCGAGCTGAACGGCCACCCGATTCAGACGTTTCTGTTGGAATTCTTCCCCGGATTCTCGGCTCAGGATCGGCTTGATTTGATCGATTTCCTTGAAGCCTATCCGACGAATGTCGCGCCGGTCGTGGGTTGGCAGATTCGCACGACCGCGGGTGGCCCAAATCCGCCGTTGCCGGTTGATCTCGCGGTGATGTTTGCGCAGCACGAGGCAGCGCCGTCGCGCTGCGACGTGGTCGCACACGTTCTGATCAGCGGCGCGATGCGCGGGTTTGTAATGGTGAGCGCCAATCAGGATCCGCCGATGTTTCAGCGCGACGACGATCAATTGTTCACGCTCGCGCAGGTGGTCTCGAACGCCGCGCCGCTCACGCCGGCCGTCTTCACGGCCGTGCCGCCGGGCAGCGGGCGCCGAATCGGCATCGATCAGGATAATGACGGCTTTTCGAATGGGATCGATCCATGCTCGCAGTATCGCAACGACGGCGACATGAATGGCGACGGCCAGTTGAATAACTTCGACATCGATCCGTTCGTGCTGGCGTTGACGCAGCCGGATCAGTACGCCGCGCAATTCCCCGGATTGAATGGAGCATGCGCGGGCGACGTGAACGGCATCGACGGGCTGAACAATTTCGACATCGATCCGTTTGTCGAACTGCTGGTCAACAGCGGAGGATAAGGGGCCCGGCGAGCCTCGGGCCGCACCAAGAGATCGCGACCGCGCCCTGAACGGAAGGGCGCGGTCGCGATTTCGGTTCATGGGCAAAGTTTGCTCACGTTGTCTTGAGAATTTGCCTCGGGGGCATAGCCTTGCGCCACCGCCGAACGCTCTTTCGTCCAATCACGGACTCATCGCGACTCAATCGCCAGCATCACGCCCCCGGCGATCAGCGGAATCAGCAGATTGTCGTTCACATGCAGTTTACCGATGTGCAGATCGACGGCTTCGGCGCACGTGGCCGCGATTGCACCGGCCAACGCGGTCATGGGATGATGCGGAAGGCAGACCATGCCGATGGCGAGCGCGGACAGAAAAAACGCGCCGCTGCCGGCCAGGCTCTTGCCGCCGATCCAGCGCGTGTGGCCGAAGCTGATGCCGATGATCGAAGCGCAGGAATCGGATATCGAGAGCATGAGCAACACGGCCACTGCGATCGGTTTCGGAAACAGGAAGATCGCGATCCACGCGGCGATGACGACCCAGGTCGCGCCGGTGAAGTTACCGGATTCCGAGCGGCGCAGCATGAAGCCGCACAGATGATTGATCAGCCGGCCGAGTCGTGATTCCCCGCGACGAAGAAGCTCCATGAGCACGAAAATACAGACGACGAATGCGAGGATCGCGAGGGCGATATGTCGCGGCGTGACGGAGTAAATAAGCGGAATCAGCGTGGAGCTGAGATGAATCGATTTGCGCGCTAGTTCGACGCGCATCTTCTCGGAGAAATTGCGCGGCGCGGTCGGTTCGGGCGACATTCCGGGCGGCGAGAAAATCGGGAGCTCCTTGGTTAGACTCCCATTTTTAGGCGGCAACCGACAATCGTCCAGTTCCGTAAGCCGCCTGCGCCATCCGCGAAAACGTGCCATAAGTATTTTCCACAAATGATGTTAGGAGTTTTTTGAGACACCGTTCGCAAGGAGCGGGCACGGTGAGAAAAAACGCGCTATTGCCGCTTGGGGGGATTCGGCGACGCGGCGACCGCCGCATGGGTCGCCTTGCTCCCTGCTCAATAGTCGATATCATTTTTCGTCTTTGGAACGGCCCGTTCGAACGCCGGTTAGAAGAGACAAGACGCGATGTAAGCGTCGCGGCAATTCGACGAGAGTCCGCTCTAAGGGAGTTTCCGCATGTTGCGTCGCAATTTGTTGGGTGTTTTGAGCATCGCTGCGCTTGCTTTCGGCGTGAGCACAGCCCAGGACGTGAAGAAGGATGAGCCGAAGAAGGACACACCGCCGGCGACGGCTGCCGGCAAGAACATCGTTGAGACGGCGAAGGCTGACAAGCAGTTCAGCACGCTCGTGTCGCTGCTCGCCAAGGCCGACCTGGCCGCCACGCTGGAAGGCGCCGGCCCGTTCACGGTTTTCGCTCCGACCGACGATGCTTTCAAGAAGCTCGATCCGAAGACCCTGGAAGACCTCCAGAAGCCGGAG
>JAEUIR010000074.1 GCA_016795025.1 Phycisphaerales bacterium
GTCGTCGCAGGCTTGATACTCTCTACCGCATTATTTGGTATGTTGCGCGCCAAGCGCTGACATCCGCATTTCAAAATCACGCGAGCGGAGCCGCACTCAGCCAGGTGCGGCTCCGCTCGATGACGGTAAGCCTGCCGATCGTCCTACGGACTCGGCGAGGCCTCGACCGCCGGCTCTGTCGGCCGCTGATCGGTAATCATCCGCACCAGGCGTTCGACCATGCGCTCGATGGCCGGGTTGTATTTGGGCCCACGACTCTCAAAATCATCCGTTCCCCCGAAAAACCGCAGCAGCGGTATGCCGCCGGCCAGATCATCGGCATAACCATTGAATATCTGGCTGCGCCACCGCAGCGCTTCGCGATCGAGCTGATTTCGCCACTCTTCCGCTGGATGAATGCCGAACGGCAGCGAGAAATCCGGCGGCTCGTATGCGATATCACGCAAGTCGTACACGCCGAGGAACCACTCCTTGCCATCCGGACCGACGACGGCCGGCCCACGCGCAATCATGCCGTCTTTCCATCGTTCGCGACGCGCGACGCGATCCCGCCAGTCGTCGGGGTACGTCACATCCGCCTCGCCTGCGAGACGGGATTCCTCTGCGGCGGTGAGCCGCGCGGCCTCATCCTCCGCGACGGCTTCATGCAGCGCGCCTTCGTAGCGCACCCGTTCTTTGGAGCGCGTGTGAACCGCGCGCTCGTCGATGATTTCTTTCCCCGGATGATAACCCGACTTGTCCGGGTTCTGATTGTTGCGCGCTCGTTCGCGCAGCGCGGCTGCGTCGCCGCGCGTGTCCACGTCCGGCGTATCGCTGCCGTCAAAGTGCTTGCCCAATCGCGCCGCCTCGCGCGAGCGCGCGTCGAGCTTCGATTCCGCCTTGAGCGTGTCGTCGTTATCACGATCGCCCAGCGCCGCAGATTGCTTGCCGGCCGCGCGCCGCGCTTTTGCGAGAATGCCCTCCGCCTGCAATTCGAACTCACTGGCGTCCACGTCGCTCGGTAGCTTCCTGAGCAGCGCCAGCACGCGATTGGCTTTTTTGGCCGCATCGGCGCTGCGATCGGCGCGCAGCAGCTTTCGCGCCGCGATCAGTTCGACGCGGGCCTGCGCGAGCGCCAATCCCGCACGCGCCGACCGCTCTTCGTCAGCGAGACTCTCGTCCGCGGCCACCGGCGCGGTCCGCTCGGCCGCTTCCGCCGTTGCCGCGTCCGGTCGCGCGGCGGTTGCCGCCCCGTTTTGCGGCGACTTCTGCGGTTGCGGCCGATTCGCCGCCGCTTGTTCGATCAGTTTCTGATCGTCAGCCTCATCACCCAATGCGAACGCGCTGCCCAGCAGCCCGATGGCCACGGTTAGGAACACTCGTCTCACGGTTTTCGCTCCTCTTGCCAGCGCTGCCATGCAGCCGCATCGAATCCAAAATTCTCGCCGGTGATCTGTTTAAGTGCTTCGAGCACTTCAGTGCGATACACGGTTACGTTCTGCCATCGCACTTCGGTTGTGACGTTCAGCGGACCTTCGAGATCGACCGCGCCGATCTGAGGCGCGTGCGAAATCGAAGTCGCGCTTGAGATCGCCACGCGCGTCGGCTGCGTAAACGTCGTTGTCAGACCGTTCAAGTACTGCCGGACCGGCACTTCCACCGCGCGCCAGCGCCGTGCCGTTAACTCCGGAATCAATTCGCCCACGGCCGCGGCGTCGCGCAGCAAGCCCAGACCGACCGCGGCGCGCCGCAAAATTTCGTCGTTGTCGCTCGCCAGCGCTTTGCGAAACTGCGCCGCGACGCGCCCGTCATTGCGCCGCACAAGTTCGACCAACGACTGTTTGCGGATGCTCTCTTCGCCATCGAGCAGCGCGATCACCGCGAGATTCAGCGTCGCCTCGTCTTCTGAAAAAGTTGCGAGCGATTCGACCAGCACGCTTCGCGCGTACCGATTCCCGCCGCCCAGGATCTTCGCCATCGGCAAAATCGCCAGCGGATCGCGGATATCGAGAATCTGCGTGCGACCGCGGCGCGCCACACTCTCCTGCGCACTGTCAAGAAAATTCGATCGAATCGCGCGGAATCGCCGCAGCCAATGCGACTGCACAGCCGCTACAACCTTGTCGTTATCGCGATCCGACGAATCCACGGAGGAGGGCTTGCCCGTGCCGTTCTCCGCGTCCGAAGTCGTAGTCTTGTCTTTCCGCGGTATATGGCGGGTCTGCCGCCCGTCTACCCACATCATTCCCACCCGGACAAAACCCAGTTCACGACGGGCGGGGTCAAAGTCGCAGTCCAGCTCGATCGCACGATTGAGGTGCTGCCGTCGCTCCTGGGCCAGCCCGCGATCCTCGCACCATTGAGCAAGCTCGGTTTGCGCTCCGGGCGACTCGTCGCACGCGGATCGCCGGCGATCATATTCCTGAAAAGGCGACTCGGATTTTTCCACGGATTCCACGGCGCTGGCCGGCAGTGTAACGATGCCGACCGTTGTCCGGACGACATACTTCTCAGCGTCGCTCGTGACGATCTCGCCCTCAACCGTGCCACCGGATTTCAACTGCAAAACATCCGCGCTGACCGCGAGTGATAGAAAAGTGCCCGCAACCACGCCGCAGATCAGGCGGCGCACCAAAATCACAAACTCTTTAACAGCACAGGGTTGCATAATTTTCGACAATGCGTCAGCGTCCCAGGGCGGAGCGCTCGCCGCGCCCATCCATTTTGATTCTATCGGCCTGATGAAGTTCCCTCCAAGCTGAATTGCCGGAGCAGCAAATTTGCGGCGCCGCCGCCCGATGGATTCAGGAGCGATGTCGGACCAAAGCGCTCCGCTGACTCTCGATGCGCCGCACGTCCACTTTTGCACGAATGGCGCGAGCAGGTATACTCTTCGGGCAAGGAACGGACGAAACCGCAATTCAGATCGTATTCACACACAGACACGGTGCATTTGTGACCATCGACCCGCGTGAACTTGACGAACAGGAACTAAATCGCGAATTGCAGGAAGCGCTGGGCGACGCGAATGCCCCGGAACTGCACGGCGCACCCGCTCGATCGCGCGGCGCAAAGGCCGAGCGAGGCCGCATTCACGGCACCATCGTGGCTGTTCGCGGCGATGACGTGCTGATCGACATCGGCGGCAAAGCCGAGGCCTTTTGCCCGACAGAAGAGTTTTCGCCGGATCATCCGCCGCAACTGGGGCAGAGCATGTCGTTCGTGCCGCAGGGTTTCGATCGCGAAACCGGGCAAATGCGCTTGTCGCTGAAAGCGGGCAAATCGCACGTGGACTGGGATTCGATTCGCATCGGCGACGTGATCGAAGCCCGCGTCACGGGCGTGAACATCGGCGGGCTGGAATTGGATGTTCGCGGCGTTCGCGGTTTCATGCCAAAAAGCCAGGTCGACATCAACCGGCTCGAACATTTCACGCAGTTCGTCAATCACAAAATGGAATGCGAAATCGTCGAGATTGATCGCCGCGGGAAATCCGTGCTGCTCAGCCGCCGCCGCGTGCTCGAAAAGCAGCGCGAATCCGCTCGCGCCGAAGCTCGCCAAACATTGGCCGAAGGCCAGGTGCGCAGCGGCATCGTCCGTCGTCTCGCCGATTTCGGAGCCTTTGTCGATATCGGAGGAATCGACGGCCTGCTGCACGTCAGCGACATTTCATATGCCCGCATAAACAACCCCGCCGAGGTGCTTAAGGTCGGCGACGAAGTTCAGGTTCAGGTGCTGAAAATCGACACCGCCAAAGATCGCATCTCTCTGGGAATGAAACAGCTCAAGGCCGATCCTTGGACGCTGGTGGAGGCGAATTACAAGCCATCTCAGACAATCGACGGGCGCGTGACGCGGCTGGCCGACTTTGGCGCGTTTGTTGAGCTTGAGCCGGGCGTCGAAGGGCTTCTCCCCGTAAGCGAAATGAGCTGGACCAAGCGCATTCGCCATCCGCGCGAGCTGGTCAAGGAAGGCGATTCGGTTCGCGCACAGGTCATGAGCATCGACTCCGCCCAGCGGCGGATTTCGTTGAGCCTCAAGGCGCTTGGCGCGGATCCGTGGTCAACGGTTCAGGAACGTTACACTCCGCAGAGCACCGTCACCGGTATGGTGACGCGCCTCGCTCCATTCGGCGCGTTCGTGCAACTCGAAGAAGGCGTGGAAGGTCTGGCCCACATCTCCGAGCTAAGCGACAAGCACGTCCGCTCCGTCGGCGACGCCGTCAAGGAAGGCCAGGTCGTTCAAGCCAGAATACTTGGCGTCGATCTCGCGCAACGGCGCATATCGCTAAGCCTGAAAACGCCGTCCAGCGCCCCGATCGAAGCGGCCCCGGAAACTCCTGGCGCCGCGCCGGCCGCGCCGAAAAAAGAAAAGAGGCGCCCATTGCGCGGCGGTCTGGCGTGGTAGGAGTTTCGGTCTGAGCGACCAGCATCAGCGACGGCGAAGAGCCAGCGTCATCATTCCAGCGAGCATGACGCAAACGCCCGGCTCCGGCACAATGCAGAGTCCCGCCAGCCCCGCGATGCCGGTCTCACCGATCAGCGTCATCTGCCCGGATGACCAATCCAGCGAAAACAACCCTTCGACGCCGACGGCTCGCGCGACAACATACATTGTGTCTGTTTCAGCGTCGTAGTCCATGCCGCACACGCTGCTGTCGATCGCAACTGACAATGCCAGGCTGCTCAGAATTGTTCCGGTGATCGGATGCAGCTCATAGAGCACGTCAGCGACTGTATCAATCGCGAAAAGCTTGTCGCGCGCGTACGTGAGTCCGCTGAAATCACCCGAAAATCCAAGATGCGCAAGTTCGATCGCGAGTCCGGTGTCCGGATCGATCCGAAAGAACCGGCGCGATCCCTGCGGCACACTTTGAATGCCGTATAGAAAGCCGTTTGATGCGTTGAAAGCGAGATCGCCCTCATAAATGGCCGATAGTCCGGTCGCCCCAATCAGCGTCGCGGATCCCGATGTCGCATCGACCGCGTAAAGCGAATTTGGCGCCGTGCCGGCGAGGCTCGTCAGCGTAAACAGCCGGCCGGCCGCATCGGTCTCAATATCGATCACATGGCTCAATTCTGTGGCGCGCGGTGATTGAGCGGTGCCGGTTGACGCGTTCAGATCGAACACCGTGCCGTCGGTTGTGCATGCGAGAAAGACGCGCTCGCCTGTCGCGACCGGCTGTCCGAGAAGAGCGGCGGCACAGATCGGCAGACCGCATGAAAGACGACGCTGCATACGACTCCCGCGCGCCGCGGAATCGGGGACACGGCGCGGAATTCCACTGGTTTTTGCTGGGGAGGTGTTCCCGCAGTGGGGACAGACGCCTGACCCGGTCACCATGCACGCCGCCTCGGCGCGCATGAGACATGGGGCAATCGTTCATTGTCCGCATACTTTTAGGGACCGGTGAAATACGAAGTCAATTTCCACTTATCGGCCGATGCGTTTTCACGAATCCGAAACATTGGCTAACCGCTGCATCGTTGTTCGTCGAATCGCCTTGAAACCGCGCCCCGCACGATTTTTGTTGCGCCACGATCTCGGCGCTTTGGAGCCAAGGCGACGGTCGTCAGTGGTGGAAACAGCCAGACGAATCGAGTACGCTGCCCCGCTTTGAAATCCGGAGCCGGTTATCGCGATGGAAATCGCAAAGATACTCACACCCGAACGAATCCGCGTGCCGCTCACCGGCGCTGATAAGAACGGCGTCATCACCGAACTGATTGATCTTCTGAATCAAACTGGCGCGCTCGCCAATCGCGATTCCGCCTTGCAGTCCGTCTTGAAACGAGAGGCGGAGCGAAGCACCGGTATCGGCTTCGGACTCGCCATTCCACACGGAAAAAGTGACGGCGCAAAATCAATCGTCATGGCGGCGGGCAAACCCAACCAACCAGTTGAGTTTCAAAGCGCGGACGGCCGCCCCGTGCATTTCGTCGTCCTTCTTGTCAGCCCCCCGGACCAAACCGGCACGCACATCCAGGCGCTCGCGAAAATCAGCCGACTGATGATGGTCGAATCATTCCGTGCCGCGGTCGCAGAAGCAAAGACCGCCCAAGAACTGCACGCGAAAATCAGTTCGTTCGAGACCGCACTCGCCTGAGTTTCCCCCCGCTAATCGAATCACGATTGAATCATTCAATCGTGGATCCCGCACAAAGGCATTTGCCTATGTGGACAAGCTCGCGCCGGCCGCAGAGACTGTTGCTCGGATGAAGCTCACATACTTTGGCACTGGCGAATTTGCGGTCGCGCCTTTGAAAGCACTGCATGAATCAGGCCATGAGATCATTGTCGCGGTCAGCCAGCCTGATCGACCGGTTGGTCGCGGCCAAAGCGTCGCCCCCACGGCTGTGCACGCCGCAGCCGACTCATTGGGGATTCGCCACATTCAGGCGCAGGATGTCAATGCGATTCCAACGCGCGACCTGATCGACTCGGCCGAACTGTGCGTGGTTGTCGCGTTCGGGCAAAAAATCGGAGCCGAACTGCTCCGAGCGCCGCCGCGCGGCTTCATCAACATTCACGGCTCGCTTCTGCCGAAGTATCGAGGCGCCGCGCCGATTCAATGGGCCGTCATCAACGGCGAAATTGAAACGGGCGTGACCATTTTTCAGCTCAACGAAAAATGGGATGCCGGCCCAATCTGGTCCATGCGTGCGACGCCCGTCGGCGCGTTGGAAACCGCCGACGAGCTGCATGATCGATTGTCGCTGATCGGCGCTCACCTGCTGATTGAAACTCTGCACGCGTATTCAACCGGAGCGCTTCAGCCTCAAGTGCAGGATGCCTCGCAATCCACGCGCGCCCGGAAGCTGACGCGCGCCGACAGCGCGCTTGACTGGGCGCTGCCGGCGAAGCAGGTAGTAAACAGAATTCACGGCCTTTGGTCGTGGCCGACGGCCACGTGCGTGTTGGCTTCGCGGAGCGAACGCGTGCAGTTCGCGCGAGCCTGCGTCGTGGACGACGCGCCTCCAACGCATGAAAATCCGCCGGGGATAATTCTCGCGGACGGGGTCGTCCAGACCGGCGCTGGACGCATACGATTGATGGAAGTAAGGCCTTCCGGCGGGAAAGTGATGTCATGGCCGGCGTTCGCGAACGGGCGCCGAATTTCCTCGCCGGACCATTGGCTTCCGATAGCTGACAATGAACCGTCAACCTCGAGATAAGAACGAGCCGATCAGCGGGCGGGAATCCGCCGTACGCGCAGTGCGCGCAGCCTACGATCGCCACCGCTATGTCGGAGACGTGCTAGCTGCGCTGCGTTCGCAACATCGGTTAGCGCCGCGCGAGCATGGACTCGCCATGGAGATCGCGCTCGGAACCATGCGCCACACCGTCACCCTCGAGCACGTGCTTTGCACGCTTGCAAAATACGAGCCCGGCCGCTCTTCGCTCGCGACCCGCGCCATTCTGAATTCCGCGGTTTATCAGGCGGCGTGGACCGATCGTATCCCGTTGCCCGCCATCGTCGATGAATCCGTCGATCTCGCCCGACTGCTCGTCAGCGACGGGGCCGCGCGCCTCGTCAACGCCCTGCTGCGCCGCGTCTGCGACGCCATCGTCGAGCGCCGCACTGCGTTCATTCCGCGCGACCCATCCCAGCTTCGTGTTTCGTGGCATCAGGCTTGCAAGTTCCGCACTGCGATTCTTCCGGATCCCAACGACGACCCCGACGCCTACGTCGCTGTCGCCGCCGGCGAAATCCCCGCTCGCTATCACAAGCTCGTCACGCGCTTCGGCCGCGAATCGGCCGAGCAAATCGTATGGGCGTCGCAGGCCCTCCCGCCGACCGTGTTATGGCCGAATACACTGCGAACGGACGTCGAAACATTCCAGGAGCGCGTCAAGCAGGAAATTGACGCTGACGCCGCGTTTGTCGGCGACGCGGCCGTGGTCGTGCCCGGCGCTCGCATCGGAGAGGCGTCTCTGTTGCACGAGGGCCTGGCGTATGTGCAGGACGGTACTTCGCACTTCGCGGCCGAGTTTGCCGCCGCACAGCCGGGCGAGCGCGTCGTTGATCTTTGCGCCGCGCCGGGCGGCAAGGCGATCACAATGGCGCTGTCGATGCGCGACAAAGGCGAACTCGCGGCCTGCGATATTTCGGAAGAGCGCATGCGTCGCGCGGTCTCGAATTTCGCGAAGCTTGGCTTGTCTTGCGTGCGCTGTGTGCCGCTTGAGGCGCATTTGCCCCCGCCGCTGGAAAAAGACGCCTACGACGTCGTGCTTGCCGATGTGCCGTGTAGCAACAGCGGCGTCATCGCGCGACGCCCCGAAGCGCGGTTCGATCAGAACGAGCGGAAATCCTACTGGTTGCAGGACACGCAATTGCGCTTGCTGGGTTATGCGGCCGATCTGACGCGATCCGGAGGCCGGCTGATCTACAGCACGTGCAGCATCGATCGCGAAGAAAACGAGGATATTGTCGCTGAATTTCTCAGCAAGGATTCCCGCTATCGCCTTGATACCGAGAACACGCGCCTGCCGAACTGGGGTCCGGAGCCCGGCAACTGGCAGGACGGCGGGTACGTCGCACGCCTGATTCGCTCCTGACGCCAAAGCCGCGCGACAACCAATACGATCGCTAGGACACAAGCCGCCTTCCACACCAACAGCCACCAGGGCCGCCACCAAGCGCCTGTTTGCGTTTCGATCAAATCGGATAGGCCAAACAACGCGAACGCCGCGAAGCCCGCAAGGTAATTCAGCCGCCGGTCGTTTCGGCGGGCTGCCGCGACGAGCAAGCCGACCGAAATCACAAACCACAAAACCGCCTCGACGCAATTCGCAATCACGAAGAAATCAGAGGCGACCATCTGCGAACACCCTTTTTCCACGATACGCAGCGTCCAGCTACACTGCTCGTATGAACATGTCGGAAATCAAAAACGCCGCTGACTGGGTGCGTAATGCGACTTCGATATGCGTGTTGACCGGTGCAGGGATGTCAGCCGAATCCGGCGTCGCCACCTTTCGCGATGCTGGCGGCGTCTGGTCAAAATTCAACCCGGCCGAACTCGCCACACCCCAGGCGTTCTCGCGAAATACGCAAAAAGTCTGGGAATGGTATCGCGCGCGACGCGCACAACTGCGCGAAGTGTTGCCGCACGCCGGCCACAAAGTCCTGGCGCGCTGGGAAACTCCATCCAGGCGCGTAAACGTCGTCACCCAGAACGTAGACGGTCTGCACATTCAGGCCGGATCGTCTTCCGTAATCGAGTTGCACGGCCGCCTGAGGGCGGTGCGCTGCGTGGCATGCCCCTTTGAAATCGACAGCCTAGACGATCTCGGCGAAGACCCGCTTTGCCCGCGCTGCCATCAGCGCCTGCGCCCCGGCGTCGTTTGGTTCGGTGAGATGCTCCCGTCCGGCGCGTGGGACGAGGCCATGCGCGCGATCGCGGTATGTGACCTGGCGTTGGTGATCGGCACGAGCGGCGTCGTTCAACCCGCGGCCTCGCTCGCGGACGCGGTGTTGGATCGCGGCGTTCGACTGATCGAGATCAATCCGAATGTCAGCGAACTGTCAAATCGCGCAACGATCGCGATTCGGGCCGGCTGCCGTGACGCACTATTGGCGATTGATGCGCAGGTCTCGCTATGGGACCTGCCATCTATACAGTCATTAACGTAGCGACCGCCACCCTGTGCATTGACTAAAGGCTGTATTTTCAGCTGGCCGCAAAACGCCGGCTGTAACGAAAGCTCAACAAGTGCCAAACCCTCCCGCACAGAATAAGGAAACGCCGATCGTTATCGCTGAACGCGCGGTTGATGATTCGACCGCACAACGACCAACATTCGCCGAATCACTTATTTTCTGGTTCAAACTCGGCTGGATCAGCTTCGGCGGCCCGGCCGGCCAGATCGCGATCATGCATTCTGAGTTGGTTGATCGTCGCCGCTGGGTCAACGAAAATCAGTTCCTTCACGCGCTGAACTATTGCATGCTTTTGCCCGGGCCCGAGGCCCAGCAGCTCGCGACTTACCTGGGCTGGCATTTGCA
Organism: Phycisphaerales bacterium; assembly: GCA_016795025.1. Taxonomy (GTDB): domain Bacteria; phylum Planctomycetota; class Phycisphaerae; order UBA1845; family Fen-1342; genus JAEUIR01. Next base: position 9,989 of record JAEUIR010000074.1, read on the forward strand.
CGGAACCCGCGGCGCAATTGCCGCAGGCTCGCTATTCGTGCTTCCATCCGTCGCGATTCTCTGGCTGCTGAGTTACTTGTATTGCACCATCGGTCAAGTCGCCTGGATAGCCGCACTGTTCGCCGGATTGAAGCCGGCGGTGGCCGCGATCATTGCCGCCGCGGTTCTACGAATCGGCAGTCGAGTCTTGAAGAATCCCGTGATGTGGGTTGTTGCAGCGACCGCATTCACGCTGATTTTCTTCGGCGGGCTGCCATTTCCAATTCTGATTGCGCTGGCCGGGCTAGCGGGTTTGCTCGGGTCTTATTTTGCCCCAGTTCACTTTCAGACGATCCGTTTGAAACCCACCGAGTCGGCGCAGGAATCGTTCGATCCGCGCAAATCGAAGCCGGCGCATCTCGGACGCGCCGCGAAAATTCTCGCAATCTTCGCGCTGCTTTGGTGGACACCGGTCGCAGCGCTGACGTGGTGGCTGGGCCCGCAACATGCCGTCATTCATGAAAGCCTGTTCTTCAGCAAAGCCGCGTTGGTGACGTTTGGCGGCGCGTACGCCGTTTTGCCTTATGTGGCGCAGCAAGCCGTCGAGCGGTTCAACTGGCTGAGCGCTCCGCAAATGCTGGACGGTCTGGGGCTGGCCGAGACGACGCCCGGACCGCTGATCATGGTCGTGCAATTCGTCGGGTTTCTTGGCGGCTGGAATCATCCCGGCCCGCTCTCGCCAATAGTCGCCGCGACGCTTGGCGCGATGATTTCAACCTGGGTGACGTTCGTGCCCTGCTTTCTTTGGATTTTCCTCGGCGCGCCGTATGTCGAACAAATGCGGACCAGCTCCAAGCTGACCGCCGCTTTGTCTGCAATCACCGCCGCCGTTGTGGGCGTTGTGCTGAATCTCGCCGTTTGGTTCGCGCTGCACGTGTTCGTCGTGGACAGCCGGCCGCAATGGGCCGACATCGGCATCGCGATCGCCGCGTTTTGCGCGCTCGCTGGGCTGAAGCTCAACATGCTCGCCGTGATCGCCGCCGCCGCGCTAGTCGGCCTGGCGCGCGACCTCATTTGACGCGGGCTTGTTGGCCGGCTCCACGGGCGGCATCCGCATTTGTGTTCGCAAGATTCTGCTAATTCTTCGTCCCGCCGGAAGCGCCTGCGTTTCAAAAGCCCGCCGCGCGCCGCTAGAATCCACTGGCTCGGCCGACCCGATGCGCTCTTGAATCAGGTGTACATGAGACTTCTGCTTTCCATCGTCGTTCTCGCCGGATTGCTGGGTGGCGGTTACTACGCCTGGCAGAATTGGAACAAGCCCGCGGGCGTTTCTTATCGCTCGATCGAGCTGAAGCGCGGCACGATTACGGCCACGGTGACGGCGACGGGTAATCTAGAACCGCTCGTAAAAGTGCTCGTGGGGTCGCAGGTCAGCGGCACGGTCATCAAGTGGTACGCCGATTTCAACCAGGAAGTCAATGAAGGATTCGTCCTCGCGCAGCTCGATCAGGACCGCCCAAAGGCGATCCTTCAGCAACGCGACGCGGATGTCGCCGTCGCGTCCGCTCGCGTCGAACAGGCCAGGGCCGACTACGAGAAAGCGCAGATTGATTTTAATCAAATCAAACGCCTGATCGATGAGTCGGTCGCCTCCACGCTTGAAATGGACATCGCGCGAACCGCGTTGATGGCCGCCGAGGCCGCCGTGCATGCCGCCGAGGCCCAGGTGCTGAGCGCACAGGCCGCGCGCCAGCAGGCCGCCACCGATCTCGACAAAACGATCATTCGCGCGCCAATCGACGGAATCGTCATTTCACGCGACGTGGACGAAGGCCAGACCGTCGCGGCCTCGCTATCCGCACCGACACTTTTCACGATCGCCAACGATCTTCGCAAAATGCGCGTCAGCGCCGCGGTCGGCGAAACCGACATCGGCCGTGTGCGCGAGGGGATGCCGGTCGAGTTTCGCGTTGACGCCTATCCGCGCAATCGCTTCAAGGGACTGGTCGCGCAGGTGCGCTATGCCGAAACGATCGTGGACAACGTCGTCACGTATAAGACGCTGATCGATGTGGACAATCCGGAGCTGCTGCTGCGCCCCGGCATGACCGCCACCATCCTGTTCGAGGTGGCGAAAGCCGAGGATGTGCTCGTCGCGCCCAATGCCGCGCTGCGCTTCGACCCGAAGCAGGACCCGACGCAGATCGATTGGTCGCGCCCCGGACGCGGCAGGTCCGCAACGCCGCGCGTGTTCAAGCTCGTCAACGGCCAGCCTGAAGAGATCAAGGTCGAGCTCGGCCTAACCGATGGTTCGCAAACGGAAATTCGCACCAGCGAGTTGAACCCCGGCGACAAGCTCATCACCGAGTTGATCGGCGGCAACGGCGGCGCAAACAGCGGTCGACCGATGCAGCAACGCATTCCGCGGGGCATGTAATGACTTCGCCCCTGATTCAAATCGACCGCGCGGAGAAGACCTACCGCATCGGTGAAATCCGCGTTCCGGCGGTGCGCGGCGTCTCGTTGACCATCGACAACGGCGAATTCATCGCGATCACCGGCGCCAGCGGATCGGGCAAATCAACATTCATGCACCTGCTGGGCTGCCTCGCGCAGCTCGACGCGGGCACGTACCGATTCGAGGGCAAATCCATCGAGTCGTATTCCCGCGCTCAGTTGGCCGCCCTGCGAAATCGCCGCATCGGATTCGTCTTCCAGAGCTTCAATTTGTTGGCGCGAACCACAATTCTCGAAAATGTGGCGCTGCCGCTCGCCTACCAGAGCGTGCGGCGCGACGAGCGGCGAAAACGCGCGGCCGCGATGCTCGAGCGCGTCGGACTGGGTGATCGCATGAAGCACCATTCAAACCAGCTATCCGGCGGGCAACAGCAGCGCGTCGCGATCGCACGCGCGCTGGTGACGCGCCCGCCCATCGTCCTCGCGGATGAACCCACCGGAAACCTCGACAGCAAAACCAGCGCCGAGATCATGCGTCTGCTGAGCGAGATGAACCGCGATGAAGGCGTGACAATCGTGCTGGTCACGCACGAGCAGGACATCGCCGCATTTGCGAACCGCCATGTCGTGTTTCGCGATGGCGTGGTCGCGAGCGACGAATTGCAGCGAAACGAAATCCTGGTGCCCGTATGAGCCCGATGACAGTCGTCGCCGAATCTTTCATCAGCCTCGGCAAGAACAAGGTGCGCACCACGCTCTCGATGCTCGGCGTGGTCATCGGCGTGGCCTCGGTGATCGCGATGGTCGCCGTCGGCGAGGGCGCCAAGCAAAAGGTCGAAAAGGAAATCGCCGCGATCGGTGATGACTGGCTGATGGTGATGTACTGGGGCGTTCAACGCGGCGGCGTAAGGCGCCAAGGCAGCATCACGCCGAACCTCACCGTCGACGATGCCGACACCATCATGCGCGAGTGCACCACCGTTCGGGCCACGTCGCCTGCCAACCGCATGAACATGCAGGTCATCTCCGCTTACGGCAATTATCAAACCAGCGTCATGGGCGCGTATCCGAGCTTCTTCGACATCCGCCGCTGGAACGCCACCGACGGCCGGCTTTACACCATCGAAGACATGAATCAGCGCAACAAAGTTTGCTGCATCGGAACCACGGCCGCTCGCGAGCTGTTCGGCGCGGTCAATCCCGTCGGCGAAACCATCCGCGTGAATCGCGTCGCCTTCGATATCATCGGCCTGCTCGAATCAAAGGGCACAGGCACCGACGGCCGCGATTATGACGACGTGATCATGTTTCCATACTTCACGTTTCAACGCATGATTGCGGGGACCGAAGTCTCCGGCACCATGTTCGCCGCCGCGAAGCGCGGCATCCCGCTATCCGCCGCAAAAGAAGACATTCGATTGGTCTTGCGTGAACGGCATCGCCTTCCAGAAGAAGCCGACGACGATTTTCGAATTTTCGATCGCTCGTTGACGGCGCAAGCCAACGCAGAGGCCACGAACACGTTCAACTGGCTGCTGACCGCCATCGCGTCCATCTCGTTGCTGGTTGGAGGCGTCGGCATCATGAACATCATGCTCGTTTCCGTGACCGAGCGCACGCGCGAAATCGGGCTGCGCATGGCCATCGGCGCGAACAGCTTTCACGTCCTCGGCCAGTTTCTGACTGAGGCGATCGTGCTGTGCGCCATCGGCGGCATGCTCGGCTTCGGGCTCGGCTGGGGCGGCGCGAAGATCATCTCCGGCAGCTTCGGCTGGGAAATGGCCGTGTCATATTGGATGGCCGGCGTCGCGATCGCGTTTGCGATGGGCGTCGGATTGGTATTTGGCTTTTATCCCGCGTGGCGCGCCAGCCGCCTCGATCCGATCGAAGCGCTGCGCTACGAGTAGCGTCAGCCGAGCGATGTTGCCGATGGGCTACGAATCCCAGGCAACGATCGCATCAAACTGTTGCGCTTGAGCCTGTGTCGCCCGCCGCAAGTCCTCGAAGTCCCCGGCAAAATCGGCGTGCCATCACAAGCCAGCCGATCATCGCGGCCAGCGTGGCCCACGGCATAACCGCGAGCGCGAAGATCGTCGTCAGCGCGGAGATCATCGGCAGCCACGGCGGAGCCGACGCGCCATAAACCGACTGGAATGACGCCCAGAGGTTCAACGCCACAACAAGCGCGCCGAGCGTCACCACCACAAAATAGGCGATCATGCCGATGTGATACGCTCGCAACTGCCTGGCGATTCGGTTTTTTCCAAACAAACTCGCGACACGAATCGTGCGCCGCAACACTGTGAAATGCAAACCGCCGAACGAAACAGCCAACGGAACCAATCCCGCCGGCCCGACGATGATCATCAGCATGAATGAGACAAACGGCGCCAACGTCCAGAATAGCATCAAGCGATTATTTTGCTTTCGCTGGGATATCTTATTCGACGACGGCAACCCAAATCCGCCGCTCGCAAACAACCCGAAGGCCACGATCGCGATGAGACCGACGACAGGAATGAAAATCGGCACAATCATCCCAACCAACGCAGCTGGAGCCGCCGCGAACGCCGCGTAACTCGATGCCTGAAGCAATTCCGCGGAGGAGTAAACAACTCGGCGATATCGCCGAACTTCCGCCGTGTGGGCGACGATGGAGTCGCGAATCGATGTCGCGCATTCGGGGCACAATCCGGCCGGATCGAGTCCGTGCAGCACATACGCGCAGCGAAAGCAGCGCGGAGCGGCGTCGATGCCCAAATCGCCCTCGGCGACGGCGGGAGCTGATGCGGCATGCGAACTCGAAACACCAGGCATCGCGCGCCCCCGTTAGCTACGCTTCTCGCGAATCGACAACGGCTCTCTTGGACGCGGTCCGCCACGCTTCGCCGGGTGGATTGGCCACCCACATCACGACGCGCCGAAATTCCCGTGCGATGATATTCCACCAGATCGTAGCGGCCAGTGCCCCGAACGCGATCACGCACACGGATGACATGACCGCAAGCCCGGACCGGCCGAAAGCAACACTTGTGCCGCCCGACAGGAAAAAACCGCCCCCGACGACCAAGCCCGCCAGCAACCACAGCACCATCGCAAAAGCGCGAAATTGTGCGATCGACGCCACCAGCGATTCAGACGGAACCCGGGCCGCAATCTGACTCATGCGCCGCAGCACAAGTAATTGGAGCAGGGCCCCGCTGATGGCCGTGGCGATCAACGCTGCCGGCCCGAACACAAACACCGCCAACATGCTGAGCGGCAGACTCAACGCCAGCACGACGAACAAACGCATGGCCGCGAGGCCGGCGCGCGGAATGTCGAAGCGATATAACCCGGCCGCGCCGCCGATCATCAGGGCATAGCCCAGAAACAAAATCATCGTCGTGACAGCCAGCACCGCCCCACCCACCAGGCCCCCAAACATCATCATCAGCACCCCGCCGAACACGACATAGCTGCTGACGCACCACAACTCGGCGGATTGACGGAGCACGGCGAGTTGACTCGGATCAGCGCCGATCAATGTCGCTCGCCGCAGTGTCTCTTGCACTTCGAATCCGCATTCGGAGCAGCGCCCATCGCGCGAAAGCCCGCGCAGGTTATAGCCGCACTTGTCGCACGCAATGTTGCCGTCAAGGCGCTCTTGGAGCGCCATGCCGGCCTCGCCTCCGTTTTCCATAGTGCGCTGATTCCGTGGCTCGATCATCGGCCCGCCCGCGACTGCTCCGCTGTCAAATTCGGATAGATCACGCGCGGCGGCACGCCGTGCGCTGGCAACCGCCAGAGCGCAGCCGCCGCGAATAACAGCCGCCCGAGTAGCTGTAACATCCAATACGCCGCCGCGATAACGATCACTGGAAACGCAACACCCACCGGAATGACAATTCGGCTTGCCTGCAAGTTGTCCTGAAGCACCAAAACGCTCAGCAAGATAGCAATCAGTAGCGCCACCAACAGCATTCGGCCGAGACACGTCGCCAATCGCGCGAGCCCTGGCGCGCCGATGAGCGTGGATAGTACGTGTACGCGCCGAATCAGCGCATACGTAATAAATATCGGCGCCATGGACATCGAGCACAACGCAACACCCGGCATACCCGCGCTGAGGCAAACCGGCACAACGACAACCCCTGCGGGAATGAGCAGCGATCCCGTGATGAGGAATGCGCGCTGCGTATCGGTGCGCGACTCATTCGGCAGTGAACTCGTTAAGTCCGCAATGCCCGCCAATACCACGACCAGCCCCACAATCAGCATCGCCAAGCCGAGGATGACGCCCAGTACGCCCAACACGTCGCTGGATTGCCCGATCAACCAAGTCGCCACGGATACGCCAATCGCGCACATCATTACAGCAAGGACCACGAACCGCAGGCCGGTCCGAATTGTGCGAATGCCTTCAAGCACAACCAGGAAACGATCGGATTGTCGGCCGGCAAGCTCCACGAATCGAAGTGTCTCGCCAATTGGATGCGCGCATTCCGGACAAAGCCCATCCGCTGAAAGCCCGCACAGGTTGTAGCCGCAACCCGCGCAGCGAACATCCGATTCGATTTGATAGTCGTTCAACTTCCCACTCGCCGCTTGTGTAGCAGCCGGCAGAAGCGAGGCGTCAGGTGTCCTGCTACAGTTGCGAATCACGTTCGCCCCCGAAAGCGGGTTTCCAGATCCTCACATTCTACACCCGCCGGCTCGACACGACCGAGAAACCGGCGCTTTCATACAACAGCCGACGATTCAGCCGCACCCCGGTCTCCGCGAGAATGATGTTCCTGCGCGAACACATTGAAACACACGCGCGCGACCCGCCGATGACGTTCGCGTTTCCCTCGCCCCAAGCGCCGCGCCCTGTTTTCATCGGCCCAAACAACCTGTTCTACGCTTCCTAACCCGACGGGCCGCGTGTCCTTGACTCCAACGCTGCGTCGCTCCTTCCGTGATTCCAACGCCGCCCCTGCAGTTCTGGACAATGCGCGCCGAACAGAATAGGGCCGCGACCGCGCGGTCGCCTCTTTGTCTCCACCCCGCCTTTTCGTGACAAATTCGCTCCAATCGCAACAACCTGCGGTTCGCCGATCGCCTTCGCGCGCTCGCCCCCTATCATCTTCCCGAGGAGACAAGCGTGTACTCTGATCATTTTCTCGGCGATATGCTTCACGCGCCGTGCTCTTCGCGCACGCACCCGATAACCAACATGCTCAAAATGGCGCTACAAAACACGGGCGCCTTGAGCACCTTCGCGATCTGCGCCCCGCCGCAGCCTCGCCCCCAATCATCCCCGCATCGGGTCGTCAGAGCTCGGCTGCTGCTTGCAAAGCGATGCGGCCAGACGCTCGGCTTCCTGCGGCGCCAGGCCGCTGATATATGCCACGCCGCTGTGAATCTCGGATTGCACCAGCGCAGCCGAGACGAGCTGCTCATCCACCACGAACGCAATCCACGATCCGACTTGCTCGCGCGTCAGCGTCGCGAAACGCGCCGCGGCCGCCGGCCGCAGGATCAGTTCCACCATACTGTCGTTTTGCGCGTGATACGCACGAGCCAGATGCACGTCACGCTCCGTCAGTTCATCGCGCGCCGACACGTAATAGGATCGCCCCACACGATCGGACATCAGTATGTAGCCCGCCCGCTGCCTGTCTGATGCGAGCCGAACGCGCATCGTCGCCGGCGCGGCCCGCGCGGGCTGGGAGGTCGCTGTGGCGTCGGTCGCGGCGCAGCCGAACAGCGCGCTCCAGCAAAGCAGTGCCGCACACAGTGAGGTCGCCAGCGAACGCTGCCGACTCCAACTGCCGGCGCACGCAGTCTTATGACCGCGATTCCGCGCCGTCCAGAAAGAACGACTCGACCGAATGGGTTTGTTCATGCAAATCTCTTTGGTTACGCGTGATCGCCGCGATGCGCGCGGATCCGAATGAGATCGTCAACCAGTTGCAACGCTTCATCGCGCGAGTGGATGCGCTCGTCAAGCTGCCTGGTGTAAACCTCGTCGAGAATTTCTCGAAATGCGGGTCCTGGCGAGAGGCCGCGCCCAATCAGATCCTCGCCCGTCACCCACGCGGGCGGCGCGACGCGCGCCGGGTCGATCGCGGCGACGCGATGCTCGATAACCCGCGCGCGATCGACACCATCCGGCATCAGCGCGAAACGTGCATCCACAAACATGCGAAGCTCAGGAAAAAACCGATGCGCCATCGCGCGTTTGAAGGCTGCCAGCGACATGGCCCCGGCGTCATCCAGCGACGATTGTTGCGAGACGAGCCAGAGCAGCGCGTCACGCTCGTCATTGCTCAATGTCAGTTTCCGCGCGATGCGCTCCAATGCCGATCGTTCGCGATCGTGAAGCAGCGCGGCCAGCGCTGTCGCGAATGCCGAGTCTCGCGGCAGCTTTTCGAGCAGTTCGACACCGTGATCAAGACTGGACTCGCCCCATTCCGCGGCGGGCCACAAATGCGGCATTACGCCGCCGTAGCGCAGCAATCGCACCGCTCGGCCGCGCGTCGGGTGCGACAACATTTTGTCGAGCTCTTCGCGCACGCGCTCGGCTGACACTGTCGCGAGGTTTGGTGCGTTGTTGCGCAGAGCGGCAATCGTTGCCGGCTCGATGTCGAACCCGAGCCGCGCGGCGAAGCGCACGGCGCGCAGCACGCGCAGATAGTCTTCCGCGAAACGGTCGGCCGCGACGCCGATCGCGCGAATGCAGCGCTGCGCCAGGTCGACCTGCCCGCCGACGTAGTCAATAATCTGCCGTGTCAGCGGATCAAGGAACATACCGTTGACGGTGAAATCGCGGCGCAGGGCGTCCTGTCGCGCGTCTGTGAAGTGAACCTGAGACGGGCGACGGCCGTCCAGGTAAGGCCCATCGGCGCGAAAGGTTGCGACTTCATGCCACGCACCAGCCTCTCGCACGAGCATCACACCAAAGGCCGCGCCGACGTGCCTCGTAAAGCGGAACAAATTAGCGACCTGCTTCGGCGTCGCGTCGGTCGCAACGTCGTAATCCTTCGGCGATGCGCCGAGCAGCAAAT
>JAEUIR010000075.1:0-6838 GCA_016795025.1 Phycisphaerales bacterium
ATCGTAGTACCACCTGCCATGCATGCCGAGGATTACCGCTTGCGCATCATCCCTCGCGACTCCCATTCCCATCGCGTTCTTGAAGACTCAGTGACGTTATCTAAAGTCGGCATCATGTGAGCACGGCTGATTCTTTCTCCCCACAACAGGTCGCTGGCCAGAGTACAATGGAATGAATTGGTCGGATGGTTGTCGCAATACAACAGATGCTGGCCCACCCGCTATGGCTGCATTTCCACAGTCAATCGCGGCGACCTGAATTGCGACGGCCTGGTGAACGCCTACGACATCGACGGATTTGTGCTTGCAATCACCGATCCGATTGCGTATTCGGCGCTCTTTCGCGAATGCAACATCAACAACGCGGACGGAAATGGCGACGGCTGGATTAACTCGTTTGACATCGATCCGTTCGTCGCCTGTCTCGTAAATAACGGGTGCTCTTGAACAACGGCGGCGATGCGTTCACGTGATGCGCCGTGCGAGAGTCGAATTGGCGGCCGGAGCAATGCTTCCGGCCGCCCATTCTTTGTCACCCCGGCATTCGCGTTTACTTTCTCTGCGTCCGTGTGGCCACCACGCGCGGCGTTGTGGTCCGCATCGAAGCCGATGACGCGCTGCGCACATCGTCAATCACGTAGAAACAATCCGGATCCACACGCTCCGCGATTCGGATCGCGTCGGCCACGTCTCGTCGAGCGGATTCCGTATATAAGAGCGTGATCGGCCCGTCACGGCCAGTCCCCGCAAATTCCGTCACATGATAACCGGCATTGCGCAGCGACTCCGCCAACTGCACACTACGCCGCGAAAAAACGCGAAGCGCCTGATGGCCGATCGCGAGCCAGTGCTCGATCACCATGCCGACATAATTACCGCTCGCAAAACCCAGTGCGTAGCTGACGGCGTAAATCGGATGGTTCAGATTCGAAATGACTTTGGACACCACCGTAACCCAGATCAGCACTTCAAAAAAACCCAGCAACACCGCAAGCGCGCGCCGACCGCGCAGAATAAAAACCGTTCGAATCGTTCCGAGCGAGACGTCGCCGATTCGAGCGCAGATAATCAACGCACAGGTTCCGATCACATCCCAGGTCATGTTGCTGGCGCCTCACCAACGGCGTTTGTACCCCAACGCATTATGAAGCCGGTAGCCGAATGCTGCGAACCGCTTACGTAAGCGATTTGACGCGAGATGCGGTCCTTAACAGCGGACGATTCCGCAACACGCTCGCCGTCGTGCAACTTAACGCTACGCGGTTGTTGTCAGCCCGCTGTTAAGTGCTTCTCAACTTTGGCGCTGCGCTTTCAACGTCCGAATAGGAAATATGCAAGTTGATGTGGAAAAATCAGTTGGCACTTGTGCAAAAGCGCGTCTACAATTCCCCGCGGAGCGATGGGAAAGAAGACTTGGGCGAACTAATGCCGGCGGACGCGGCGCCATTCTCGCGTCACCGAAAGAAGCACAACTCCATTTTGCCGGCTGCCCTGTTGTAAACCCGTTCGGGCGAAAACATCGCTTCAGTGTCTCTCCGGAGGAAGACGCTGTGACCTGTCTGTCGCAATCTGATGTGTTTCTCGATCTCTGCACCCAGATCGACTATCTGGGCTACGAAGGCGCTCGACGCTGCACAAACGCCGCCGACGTGCTTCCCAGCTTGCGCCGACTCATGGCCGTTGCGCGCTGGGAGAAACTGCCAACCATCTCATGCATCGACGCCCGCAGTTCGGACGAGGTGCGCGGATTGCGCTCGGCGGAGTGCGTCGTCGGCTCGCGCGGCCAGCGAAAACTACATTACACGCTGCTCCCAAACCGGGCCGTCGTCGAATCGGACAACTGTCTTTGCATTCCGCTCGACCTGCTCGAACGTGTGCAACAGGTTGTTTTCGTCAAGCGTCATCGCGATCCGTTTACGAATCCGAAGCTCGACAGACTGCTCACCGAAATGCCGGCCAAGCGCTTCGTCGTGTTCGGGCTCCCGCTCGAAGGCTCGCTGCGGCTAATGGTGCTTGGGCTTTTGTTGCGCTCCCGTCGAGTCACACTCGTTCGCGACGCTTGCGGCTTCTGGAACGCACCCGAAGCAGAAATGACGCTGCGCCAACTCGAAGCCAAGGGCTGCGAAATTCTGGACAGTGACGAATATGCGCGGCGCGCGCTCGGCCAACACAATGTGGCGTATCGCGGCCGGCCGGGCCCCCGCCGATCAGTGGCCTGAGCAGTCATCACGCACGCTGGCGATTCGAATCGCTTCGTCAGCGACGCGTCCAATGTTCGTTCGGCTCGATTATTTGCGATCGTCGTGCGCATCCGTGTGCCGCAAAACACACGCGGCCGCCGCCTGACCCGCGATTTCCCCCGCCCGCGGCGAATACCCGCCGGCAAGACACATGAGGATCGGCACTCCGTTTGTCACGCATGCTCCCCAAACCAAACGATCGCGCTCGTAGAGACCGCCAACGGAAACGGCTAACTTGCCGAGCGGATCGCCCGCGACGATATCGGTTCCGGCGATGTAAATAACCAGGTCAGGCCGACCAGCCGCAAACGCGCGGAGCAGGCCGTGCGTCACACAACGAAGATACTCGTCGTCGCCGGTGCCGGCCGACAGCGGATAGCAGTATTTAACGCGGCGTGCAGCGGTCTCATCGCGTGGGTAAATGTCGCGGTTGAAAACATCCATGAGACGAACATCCGCACGATCGCCGAGCATCAGCGCGGCGCCGTTGCCCTGGTGCGCATCGAGATCGATGATGAGCGTGTCGCGCAACCGTTGTGAACGGTTGATCAATCCATGCGCGATCGCGACATCTGAGAAAAAGCAGAATCCCTCACCTTTTTCGTGCTTGGCGTGATGCAGGCCGCCTTTCAGATTGATCGCCCAACCGCGCTCCAACGCCAGTCGCACGCCAAGTCGCGTGCCCCCTCCGCAACTGCGCTGCGCGCTGACAATGTGCTGTTGAAGCGCCGCGACCGACATGGCGCGAAACGCGGGAATGCTCAGCACGCGCGCGATCGCGTCAGCGCTGGCCAGGTCATCGATGACGCCCGGTGCATGAACCAGCGCGATTTCGTCGTCGCGCAGCGGTTCGGGTTCGAGCGTTGCGAAATCTGAAACCCCCGCAGCGCGCATTGCGGCAATAAACGCTGCGTGAATTCGCGTCGGCGCGCGAACCTGCGATGGATGCTTGATCCCCAGCGCGGCAAAGTTCGGCGTGTAGCGCGGCGAGTATGTTACGGGGGCGACGCCGTCACGCAGGAATTGAAGCCGTTGAACCCCGCCCGCACCGTGCCGCTCTCGCTCGGTCAAAATCTACTCTCGATGCGCCAAGAGCACGGTGATGTCGTCGGGCTGCATACCGCCTTCGGTAAACGCGCGCAAGTCGGTGAGCATTTCCTTAAGTAGCTGGCTGGCGAGCTGCCCGAATCCGTCGCACAAGATGTTCACGAACCGCGCTTCGCCGAAAACCTCGCCCTTCGAGTTTTTCGCGGTTGTCACGCCCGGCGTGAACAACACCAGATTTTCGTCCGAATCAATCGTCTCGGTGAGCAGTTGATATTGCACACTCCGATCCAACCCAAGCGCCGCCGGCGCCGGAGTCGGCCGCATCGGCCGTTCTTCGCCACGCGCGTCGATGATGAACGCGCCGATCGCGCCGGCCAATGAGTACTGGATTACGCCGGTCGCCGGATCGATCGTGCCAATGAAGCAGTTGAGCGATCGGTCCTTGGCCGGATCGAACAAGATCCAGTTCAGCGATCGAAGAAACACATGCGGCGCATCCTGGTGCATCGCCGCGATTCGAAACGCCGCGTGCGCCGCTGACATCAGCAAACTCGGCATGGCCCCGCCGTGCGGGCAATGCGTGACGATTACCGCGAGTAGCCCGTTCCCCAACTTTACAACGTCATAGAGATCGCCGGTGTTCGCGCGGCCGGGCTCGCGAAACGCCCCGAATTGCAATTGGTCGGACTGCGGCAGCTTGCGCGGCGTCAAGCGGGCCTGAATCTCGTGAGCAACGCTGACTTCGCCGTCCATCGTGGCTTGCCGTTGTTTTGTGATCGCTCGAAAAATCGCGTCGAGCTGCACCGCGAACAGGTTGGACATCACGATGAAATAGTCAACGTCCTGAAGATCGAACTTCCGCCCGGAATCGCCGCTGTCGATATAGATCATGCCCAACGTGCCGTCGGGCCCGTTCAGCGGGCCGGCCAGTATCGACACGCGCTCATCCGTACTCCAGAGCGGCACGAACACGAACTGCGCCCGATCCAGGACGCGCGGCTTTACGCGATCGCCGTATTCCGGAAGATCGACGGACTGGCCGGACATCGAGCGCCCCTCGACATACTCCATCGCGCCGTAGTTCACACGCCGTATGCCGATCCAGACGCGCTGCGCCGCGAAGGTGCTGGCGAACTCGCGCAGAGCGATGTTCATCAGCTCTTCGACCTGGTTGCAGCCGGACAGAGCGATGTTAATCGCGCCGATGCGGTGAACGTGCGAGGGATGCACGCTGAGCGGCTCGTCCACTTTCTTGATCACCGCGCCCGGCGGCAACTGCGACTGAACGAAACGCGTGAGCTGCGCGACGGTGGAGTGCCCCGTTGACTCGACACGCGGCCCGGCCTGATCCACCTGATCCGGGAACACGCGAACGACGAAATCCCCCAGCTCGATCTCGTCGCCGGTCTTCAATTCGAGCTTGTCATGGACGTTCTGGCCGCTCACGCGAACCTCGATCGAGTTGTCGAGTTGCTGAAGCACCCAGACATTGCCGGCTTCGGGAAAAATAACGACTTGCTCGTGCGCGATGCGGCTGTCAGGAATGTGAATTCGGCACGAGCTGGCGGAGCCAATGTGAATGGCTTCGCGCGCGCAGAAAAACTCCGAGACCATCGCGCCGTTTTCGAGCAGGATCAGCCGCATTTGACCGTTCGCGAGAATACCGATGCGAGCCACTCGCGCGGATTCGACCACCGATCCGCGCCGCCGCAGCGCGCGGCCATCCTAGCCGCGAAACGCAGCATCGGCCAGCATCCGCGCCAACCGCACCCCGGCGTGCATCCAGCGAGCGACCGTCATACCGACTCGCTGTGAAGGCCGACGGCGCCGTTGTTGCGGCCTCTCATTTCTGAAAAATCTCCACCATGGCGCCAAACGTACATTAATTCCGGTTCATTGCGGCCGCTGCTCGTTGCCGTGGCGGCCCCCAGCGCTATGGTCAAGAGTGAGGATACGTTGGCGGAGTCGCGGGTGATGTTCCAGAAAGGATCTTCGACTTTTGAAACCGCTTCACTCGCGCATATTCAAGTGAACCGGCGGTTCTTCGCTGCGGACGACTCGGCGAAGAGCGGATTTGGGGCTTCGCTCCAATCGGCGCGCCATGCTTGAGCATCTGTTCTCGTTGCACATCTCGATCTGGGAGGCGCTGGCTCGCTTGGGCACGGCGCTGATCGCGGGCGCAGTGATCGGCTGGGAGCGCGAGGCGAGCGGTCGCGCAGCGGGGCTGCGGACGCACATGCTCGTGGCGCTCGGCTCGGCCGGCTTCAGCTTCATCGGCGTGGAGCTGATCTCCATGACGCGGCAGTCGAGCGGGCACGCGGGTGATCTGCTCCGCGTGATCGAGGCGGTCGCCACTGGCGTCGGTTTCCTCGGCGCCGGCGCCATTATGCAGTCGGGTAAGCAGGTCAAAGGGCTGACGACCGCCGCGAGCATCTGGATAGTCGCCGCAGCCGGCGTGGCCGCCGGCGTAGGCCTCTGGATGATCGCGGTGCTGCTGACAATCTTCGCTCTGGTCACGCTCAGCCTGCTGAGGTTTATGACCAGGTCTGATGCGCCGGCGCCGGATTCATCCGAATAGGTGGGCCCTGTGGATAAACTCAAGCGCACGCTCACCCTTCCCTATCTGCTCTTTTACGGGGTAGGCGTAATCATCGGCGCTGGCATTTACTCGATCATCGGCGCGGCGGCCGGGCAGGCCGGTCGCGGCGTGTGGGTGAGCCTGCTATTGGCGGCGGTGCCGGCAGCGCTGGCTGCCTTGTGTTACGCTGAATTGAGCTCGCAGTTTCCGCGGGCCGGCGCATCGTATGTCTATGTGCGCGAAGCGCTGCCGCAATGGCACTGGCCGGGGTTCATGATCGGCTTCATCGTGGTCTGCACGACGGCGGCCACGGCCGCGACCGTGTCGATCGCCTTTGGCGGCTATTTGTCGGTGTTTCTGTCCTGGCCCTATTGGCTCTCGGCGAGCGTCCTGCTGGTCGCCTGCACCGTGGTGAACTTGATCGGCATTCGCGAATCGGCGTGGGTAACGGCCATTTGCACAGCAATCGAAGTCATCGGCCTGGTGCTGATCATCGGCGCCGGAGTGGCCAGCCACAATGTCACCGAGGGGTTGTTCGAATTCGATCACAACGGGGGCCAGGCCTGGGATGGCATTTTCGCTGCCGCAGCGCTGAGCTTCTTTGTATTCACCGGCTTTGAGGGTTTGGCCAACCTCGCGGAAGAGACGAAAAAGCCCAAGCGCGATTTGCCGTTGGCGCTCCTGATCAGTCTTGCGTTCACAACGATTTTGTATTTGCTCGTAGCCGTCGCCGTAACCGCCCTGCTGGAACCGGCTCAGTTGGCCAGGAGCGACTCGCCTTTGGCTTCGGCGGCGACAGCGGCCGATCCGCGCCTGGGCACCGCGCTCACATGGATCGCGCTGTTCTCCACCGCCAACACCGTCCTGATCACCGTTGTGGTCGGCAGCCGGCTGCTGTATGGCATGGCCAACGAGGGCGATATGCCCGGCGCGCTCGCCCGAACGCTCCCCAGACGCCGTACGCCCTGGGTGG
>JAEUIR010000075.1:6850-19008 GCA_016795025.1 Phycisphaerales bacterium
TCACTGCTGCCGCTGGGAGAGGTTGCCGTGGTCGGCAGCATCTCCTCGCTGCTGTCGCTCATCGTCTTCGCGGCCGTGGGAGTAGCGCTGGTGATCCTGCGTCTTCGGAGCAGCGATCCCGCAGGCCGGTCAGGAGCTTCACAAGCATTTCGCGTCCCGCTTTCTGTGGGGCGCGTGCCAATTGCGCCCGTCTTGCTCATTGTCGCGACCATCGCGCTGGCGACGCAGTTTCGCTGGCTCGTGCACATTGTGAGCGCCGCGGCGATTTGTGCGGGCATTCTGTTGTCGTTCACGCGGCGCTGGTGGCAGCGGCCGCAAGGCACACGCCCCTACGCCGCGAAGGAGTCCGGCTCATGACCGTTGCCGTCGCCGTCACCAAGAACAATCGCACAGTGTTAGCTGCGGACTCTCTGGTCAATTTCGGCGGTCAGCGTTTCCCGGCGGAGAACGCGCGATTCCGAAAGATCCATCGTGTGGGGGATTCGTTGCTGGCGTGGGCGGGCTGGAGTCTCTACGGCGAACTGATCCACGCGCACCTGGCCTCCAATCAACCGCCTGAGCTGATTTCGGAGGCGCAGGTGTTTGATTTCTTCATTGGGTTTTGGCGAAACATCCGAAATGATTACACGTTTTCGCTGCCGCAGCCGCGCGAGCGAAATCAGCGGCATCCGTTCGCCGATCTGGACTCGGTTTTTCTGCTGGCGAACCGTCACGGTATTTTTCGCATCGCCGGCGACATGGACGTAACGCAGTTTCGCCAATACTGCGCGGTCGGATCAGGCTCTGAGTATGCGCTCGGCGCGCTGCGCGTGCTGTATGACCAGCACGATAATCCCGCCGTCATTGCACGGCGATCCGTTGAGATCGGCATCGATTACGACGTCTATTGCGACGGCCCAATCGATCTCGATGAGGTTGAATCCTACGCGACGGAGGAAACTCCTGAGCACCCCCCATAGTCCGTTTGCGCCAGCGCGCCGATGTCTCGATTGTGGTCACGCATTCGCCGCTGACAATCGGACGTCATCAATTCATCGTCAGGGCGCGCTCACCGTCTGACGCCCAGCACGCGCAGCACCACCTTTAGCGGATCGTAATACTCGTCCACGATCCGCTCTTTCAGCGGGATGATCGCGTTGTCGGTGATCTTGATATGCTCGGGGCAGACGACCGTGCAGCACTTCGTGATGTTGCAATAGCCGGCGCCATGCTCGTCTTTCAGCGATTTGAGCCGATCGGCCGTGTCCGCCGGGTGAAGCTCGAGCGCGGCCGAATACACAAGCAAGCGCGGGCCGATGAACTCGTCGTGTTTGTGATGGTCGCGCAAAACGTGACAGACATTCTGACACAGGAAACACTCGATGCACTTGCGGTGCTCCTGCACGCGCTCGATGTCCTCCTGCTGCATCTTGAACTCACCATCGGGGAAATCCGGCTTGCGCGGCGTAAACGGCTTGATGGTGAGCTTCTTGCGGAAATTCCAGCTTACGTCGGTCACAAGATCGCGCACGCGCGGAAACGCGCGGATCGGCTCAATCGTGATCGGCGCATCGGTCGGTAGTGTATTCAGCCGCGTCATGCACATCAGCCGCGGCATGCCGTTGACCTCAGCGCTGCACGAGCCGCATTTGCCGGCTTTGCAGTTCCACCGGACGGCCAGGTCCGGCGCCTGCTCGGCTTGCACCTTGTGAACCGCGTCCAGCACCACCATGCCGTCATCGACTTCCGTCTTGTAGTCATGGTACTGGCCGCTGCTGTCGTCGCCGCGCCAGATGCGGAGTTGGATGGAATTCATTACTTGTACTCCTCCACCAGCTTCTTCAAATCATCCCGCATGGGCGTCAATGCCGCTTTCTCGACTTTCATGCTGCCATCGGCGTTGCGGCGCGTCACCAAATTATATTTGCCCCACTCCGCATCCTTCGCCGGATAGTCTTCGCGGAACTGAGCGCCTCGGCTTTCCTTGCGCTCGATCGCGCAGCGCGCGATCGACTCAGCGACCGTCAGCAGATTTTCCAGGTCCACGCAGGTATGCCAGCCGGGGTTATACGTTCGATCGCCGCCCGAGCCGACGCCGGCCGCGCGCTTGCGAAGTTTGGCGATCTCCTCGATCGCCCGCGCCATTTCCGATTCGACACGCACGATGCCAACCAGGTCCTGCATCGTCGCTTGCAGGTCGTACATCACCTGATACGGGTTTTCGCCGCTCGCTCCACGCTCGAGCGGGGCAAGCGCCTTTCGTATCGCGGACTGCACCTGGTTCTGATCCAGCGTCACAGCGCCCTTGTCTCGCGCGAACTTCGCGGCGTATTCGCCGGCGCGCTTGCCGAACACAATCAGGTCGCTCAGCGAATTCCCGCCCAGCCGGTTGGCGCCGTGCAGTCCCGCCGCCGCTTCGCCCGCCGCGAACAACCCCGGCGTGGTGGACATTTGCGAATCGCCGTCCACCTTGATGCCGCCCATGATGTAATGCGTCGTCGGGCCCACTTCCATCGCCACGGCGGTGATGTCGATGTCCGCGAGCTGCTTGAACTGGTGATACATGCTCGGCAGCTTGCGCTCGATGTAGTGCGAGTCGATCGCCTTACCGTTCGCGTCCTGGCGCCCCTTGATCCACGCGATGTCGAGGAATACGCCGCCGTGCGGGCTGCCGCGGCCCTCTTTCACTTCGCGATTGATGCACCGCGCGACATGATCTCGTGTCAGCAATTCCGGCGGCCGGTTCGCGTTCTTGTCGCCGATGACGTATCGCCAGCCCTCTTCGACGTCCTTCGCCACCTGGTTCTTATACAAATCTGGAATGTCATCGAACATGAATCGCTTGCCGGCGTTATTCAGCAACCGGCCGCCCTCGCCGCGCACGCCTTCGGTCACCAAAATGCCGCGCACGCTCGGCGGCCAGACCATGCCGGTCGGGTGGAACTGTACGAATTCCATGTCCATCAGGTCCGCGCCGACGCGATACGCCAGCGACTGCCCGTCACCCGTGTATTCCCAGCTATTGCTCGTGATTTTGAACGCCTTGCCCACCCCGCCGGTGGCGATCACCACCGCGCGGGCAAGCCAGGCGTGAAACTGCCCGCGTTCGCGGTCATAGCCCACCGCCCCGGCGACACGGCCGCCGTCCGTGAGCAATTCGATCGTGGTGCATTCCATGAAAAAATCAATGCCGCGATGAATGCCGTGATCCTGCAATGTGCGGATCATCTCCAATCCGGTGCGATCGCCGACGTGCGCCAAGCGCGGATAACGATGCCCGCCGAAATTCCGTTGCAGGATGCGCCCTTGCTTGGTGCGATCGAAAACAGCGCCCCATTGCTCCAGTTCGCGAACGCGGGCCGGCGCTTCTTTCGCGTGCAACTCAGCCATGCGCCAGTTGTTCAAATACTGCCCGCCACGCATCGTATCCGTGAAATGCACCATCCAGTTGTCGCGGTCATCGACATTCGCCAGCGCCGCGGCCATGCCGCCCTCGGCCATGACGGTGTGCGCCTTGCCCAACAGCGATTTGCACACGCACGCGACTTTGACGCCCATCGCGGACGCCTCGATCGCCGCCCGCAGCCCCGCGCCGCCAGCGCCGATAACGAGTACGTCGTGCTCGTGAAGTTGATAATCGGTCATGAAAATTTGCCTTATCAGAACCGGCTCAGCGATTAGGCCGGGAAACCGCAACTTATCTCAGCCGGTCGTATTGTTATAGGCTTTCGCAGCAGTTCTCAGTTCGTTTGCAGACAGCAACGATTCTCGAATCTGTTCCGTCGAGTATTTGGGCTTGGCCTCTCCCACACGTTTGATGATTTCGTTCTCGCTGCTGATTTTTTCTCGTTCCATAACCCAGAGGCATGTGGCGATGCGCTCTAACGCCTTGCTGTCGCTTTTGCCAAATTGGTTTGCGACAAATTTCATTGCTTGCAGTTCATCGGCGGAGATTCGTCCCGGCGATTTCTTTTGTGCGTCATATTGCGGGCCATATCCGATCCGCGGATAGCGGCACTCGATTTCTCCGAAAACCTCAAGAAAACCGAACAGGTCGTCGATTTCGCGTGAATACGGCCCGTAATGATAAAGTGCAAATTGAAATGGCGGCTTGGCCAGCTTCAATGCGTCAATGACAAAAAGCAGCTTTTGCACATGCACACGCCCGGTCCAACTGTCGACCGATCGAAGCGATTCAATCGCATCGAGAACCCAATTTGCCTGCAATTCCATGCGTTCCATGATCATGCTTCCTGTGTGGGATTCTCTTTTAACCATGTCTTGCACAGTTTCTTTGCGTTGATCAGTTGCGGCCTGTCGGCGTATACACGCCCGCGCCATATCTTGCTCGCCATGCCGCCAACCACTTCGGAAATCGAGTTCAGGTATCGCGGCGTGTCATCGATTTTCACAAGCAGTTTGCTGCCTTCGTCAAACATCTTCGTGGCCGAATGATCTGGCGCATCAGCTCTACATGACAATCCTAACGTATTCCTAACATGCTCGACAAGCCGCCCAAACCGGGCCCGATCCGGGACTCTTCGCCCGCGCGGATCAATCGAAGCGCAATCCGCCAAAATGATCTCGTGAGCAAGCCGCATGTGTTTTCGATGAATGAGTCTGTCGGCTGATTCCCGTGCCGTATGGTTTTCATCATGCGCGGCGCTCCTGAGCGCGAACCATACGTCGCTGTCGCTAATCGCGAGATAATCGTCAATCGCCGACGGCAGCGTTGGGGCTCCAAATCGCTCCATGAGCCATTTCTCCACGAATTCTGTCAGGTGAATGCCCAAAATGCGCTTCGTCTTGTGGAAGTAGAGTGATTGATACATAAAGTATCGCGCCGCAAGCATCTGCTCGGCAACGAGCCAGCCGCCCTCATCAAGACCGATCCGCGGCGTTGCGTCCCCTTGATCAGGCGAAGGCACCATTGTCAGGCAGCCGACAAGGCGGCGAAAGTCGAAGAACCCCGACGGCTGACCGGAATGTAGTGCGTCCCGAAGCAAATAGTCAATTCGATCTGTGCCCAACTCCCCTGTGAGCAACTCATTCAGAAACCCGTGAAAAGGCAACGTCCTGAACTGAGGCACTTTCTCGAATTTCGTCGCGATCGCAACGATTTCTGGCCAGTCAAGCCCCAACGCCCCAAAACGCGCTCTGATCAAATCCGAAAGACCGTGTTCAATGATCCGCGCGGTCAGGTCTTCGTGGTCCAGCTTTTCGCCGTGGTCGTTGACAGGCAGAAGCCCTTCGCCTGTATGTGAAAAAGGGGCATGCCCGATATCGTGGAGCAGCGCCGCGAGCCGCAATGCCTGACGTGCTCGTCTTTGGGCGGTTTCGTTCAATCCGAATTCTGATGCGAGGACGTCTCCATCCCGCTCGACCAGCGCATCAAACATCATGCTCGCAAGATGAACACAGCCTATTGAATGCTCGAATCGCGTGTGGTTCGCACCCGGATATACCAGATGGGCCATGTCGAGTTGGCGAATATCGCGCAACCGCTGAAACGCCGGTTCGTTTATGATCTCCCACTCGGCTTTCGTGAGCTTCACGAAACCATAAATGGCGTCACGGACTTCGCACACTTCGTCATGCGCTGCTTGCGCCACGTCTTGCTCGCGTTAGAACACGATGTGAAAATCCGTCCAGGTGCCGGTCGCGCACAACCGGACATATACGTCGCTGAAGGCCACCCAGATCAGGCTGGTCCAAGCCCAGGCCATGTGCTTTTCATTCAGACACGTTGAGCATTTCCACAGCTTGTGCTTGAACGCCTGCTCTGACATCGCGTTTCGGTGTCCCCCAACCAAGTGCCGAAACGAATGACAACCCAGCGTATAGCCCGACAAAAACACCACATTCAGCAGCAACACAATCGAGCCGACGCCAATGCCCCAGCGCCACGATCCATCCGGCTTGCGAAAATGAAGCCCATGCCACGCGTCCAGCGCAAGAATGAAGAGAAACACAACCGCGCAATACATGAAGTAGCGGTGAATGTTCTGAATCAGCAGCGGCCACCGGTGTTCGCCGCGGTATTCGTTGCGCGGCTCACCGACCGCGCACGACGGCGGATCCTGCCAAAACGCCTTGTAGTACGCCCCGCGATAGTAGTAGCAGGTGAAGCGAAAACCGGCCGGAAAAATAAGGATGAGCGCCGCGGGCGATAGCCACGCCGGCAGCCAACCGGGCCGACCGCTCGACAACCACGCGTGGCCGCTCGGCGTCGCGGCTCGGCTTTCGACCTCGAACATCAGCGGCGAATAGAACGGCGTGAGATAATTCGTCGCACGATTGGCTTCGGCGGTCGAGTGCCCGCTGTAATAATTGTCGCCTTCGAATACACGAATGTTGGCGTACACGAGAAACGCGCTGAGCATCAGGAATACGAAGACCGGCGTTTTCCACCACGCATCGCGCCGCTGCGTCTCACCCCACGAACGTTTGACCGGCAGTGTCATTTGTGACATTTGATGACTCCAGTAGCCTG
Organism: Phycisphaerales bacterium; assembly: GCA_016795025.1. Lineage (GTDB taxonomy): Bacteria > Planctomycetota > Phycisphaerae > UBA1845 > Fen-1342 > JAEUIR01. The sequence continues at coordinate 13,323 of JAEUIR010000075.1, forward strand.
GCGATCGCGGACGGGCCGCCGCTGCGCCATGTGCGGATCGGTCCTTCACGCCGCGGCCGCGCGGCTCGCGATGCGGTCCCGAGCGCTCGTCGTGGCGTGAATCGGAGAGCATACACCCTGCGCGCCGCAGGTCCAGCCGCGCGCAATGGGTTTGAAAGTTCCATGCGCCAAATTCAATTCGGCGAGTCGAAAAAACGCGCAGCTCCCCGCGACACTCACAACGGAGGCTCGGCTCCCGGTTTCGCCTCACCAACCGCCATCGTGCTGCCCCCGCCGAGAGTGGGATTTCGTCCCCCGCATGGAGAAACACCGGGCGGCCGCATACAATCCGCGCATCTTTGGTCACAGGCGTGCGGGATCGATCGGCAGGATTCGCCGCCCGCACTCGCGACAGGTGACTTGACGGAAGCCGGTGGGCGCGGCTCACCAACAAACCCAGGCGCAACATGCCGCCCGACACGGCGGGGAGCTCTCAGGAATGGCTGCCAGCAACGATGTGCAGGTCGAGCAAGCCGTAGCTGCGTTTCGTTCCGATTTTCAAATGCTGAAAGCCGAAGTCGGCAAGATGATCGTCGGCCATAACGAGATCGTCGAAGGCGTGCTGGTCGCGCTGTTCGCCGGCGGCCACGTGCTGCTCGAGGGCGTTCCCGGACTGGGTAAGACGCTGCTTATTCGCTCGCTCTCGCAAGCGCTCAGCCTCGATTTTTCACGCGTGCAGTTCACGCCTGATCTGATGCCCGCCGACATCATCGGCACCAATATCATCACCGAAGATCCGCAGACCGGCCGCCGAGGATTTCAGTTTCAGCGCGGTCCGTTATTCGCACAGATGGTGCTGGCCGACGAAATCAATCGTGCCACGCCCAAGACTCAATCCGCATTGCTCGAAGCCATGCAGGAGCATTCCGTCACCGTGGGCGGCAATCGCTACGTACTCGAGCAACCGTTTTTCGTCATGGCCACGCAAAACCCCATCGAGCAGGAAGGCACGTATCCCCTGCCGGAAGCTCAGCTCGACCGGTTTTTCTTCAAGCTCATCGTCGGCTATTCATCGCGCGACGAGTTGAAAACCATTCTCGATCGCACGACCACCGGCTATAAAGCGGATATCAAGCCCGTATTGAAAGGCGAGCGCATCATCGAATGTCAGCAGCTCGCGAAACGCATCGTCGTCGCGCCGCATGTGATGGACTATATCATCCGCGTGACGATGGCCACGCACCCGAACAGCCAGTTCGCAACGCCAATGGTAAACAAGTATGTCCGCTGGGGTTCCAGCCCGCGCGGCGCTCAATCGCTCACTCTCGCGTCAAAGATATTTGGCATGCTCGACGGCCGCTATAACGTCAGCTTCGACGACGTGAAAAAATCGGCGCTGCCGTCGCTGCGTCACCGCCTGTTGCTGAATTTCGAAGGCGAAGCGGAGGGCCTGACGACGGATTCTGTTCTACAGGATGTTCTGGAATCCACAAAGCAAGTTGCAGAGGCGGCCGCGTAATCCAGTGCCCGTCCGGCCGCGCCCTGAAGCGAATCGACGGCCTGCTTTCAAATGTCGTAAGTCTTTTATTTACAAAAATTTGCCACCGTAGCTCAATTGGCAGAGCAGCGGTTTTGTAAACCGCAGGTTGCGGGTTCGAGTCCCGCCGGTGGCTGTTACAATAAACCTAGACGACCCCGCGGTTTACGGGGACCGGCCGATGGACGGCCGTGCGGTTCGAGGCGGTTTGGAGCGCGGTGTTACACCGCGCTCCTCAGCGCGAAGGTCCGCACAAATGCCGAAAACACCGTCCTATCGTGGTCGCGAGGGTTACACGCAGGCGATCGTCACCCTCACCGATTCGGTCACCAAGAAACGCCGCGATTACTGGCTCGGCCAGCACGGCACGCCAGAGAGCCGCGAGCTGTACCACCGACTGATCGCCGAATGGGAAGCGGCCGGGCGACGTCTGCCTCACTCACCCAACGAGACGGTGCCGACGCAGCAGCGCGAGTCGCTCAAGCTCATCGTGTTGCTGCGCGATTACCTGCGGTTTGCAAGGCGGCATCACGACTACGGCGAGTTCCGCTCGTTTGTGGCCGCCATGCGGCTGATGAAGAAGTACTTCGGCAGCACACCCGCCGAGGAGTTCGGTCCGAACAAGCTACGGACGCTGCGCGAGGCCATGACCAGGGGCAGCACCGACGAGGTTCCACCACGCCGTCCTTGGTCCCGCAAGTACATCAACCAACAGGTGCTCCGGATTCGTCGCATCTTCAAGTGGGCGGTCGCGCACGAAAAGGTGCCGGCGTCGGTCCACCAGGCGCTCGGCACGGTAGAGCCGCTCAAGCGCGGACGCTGCGCTGCACGCGAGAACCCACGAGTCGGTCCGGCGCCAGCTCATCTGGTTGATGCGGTGCTGCCGCTGTTGTGCAAGCCCATTGCGGCGCTCGTGCAGTTGCAGCAACTGACCGGCGCCCGTGCCGGAGAACTGGTCGAACTCAGGGTGTGTGACATCGAGATCGACGAGAAGGACACCGTGTGGTCGTATCGTCCCGCCAGCCATAAGAATGCCTACCGCGAACACGAACGCGTCATTTACTTCGGCCCCAAGGCGCAGGAGCTCCTTCGGCCGTTCCTCAGTGGGCGTGCCACGTCGGCATATCTATTCAGCCCGGCTGAGGCCGACGCCGATCGCCGCACGATCTTGCGCGCCAAGCGCAAGACCCCGCTCTCCTGCGGAAACCGCCCGGGTACGAACGTCGAGGATAGGCCGGCCAAGAAGCCGGGCGACCGCTACTCAACCGACAGCTACCGCCGCGCCATCGAATACGCCTGCGACAAGGCGTTCCCACCGCCTGCGCCGCTCGCACGGGCTGCGGAAGAAACGGTTCCCGAATGGCGAACCCGGCTGAAGAAAGGGAAGCTGTGGGAGGAACTCAAAGCCTGGAGTCGCTCGCACCGCTTTCACCCACATCAGCTCCGGCACAGCGCCGGTACCTCTATCAGACGGGAATTTGGCCTGGAGGCGGCTCAGCTTGCGTTGGGCCACGCGAGCGCGGTCGTCACCGACGCCGTCTACGCTGAACGCGACAAAGAAAAGGTAATCGAGATCATGCGGAAGATCGGTTAGAGCCTCCTGCCCGGCGCGCCTGGAGTTAGCAAATACGCTAACTCCATTTTTTTTGCCGATTTTTTCGACCCCGCGTTGAAGGCTTATTGCTGGTTCTTTTCGACCGCCGACAAGCCACTGCATTCGCTAACTCCGAGTTAGCAGTTAGCAACCTGAGACTGGTTGTAAAACGGCGTGCATGACATCCAACGTTTCGGAGGCATGTATGCACGTGCAAACACTCACGGACGAGCACATCACGCTCACAGCCGCGGCAAAAGTCGCGCCCGGCCGACCCTCAACCAATTGCCTGTGGCGTTGGTGTCGACGCGGCGTGAAAGCCCGCGACGGACAACGAGTCCGGCTCCAGCACCTGCGCATTGGCGGCAAGATCTTCACCACCTTGCGCTGGCTAGAAGACTTCGGCCGACTCCTGGCGGAGGCGGATACCAAGTACTTCGACCTATGCGAGGCGGCTGCCAAGGCGGCTGCTGATTCTGAACCAACTCGTCAGCGCCGGCGACGCCGCCAGCCTGAAAACCCCTGCGACGACGTCAACGAGGCATTACGCGAACTCGAAGCGGCGGGCATCTGATGTGCGCACATTTGCAACCGAGCCGACCGCAGCGCTCATCCCACCGCAGCCCCGGGTTTCGCTTCCGGTGGAGTTACGCCGGCGTCGAGGACGCTGCATAAGGAACCCGCCGATGGCCAATCGCCCCCGCAAGTCGTCCAGAGCTCCGGTCCGGTCGCTGATCCACTTGCCGCTCAACACCGTCCGGCCATCGCCGGAGAACGATTCACTGTACCGGCCCACTCAGGACGACGATCTGGCAATGGTGTCGCTCGCGGAGAGCATTCGGGCGCGCGGTATCCTTGAGCCTCTAGTCATCTCCAGCGACCTATTCATCATTAGCGGCCACCGTCGTTTCGCCGCCGCTCGTCTGGCCGGCCTTCAAACGGTACCCGTCCGAATCGTTAGAACGGCGCGGAGCGATGACCTCGACGCCTTCACCGCCCTGCTGCGTGAGCACAACCGGCAGCGGGTCAAAGGCCTGGACGAACTGTTGCGCGAGGAAGTCGTAGAGGCTGACCCCACCGTGGCGCACGCCGCGCTGCTCCAGCACTGCGAAACCATCCAGGATTGGGACTTGTCCCAAAATGGCCGGATCGATCTTGGCGACACCAAGCGTCGCAGCGAGATCAACAAGGCCAAGTGGCCGATGCTGAAAGCGGTAATTCGTCCCTTAGATGAGCGTAAGGCATTCTGGCCTCTAAGCGTCCGGGCCGTCCATTACGCACTCCTGAACGATCCTCCACCACGACATGCCTCGAAACCGCGCTCGCGCTACTGCAATGACTCAGTCAGTTGCAAAGCCCTGTGCGACCTGCTGACGCGGGCACGGCACGAGGGCGACGTGCCGTGGGAGGCAATCGACGACCCCACGCGTCCGATCATCCTCGGTGACGCGCACGACAGTGTGCAGTCGTTCGTCCAACGCGACTTGGACACGCTGTTCTGCTGGTATCGCCGCAATCTGCAGCGTAGCCAGCCGGCGCACATCGAAATCGTCGCCGAGAAACTGACGGTCAGAACGATCCTGGAGCCCGTTGCACGGCGATATACGATCCCCTTGACCATCGGTAGAGGGTTTGCGTCCACCCCGCCGCGCAAGCGCATGGCCGAACGATTTCGTGCGTCAGGCAAGGATCGCCTCATTCTCTCGGTTCTCAGCGACTTCGACCCGGACGGAGGGGGCATTGCCAGCTCGTTCGCGCGCAGCATGCGCGACGACTTCCATATCAGGCAGATAGAGGCCATTAAGGTCACCTTGCGCCACGATCAAATCGAGCAGTACGCGGTGGCTGAAAACTGCATAAAAGCAAAACGCACGTCATCGCGCTGGCCCGCTTTTGCTGCGGAATACGGGGAGCACCAACCGGTCTATGAGTTGGAGGCCGTACGCCCTAACGACTTGCAAATGCTGCTCATGGAGGCAGCCGACTGCGTTCTCGATGTCGACCTGTTCAATCGCGAGGTAGACGCCGAGGCACAGGTCGCCGCGTTCCTCGAAACTGCTCGCCGGCGGGCCTTGAAGGCGCTGGAGGGTTGTTCACAAGGGGACTTGTCACGATGAGTGCCGCCACCAGTAGTATTGATAGTACTGTCGACTCCCGCGACCTGGCCGTCCGAATGTCCGTATTGGATGCCGCAACCAGCTACTGCAGCCGTGGCTGGTCTGTCCTCCCCGTCCCGTACCGCGAGAAGAACCCCGGGCTCAACGGCTGGCAGAAGCTGCGCCTCAAGGGCAACGATCTGACGGCGCACTTCAACGGCAAGCCAGGGAACATCGGCGTGCTGCTGGGCGAGCCTTCCGGGTGGCTCATCGACGTGGATCTGGATCATCAGTTCTGTGTCGACATGGCGGATGAGTACTTGCCACCAACACCTCTTGTGTTCGGACGCCCTGGTAAGCCCCGATCGCACTGGTTGTTCAAGGTGACGGCGCCCCTCCCATCGAAGAGGTTTAGAAGCAAGTCTGCGGGCTCACTCGTCGAAATTCGGTCGACTGGGATGCAGACTGTCTTTCCGCCGA
>JAEUIR010000076.1 GCA_016795025.1 Phycisphaerales bacterium
GTTTGACGCCGTGCGCTTTGCTTACTCGGCAAAGCCGGTGCGCCAGCCAGGTGTAAATGTCGAGCGCCAGGGCCGAATGCTTCAAAGCGGCCAGCGCGCGATAGTCGAGCGGAACCGCGTGGCTTTTCAGCGTGTTAAAGAAGTCCTGCGTCAGTTCCAAAGCGCCGGGCCACAACGTCCGCTGCGTGCCGTCATGCTGGAGCCAGGCCTCGAACTTGCGAATCGGTTTGGCGTCGACCGTTACCACCTTGCCCTCGGCTTGCATACCGAGCGTCAGCCGGCACGCCGCGAGTGCCTCCATCTGCCGCTTGAAGGCGGTGTAGCCACCGCGCTCGCCGCCGTTGGCCTGCATGCCCAGAATATTGAGGAATTGCCGCATGCTATCGCCGATCTCGATCAAGCGTTGCTGCGTGCGGATGGCTTCCGAGCTGACGTGAACCATGACCAGCCGGGGAATCGTTCCATACGGCAGCGGCTGCTCGACAAAATCCTTGCCGTTGAAGAGCTTACCGGCTTCCAACAGGAAACTGATGAAGCCGCTATGCCGCTCGAAGCTGCGGGCCTCGGTTCGCCGACGGGGAAGCCCCAACTGGCACATGACCGTGTGCAGAAAATCCGCGCGATCCGGCGGGTCGTGTGCAATTTGTGACCCGGCGTTGACCAACCGGGCCTGGCATCGCGTTAACGGCGTAATGGCGGGGGACGAATCGAGAAACAACTCCGCTTTTTGTACATCCGCGGCAACGGTGCTCGTCATGGCAGGTAACCGTGTGCCCTGAGCCACGGCGCCAGCGCTTCCTCCATAATGTCGCGTAAGGAATTCGGCTCGATCCCGTGGAGCTTTCGCTCCAGCGATGCACGTTTGAGCGCCGCGGCCACGTCGGGATCGACCCGTGTGCTGAGCGGTACGCCGGCGGCGGTGGTGGCGGCATTGCGCATCGCCTTGATCCCGTCGGATGACTTGGCGGCGCCCTGGACGAATTCGGTTTCGCGATTCTGCCCGATGCCCGCGGATGGGATCGCATCCACCAAAGATCTACGTTCTGCCATAATCCCCCTATTCGTTAACGGCTTGTTTCTTGCGGAGAGTGCTAGTGCACGCCTCGGGCAAAATCTCCCGGAAAAGCTGCTCGACCTCGCGGGCGGCTTCGCGCGCCCGTGAGCCGAGGTTCCACACGACCGCCCCCTGCCCCGGCGCATCGGCGTAGATTTGCCGCAAAGTCATGGCCGTCGTGGCCAGCGGCAACGCCAGCGCCGCAGCCGCGTCTTTCATGTCCTTTGTCAGTCGGTATTGCTTGCCCACCATGCTGAGCACAATGATCGCGGACGGCTTGTTGGCGCGAATGTCTTGCGCTTGCCGCAGCACTTCGGTGGCAGCCGCTAGCGCCCGTACTTCGAGCATGCTGGCCTTGCAGGGAACGATGGCGAGATCGGCGCGCAGCAGAAGCGCCCGGCTGCGCTCTTCGTCGCTTCCGGGGCCGTCGGCCACGACGAAATCGGTTTCCTGGTCCAGCGCCGGCAACTGGTTGAGGATTTCCTTTGGTGCGCTGAGGCGCACCAGGCTAACCTGCGGAACCGCCTCGCGAATCCACTGCGACGATGATTGCTGCGCGTCGCAGTCGGCAAGTGTTACCCGGTGGCCCTGCTGATGAAGCCAGCCGGCCAAATGCACCGCCAACGTGGACTTGCCCACGCCGCCCTTGGAATTCGCTACCACAATGATCATGCGCCAGCGATAGCATGCCTCGGCGCAACGTGGCAAGCACTATTTACGCAGCGAGCGTAGGCACGCTTTCGGGCTCCCAAGCCAGCGATCGCGCGCGCCATGCTGCTGCGGCTGCGACAGTTGCGCGAGAGAGCTTGCTTGCGAGCGTGCTCGCATTCATGAGTGCATGCAATCATGCACGCAAGCATGACTGCTCCGTGGACATGGCGAAAGCCTGTGCTACATCATGACCGCTCGGCTTTCACGGTGAAATTCTTCCTAAGCTCCGCTTAGGGGAGATGTCTGACGAAAATTTGGTGGGCGGTGCATTCCAAAATGGCTCGGCTGTCGGCGGGTTGCGGCTGCGCCACAGTGTCGCAAATTGACACGTAAGTCAGCAGCTTGACTGACTGTGGGGGCGCTGCGTGCCGTTCCATTCCCTGGTGCTTTGGGACATTGGGAAAGGTCGATGTCATCGGCGTTCGCGTATAATGATTCCTGTCGCGAGGTGCGGCCGCGCCAGTCCGGTTCCCCCCGCCGGGCTTCCGGCCCGCCCGCGACGTTCTCGGGGCATTTCCAGCAATGATGGTTTTTGGTGTTCTCGCACGGCGAACCGCCGCTAGCCAAATGAATCAGCTCGTTTGGCGTGCGGGAATGTCGGCTGTCAAACCCGCGTATGGAGTGTCGCTGCCTCGTTGCCTCCGTGTGACCGATCAGCGCGAATTCCGTCGGCAGCCTTTTGGGCGGCGCCGATGCGGTAAGAGGCTGCGATCAATGAGTCGGCCCTTGGGTGCGTTCGAGCAAATGCGTCGGATCGCGGCGCGTGGACAAGACGCCTACGACAAGGATCGCGTCTGCATTTGCGTCAAAACAGTAGAGCACGACCAAGGGAAACCTCCGGACCTGGGCGCGGCGAAATTCGCCCGTCAGGCGCTGGTAACTGAGCGGATAGTCGTTGATATGCTGCAACGTGCGGCGGAGTTGTACGAGAAATTCATCGCCGAGTCCGGGCCGCTTCGCATCGTATGAACGGCAAACGGCGGCGATATCCTCCGCCGTCAGCGGCGAATAGATGACGTTTTTCGTCATCGCAGCTGCTGGACGCGCCTTTCAATACTTTCCCAGCTTTCGCCGACGACTTGTCCGCTACGAAGATCGGCCAGCCGGCGTTCCATTTCCTGCATCTGTTCCGGTGCGATCGGTTCGGCTTGCATGTCGTCCAGCGCGCTATACAGCAGCTCCTGCGCCAGCAGTAAGCGCTCCTGCAGCGAAAAAGCAGAAAAATCAAAATCCTCCAGTGACGCAGCCATCGCAACACCCCTTGTGATGATTCCAGCATGCCTGATTCGCAAGCGATTGTAAACACAAAAGATGTCAGAGAGTGGGCGATCTTCAGCGGTTGGAGACCCTCAAAGGGAGGCTCTTCCGTTTTGGCGGAGTGCGTGTGGCTTCAGCGTGCCGCATCATCAGGCCGCAAATAGTCTCAGGATGAACAGACGGCAAAGCATTCGGCGAAGCAGCGACGAGACCGCTTCGCCGAATGTTGCAGCGACTTCAGCCACTTACGATTTCGTCTCCGGCGTCAACGTCCGCCGCGTTTTTCTGCCGTGTTAACCGCTCGCCGCGAATCCAGTCGGCGGCTTTCTGAGCGGCCCCGGCGGCGGTGATGACGAGCCGCTTGTCGCCTTTCAGCACGCGAATCCAGCCTTGGAGGTAGGCCGCTTGGTTTTCGAGCGTGACAGGCTCGATGCCCGCCTGGCCGCATAAGAACGCGGCGGCCATTTCGGCGACCAGCTCCTCGCGGCTATAGTCGGGCGAGCCGAACGGCGCGAGTTTAGTGTCAATGCCGCGATTCAGCCGCCTGGAGTGACCGGTGCTGTGGGCGAACTCGTGGAACAGCGTGCCGTAATACTCTTCCGCTGACACGAACCGTGTGGGATCCGGCAATCGGACCGCATCGGAGAGTGGAAGATATTCAGCCCGCGAGCCGACGTGAGTCACCGCCGGTGCATCGCTGTATCCGCTGACGATGGCGGCGGCCGCCTCGATCGGCCGGAAGTCTAGCGGCGTGAAAGGCGGCACGCCCGGAGCGGGCACGCCGTCGCACTGCTCGGTGTTGAACACGCTGTAGTAGCGCAGCACGGGCACCGTCTTGGCTTCACCGGTTTCCTTGTCTTCGATTTCGTGTTTCTTCCAAAACACGACCATCGACGCCTGCTCGCCTTTCTTCACGACTCCGCCCTTCTGCCTGGCCTGGTTAAACGTAAGCCAATGCGGCGATGGATAGCCTTTGGCCCAGGCGGTGAAGGCCAGCAGGAACACGTTCACGCCGCGATAGGGCTTGCCGGAGGCCAGATTATACGGATGGCCCGCTGACGTACGGCCCAGAATCGGCGAACGCCAGGGGGCGACGCCCTGCTCCAGCATGGCCACGATGCGGTCGGTGACGGTTTGATACAGGTCGAACATGGGTGAGACTCCTTCCGTTGGTTTTCTCGCGAGACGCTTGCACGCGATCGCGCGCTTGCTCTCGACGGAAGGAGGGATGGGCTCACGCACCCGCGCGCAAGCCGTCAAGGTGGAACCGTCGGCAGAAGAGGCTCCGCCCCGCCGTCTGGGGCGGAGTAGTACCTTGACGGCGAGCACGGGCGCGTACACTGACGAGACGAGAGCAAGCAGCAACTGTTGAAATTCAACTCCGGCATGTACTCAGCGGGTTGTTACAACCCGAAACAGCTACCACGCCGCACAGTTGGGCGACCGACCTATGATGGGGAAGAGGGAAGGGGTCGCTACTCCGGTCGGCACCGGATTCGTTCCCGCCGGTTCGAATAACGGCTTGAATCCGGTGCGGGATTAGCTGGTGCGATTCTGTGCTGCTACGGCCGCGATGCGCCGGCAGGCATACTCGAAATACACCGGGTCTTTCTCGATGCCGACGAAGCGTTTGCCGGCTTTGAGCGCCGCCACGCCGGTCGTGCCGCTGCCCATGAAGGGATCGAGAATGGTCGCCGCGCAAATGTGATCGCATAGATATTGCACCGGTTCGAGCGGGCGCGGGCAGGGATGGGGATTCTCGCCGCGATAGCCGTCCCACGGCGTGAGATCGACCACGTGCCAATCGCGGGGTAGCTCATCGTGAAGACGTGAGCGGCCACTCCAGAAGATGATCGGATCCCAGCTGAGGCAGACATTGCCGACCAGGTGCTGCGGATAGACTTTACAGCCGGCGACAATGCGAAAGCCCTGCGGAAAGTAACGGTGCCAGCGATCGGCCTTGAGCGGGCTTTGCCACAGGAAGCACGGGCCGCCGCGCGTGACGCGATTGAGCATCGGCACCAGTCGAAGCATAAAGTCGTCATGGTCGCCGGCGCGATCGTCGTGCGAGCGGTAGTCGAAACCGATGCCGAACGGCGGGTCGGCCACCACGCCGTCGATACCGGTCAGCGTCGGCAGGATATCGAAGCAGTCGCCGAGATAAAGCACGGCATCGCCGATGACGACGCGCTTGGCGATGGGTGCAGCCGCCTTCGTCATGGCGCGTCCGCGTATCCTGGCAGCGTAGAACGGATTGGCCGTGACGCATCGAGTCATGCGCGGCTCCGTGGATTGCGGTGGAGCGCCATGATGGCGTGATAGAGTCCGAGCGCCTGTTCCAGATCGGCGATCGCATTGCGGGTGCTATGGTCGTTCATGGGCATCTCCTGTCTGCCAACGGGGCGGACCGCGATGGGCCCGCCCCGGGTTGTGATTGGTTAGTCGTTCTTTTCCGAAGGCACGCGGAGCGTGATGCGTCCGTCGAGCGGCACGCACTCGATCTGGATGTTGAATCCCTTGCCGTCGCCATGAGCCCAAGCGCTGCCGATGCGGGTCCAGAAGGCCTTGCCGCCTTCGCGGTCGCGGACCTGGTAGGCGATGTGCGTGGGCGCTTTGGATTCGGGTTGGTTGGTTTTCTTCTCGTTGGTCATGTCGGTTCTCCCGGTTTGAGTTTTCAAAGCCCGCGACCTTCGCGGCCTTGACGGGTTTTTTTAGAAAACCGCCTCAGTCCGGGAGCTTTTCTCGAAAGCGTTCGGTCACAGCGGAAAATGGTGGGGCCCGCGAGGGTGCGCGCACCCCGCGGGGAAACGATTTTTCGCTTGACCGGCCCGGCGGCGGTTTTAGACATACCCGTCAAACAAGGCTGCGTGAGGGAAGCGGCCAAGTCGAACCGGGCAAGAGAACCGGATGAACAAGGAGGCAGACAACCGCTGCCCAGCGCCCGCCTCGTGTACCAGGGAGGCGAAGAAGGCGGGATCGACCTCGCCGGTGGCGTGGGCTATGACGCAAGGGTATTCAGAGCGAGGGTGGCGGATCGACGGAACGTGACCCCAAACACCTTTGAAAAGAACGGAAAGAACTGGGGCGGGTCCATCGCGATCAGCCCTGAACACGACAGGAAAGACAGTCAGTGGCTCAATGCGATGGGCGCTTGCATCACGGCCGGATTCAACCGGCAATGCAACACGCCGATGACTTGGATGCGGTCGGGCAGCAAGCGATAGACCACGCTGTAATCAAACCGCCGCAGCACGGCCCGCCGGCAATCGCGGTGCAGCGCCGGGTAAAGCGCGGGTTGGCGCTGCAGACGATCGAACAGATCGCCGAGTTCCGCCTGAAAATCCGCCCCCAGCCCCGGCCGCACGCTTTCGAGCCAACGGCGAGCGCGACTGGCGTCGTCTGCCGCTTCCGGGCGAATGAAGACGGTGAGAAGCGCGCAATTAGCATGTACGCGACAATAATCCACTCGGTCATTGTGCCTGGACTTCTTCTCTTGTGTTCGTCGTCTTTCCTTACTTCTTGGCTCCCTTTTCCAGCTCAACATCGGCAACCTTGATTCTTGTGAAACCCTTCAATGTCCCCAATATGCCTTCAATTGGATGCTCAGTGACTGCAAGCTTTTCGGATACGAATAACCCTTGCGAAAACGCTGACAACAAACTATCGGGCATAGCCCCGGCTTTCTCCTTATCCCATTCAAACACCAGTTCTGCTAGCCAACTGGCGCGATTCATGTCATCAGCGAATCGAACATTTCTGAACTCGGATTGTGCATGCTCACGGAACCACTGGTCATTCCATCGAATGTAATAGATCGCCGTGGTCAAGAAGGTAATAGTTGCCGCAGACAGCGGTACGAACAGATGCCAATCGGGCGATTGCTCCGTTAAGACCTTGGAGGCAAATGCGTATATTGCGATGGCTGCAAACAGAAACATGCCACCGCAACTTCCATGGACCATCCATCGCTTCTTCGTTGTGTGTTGGGACAGGACGAACTTACGTTTTGCGATAGCATCCTTCATATCTGCGAAAATCTGGCGTCTTACGACCTTTGATTCCCGCATTTCAAATGCGGCGAGTTTCCTTGCAAAGTCAACCTCTCGCTCGTTAAGCTCGTTTTGCCTGACAGCCAGTATCTTATCTTGTTCCAACTGCCGCGCATTGAATCGTTCGTCAAGCTCGGCCTGTTTTTTGTCCAAATACTCCGATTGCTGTTTGCGTTGCTCCAGATTGAACGTGGCTATCTGCGCGACTGCATTTTGAAGTGCTGACAAAGATTCTTCGTAGTATCGAAGATTCGTTTTGTGCGTTTCCGGCAGCGACGCGTCAATGATTGCTGATTTCGTTGAGAACGTAAAGTGCTTTTCAAATATAGAGATGACGCGAGCAACTTCCTTTGCGTTAACGTTATCAAAATCAAGGCGAGCAGCTGTGCCCTCCTCCTTGTAGACGACCTCCAAATTGTGCTTTTGCTGAACGATTACACGGATGACTCGACATGCAGCCTGTGGGTGGCTCTTGAGCAGTTGGATAAGGGCCACAACCTCGGGGTTTGCTGCGATTTCACGTACGCCAATCGACGACAGTTCGACGTGATTATTGCCGAAGCTCGTGCTAACTGTCAGTCGGACGGCATCGCCCCCCAATGCTCCCGTCACGGCAGCAACGAACTTCTCCAAAACTTCAAACCCAGGCTGAACACGCAGCCAAAAGGTAGCGAACGGCTCGGCCATAGGATGCTCCCTCTAAACCAAATTGGAGCTAATTCTCGTCGCCAAAGGACCGTGACACAATCCCCGCATCGATCGCGAAATTCTGATCGCGCCGGCGCCACCGGTCAGCTACGCTCGCGAGAGTTGAAATTTTGTCGCGAGGAACCCATGCACACGCCCAACCCGCAGAATCCAAGTTTGCTTCAAGTCGCGACGCAAGCCCAGAACATGGCGCATCAGGTGCGCCAGGAGCGGTTTGCGTTGGTTTCAAGCGGTCGTGATGGTCAGCATGGCCGTGATGGGCATCGCCTCGGCGGCGCACCTGCTCCGCGACATTTTGCCGCCGGAGCGGGGATGGGGCGGGGAAAGGGAACGGGGAAGGTGAGACGGATTGCCGGAGCGGTACGTTATCGTCACATCCGAGTACTAAATTATGGGCCCTTCTAATGAATCGGTGTAATCGGGTGAATATTTCGGTGGACAATCGGGCGAAATCAGGTGATAATTCGGGCGGTTTAGGCTTCACTTATGAATATCGACACGATCCGCATCACGCCCGAGTGGCTCGCGCTGCTCAGCGAAATCGACGAGTTCAAGGGGGCTTGGCGGGCCGCCGGCAATCTGGCACCGGAGCGGCTGCGCGCTTTGCGGCGGGTGGCCACAATTGAGAGTATCGGCTCGTCGACGCGCATCGAAGGCAGCAAACTGTCGGACCGCGAAGTGGAGCGGTTGCTCGGCCGCCTGCAAATCAAGTCGTTCACCACGCGCGACGAGCAGGAAGTCGCCGGTTACGCCGAACTCATGGAAACGGTGTTTCAATCATGGGCGGAGATTCCTGTCACCGAAAACATGATGCGCCAGTTGCACCGCGATTTGCTGCGCTACAGCGAGAAAGATGAGCGGCACCGCGGCGAATACAAGACGCTACCAAACAACGTCGGGGCTTTCGACGAAGCCGGCCGGATGATCGGCGTCGTCTTCGAGACGGCTACGCCCTTCGACACGCCGCGGCGCATGGCCGAGCTTTTGGCGTGGTTGCGCGAAGCCCGAGAGCAGGCTCGGTTGCATCCGCTGCTCATCCTCGCCATATTTGTCGTGGTTTTTCTGGAAATCCACCCGTTTCAGGATGGCAACGGCCGCTTAAGCCGGATACTGACGACGCTGCTTCTTCTGCAATCGGGCTATGCCTACGTGCCGTACAGCTCGCTTGAGAGTGTCATCGAGCAGAACAAGGAGGGCTATTACCTCGCGCTGCGCCAAACCCAGGCGACGATTCATTCGGCTTCGCCTGATTGGCAGCCCTGGCTGCTGTTTTTTCTGCGCGCCCTGCAGCAACAGAAGCGCCGCCTCGAAATCAAGATCGATCGCGAACAGATCGTGCTCGCGGAATTGCCGGAATTGTCGATCTCCATTCTCGATTACGCACGGGATCAGGGCCGCGTGACGATGCGCGACGCCGTGCGCGCCACACATGCGAGCCCCAACACGCTGAAAGAACATTTCCGGCGGCTGGTCAAGGCCAAGCTCCTGACGCGGCACGGGGCCGGACGATCCACGTGGTACGCGCTGGCATGAACGGCGAGGCTCGGCCCAGAATCGGCGAGCAGCAGGGCGCGCTGCCAGTGCCGCCAATCCGCCGTGAATAGAGGGAACGTCCGCACCAAAGGCCTGCGAGGCATCATTCGCGAACGCCTATCCGACGCTTGTGGGGCTTACGACGGCCGGCCTGCGCTTATCACCTGGTCTCGATCAATCAACCGAAATTTAGACGGGGGTAAGCCATTGTGCGTGAAATTCTGGTTGCGCTGGGGCTGCGTGTCAGCTACGCTCGCAGAAGTTGAAAATCTCTCGCGAGCCATCCATGCACCCGCCGAATCCGCAGAATCCCGGCCTGCTTCAAGTCGCGGCGCAAGCCCAGAACATGGCGCATCAAGCGCGCCAGGAACGATTTGCGCTGGCGTTTCAAGCGGTCGCAATGGTTAGCATGGCCGTCATGGGTATCGCCTCCGCCGCCCACCTGGTCCGAGACATTCTCCGGCCCGAGCGCAGACGCGCAGGCGACAGGGAACGGGGAAGATGAGACAGGCTGCTGCCCGCGGCGAACGGTGCAGATACCGCGACGCCGTTCAGCAACAAGTCAGGCTGAACACCATGCAAACATCGTGCAATCCTGGAATGAACGCCGAGCGGTACACCTTGCGGCTGCTGCCGGCGCCGTGGCTGAAGCGGATGATGTCGGTGCAGCACTGGCGCAGGCCGGCTGCGAAGGCGAGGCGTTTCGTGTGATAGGTGAGGGGAACGAAGCCGCTCTGGCGGTCGGTGTAATCGCCCATCAGGATCGCGAGCTTGCCGCCGCGGGCGAGCAGTTTGGTGCAATTGGTGATGAACGCTGCGTAGCGTTCGAGAAACGCATCCAGCGTCGGCGCGCGGGACAGGTCGCGGGCGTCGGCGGCGTAGAGCTTCTGGCGCCAGTACGGCGGGTGCGCCCAGATGAACTCAAACTGCCGGCCGCCAAGCTGATCTACCAATGTGGGATGGGCGGCGTCAAAGTCTTCGTGAATATCGCCGGCGACACAGGGCACGCCGAGCGCCTCGCAAACCTGGCGGCACGTGCCGCTGCCCGACATCGGGTCGAAGACATCGCGCGGTCGGAAGTAATTTAGCAGGTCGCGGATCAGGCTGCCGCTGCAATTGCCGGGATAGCTTCGGTCGCCGAATTCATAGCCTTCGTCAAGGTGATAAAGGCTCGTCAGATGCGGCACGGGGCTGGCGGTAACGGGCGCGGCGGGCAGCTTCGCGAACCGGACGTGACGTGCGGAGGAACCGTACGGTCGGGGCGACGCGCCGCATTGAGGCGCTTGCGTAGACGCAATTCGATGGTTCGGCGTCGTGGGCTGATTGCGGCGCGCGTAGTACGGGTTGATCGGTGACTGTGTTTGCTCGGCGTTCATCTCTTGGTTCCTTTCGTTTGAGCGAAGGGGTTCCGTCCCTTCACGGATCCCAGGGATGGCCCACGAGCCGAAAGGAACTCCGCGCAGCCCCCGCCCGCCGCCCGGAAGGAGCGAAAAGCAGCCGGCGTGAGAGGCGGCGCTGTTGGCGTTTCAGGCCGCATGGCGCGACGGTTGCCGCGAGGGCCGGGGAGCAAAGCGACAGACGGGCGAGAACGCCGGGCAAAGGCAAACACCAGTTCAACAACTGCACTCGGCGCAAAATCAACCTTGACGCGGATATAGCTTATAAGCTATACTGATTCAATGTGGGCGGTCGCGACGACGGGAATATTCGACGAGTGGTTCGCGTCGCTGGGCGAAGAGGCCTACGGGCTGTTTGACGCGCATCTGGCCGGGCTGAAGCGACGGAAACGCGAGAAACGATCGTAACATGGCGAAATCATTCGACGAATTGGTGAAGCAGACTGCCTCGGTAAAGGTGCGTGCCAAGGCAGCCAAGCGCACGCGGCAACTGCTGGGCGAGTTGCTGCTGAGCGAATTGCGGATGCGGGCTGGCAAGAGCCAGACGGAAGTGGCGCGGCGGCTGGGAATCAAGCAGCCGAGCTTATCCAAGCTCGAAAGAAAGCCGGACATGCAATTGTCGACGATACGAAAGATCGTCGCGGCCCTGGGCGGAGAACTCGAAGTGGTGGCACGTTTTCCGGAGGGGCGCGTGCCGATCCGGCTCGTGGGGTAGAAATAAGACGCGCAATGCCGCAGCGGTCAACGCTTGCGGGGTTTGGCGGACGGCCGGCGGGGCGATGTTTTTTTGCGGGTGGGCCGCTGCTTTGCGTCCGCAGCGGTCGCGGCATCCAGTTCTTCCTCGATCTCTTCGATCGTTGGCAGAGCGGATTGAAGCGTGATGGGCAGTGCGCGCGTCAACTCATAGGCGGATACGCCGATCGGCTTGTTCACGTCGCGCAGGGCATATTCGGCGATGACGTGATTGCGATCCTGGCAGAGGATGAGGCCGATCGAAGGGACGTCGCCGGCATGACGCAACCGCTCGTCCACGGCGGTCAGGTAAAAGTTCATTTTTCCTGCATGTTCCGGCTTGAACGCGCCTTTCTTAAGATCGATCACGAAATAGCAGCGGAGTTTCAGGTGATAGAAAAGCAGGTCGAGATAGAAATCGCTGTCGCCCACGTCCAGGTGGAATTGCCGGCCGACGAAGGCGAAGCCCTGGCCGAGTTCCAGAAGAAACCGCTCCACCTGCTTCAATAGGCCGGTTTCCAGCTCCCGCTCATGGAACGGCTCTTCCAACGTTAGGAAATCGAAGATATACGGATCTTTAAGCGCTTGGCGCGCGAGGTCCGACTGGGACGGGGGCAGCAGCCGCTCAAAATTCGTGGTGGCCTTGCCTTGGCGGCGATGGGCCTGCGACTGGATCATGGCAAGCAGTACGTTTCGGCTCCAGCCGTGGGAAAGCGTCTCCCGCATGTACCAAAAGCGGGCATTTGCGTCCTTGACTTTCTCCATCAGCGTGACGTGATGAATCCACGGAATCGCCCATAGAATTGGCGGCGGAGTTTGTGCAGCAGCCTGCTGCACGTTTCGCGTCTTCTTCGATTCGGAAACGGGTTTTTGGCGCGGCGCGGGCCTATTGCGCAATTGTGCAGCAGGTTGCTGCACAATTAACGTCGCATCGGGATACGCGCGGAAGAACGCGAGCATCGACTTGATGTTGCGCTCGGAAAAGCCTTTGATCTCGGGAAGCTCGTTGCGCAATTCACGCGACAGGCGCGGAATGACCGCGGCACCCCAGCCTTCGCGCTGTTGCCGCGTGTCAATCAGTCTGCCGATGTCCCAGTAGAGCCGGACGAGTTCGGCGTTGGCGGAAGCGACGGCCCGCGTTTGCGCCAGCCGGATACGTGCTTTGATCTCGCCGAGGAGAATCGGGAAATCTGGGAGTGTCGCCAAAGTTCGGGATTTCATCGCTGCCGCTCATTCGTGCCGGATGGTTCGTGAAGAGTGATGCAGCCAATCGACAATGTCAATGTTGATCCAGCCTGATGCTGGGGCCGCTCCGGCGGTGGTTTAGATTTGCCCGTCGATCAAGGCCGCGAGACGGAAGCGGCCGGATCGACCAGGGAAATCCGATGATGTGGCGAGTATTCCACTGGACTTTAGCCGCGGCATATCTCATACTGTACATATAAGCGTACATAAGGAATGGCCATGCGAAGCGAGGATATTCGAGCGTTTACGGAGTACCGGGCGCATCTGGCGGAGTGCCACCGGCAAGTCGAGAAGACAGGACGGCCGCTGTTCGTGACGCGGGATGGCAGGCCATCGGCGGTGGTGCTCAGTCCGGACGCCTACGACAAGCTGGCAGAGCAGGCGCAGCATGCGGCTGACGCGGCCGCGATTCGCCGCAGCCTGGAAGACATCAAGGCCGGCCGGGGACGTCTGGCGCGCGAAACACTGAATGCCATCGCGGCGAAACTGGGCGTGAAGCGGAAACCATGAGATATGCCGTTTGCGTGCCGGCCTATGTCGAACGGCAGATTCTTGAGCAACGCCGGTTCATCACGACGGTTAGGCCCGATCTACGTCAGTCCAACGGCGCACGTACCCACTCGATGCTGGATGTTTTGGACGGTCGGGACGTGCGAAAAGCGAGCCGTCGCGACATTAAGACAGTATTGCAGGCGCCGATGGCAATTTGTACTCATACTCATTCGCAGGTGATGAAGTGCGCCGTCCCATTGTATAATGGAGCTATGCACAAGGTACCCGATCCTAAGTTGACTTCTGACGTTTCAGAGTGTCACATCAAAAGGATCATCGACCTAGCGGATGCTAACACGACAACTCTCGGGTTCATTCCTGCGGAAGTGGTGGCGCGGGAGGCGCGGGCCGGACACATACTCTGTGCGCTGGACGTGTCAGGTGAAGTACTCGGATACCTCTGGTTTACCGTTACAAGAAACCCGTACCAGGCACGAGTCCATCATCTTTGCGTAGACGACCGGTTTAGGAACCGCGGCGTGGGCTTATCTCTGGTCGACGAGCTAAAAAAACGGACGCGGCAGACTTTCGGAATTGCACTTCGTTGCGGACGAGACCTTCCCGCGCATAAGTTTTGGAGCAGCATTGGATTCATCGCAAAAGGCGAGCGACGAGGTCGCGGCCTGCAACCACGAATCCTGACCTGCTTTTGGTACGATCATCGACACCCAAGTTTAGAGGGGGAGCAATTTGCGAAGCTCGCCGCAGAGAAAGTAATTGCTGTCGTGGATTCAAACATTGTCTTCGATATCGCGGAATCATCACGGCCGCGTCACCAACACTCCACGGCACTTCTAGCTGATTGGCTTTCCGAGTTTGTCGCGCTGTATGTAGCTGACGAGGTCTACAATGAGATTGACCGCCATGAGCACGCCGAACTTCGGGAAAGGGGACGCCAGATTGCACATTCGCTTGGTAGTTTGCCAGTGTCGGCGGACGCCGTGGACACCATCGCGAGCTCGCTACGATCGGCAATCAAGGTCGGTGATTCGACTTCCAGCCGATCTGATATTCGACATATCGCGGCTTCGATCGCGGCATGCGCGCGATATTTCGTTACAAATGACGGGGACTTGTTGGATCACGCGGAGTTGCTGGAAGAGTCCACCGGATTACAACTACTTACGCCGCTCCAGTTCATTTTGGATATCGATGAAGTCCGACGGAAGGCGGCGTATGAACCTGCACGGCTGGCGGGAACTGAATTAGTCACACGTCCTGTTGCTGCGTTCGACGCACATGAACTCTTCTCGTATTTCAGAAACTGTGATGCCGATGAGTCACAAGCCCAATTCGACGCTGCACTTCGGGAGGCCCTTACAGATCCGAGCTTAGGCATATCGCATGTCATTCTGGCGGGCGAAAAGCCAGCTGGTTTGTTGGCTATTATAGGTACCACAGAAGGCGCCGAGATTCGGCTGTTTCGGACAGCCCGTGTTCGGCTCTCCGCAACGATTGCAAGGCATCTTGCAAAAAAGGCAATTCAGTACGTAGCTCGGGAACGAGACGGTGTCCTGCTACTTAACGACAGCAGAGCGCCACAGGACATTCGAGCGGCATGCTTTGATCTGGGGTTTTTGGAACGTGAGCGCAACTGTGCCAAAGTGGTGATTCGCGGAATCCTGGACGAGACGGTGGCAGCGAAAGCGATTGTGGGGGTTGTTGAAGGAGATTCATACGAGGTGGTGCCACAGGAACCGATGGACGCAGACAAGATGTTTTGGCTCGAAAAGGCGATTTGGCCGGGGTTCGTAAGGAATAAACAGATAGACAATTTCCTAATCCCCATTCAGCCTAGGTGGGCCAAGGAGCTTTTTGAAGAACGACTTGCGGCGCAGAATCTCATCCCCTCGGATGAGTTTCTCGCGCTTCACTATGAAAATGTTTACTACCGAAGCGGGCACCAACAAATTGTCCGCGCCCCTGGAAGAGTCCTTTGGTACGTGAGCGGTGAAGCGGGATATTCCGGCACGTCGTGTGTATGCGCCTGCTCGCATATTGACGAAGTGCTTGTTGGAGCTCCAAAAGAGGTTTTCGCACGTTTCCGCAGGCTCGGGGTTTTTCAATGGCGCGACGTATCGGCAATTGCTGAAGGCAATCCGGGTGGGCAGGTCTGCGCGATTCGGTTTTCTGGAACTCGGCTACTGTCGCGCCCAATGAAGTACAAGAGATTGCGCGAGCTTCTTTTCGGCGCGCGAGGCAAGACGCCACAGCTGACGACGGCGTTGAAATTACAGCACAGTGAATTCTACTCGATCCTGGAAGCCACTCTTTAGCGAGACAGGAAATTCGATGCGCCGGGCATTGCTGGTTTCGGTACAAATGGAGTACGCAGAGCAAATTATGGGAGGCGCTAAAACTGTGGAGTTGCGCCGCCGAAAGCCAGCCGTCGAGAAAGGGGATTATTTGATAGTTTATGTTCCAGCTCCGTTACGGCAGGTTATTGGGGTAGTGACCGTGGAGCGGGTTATTGCTGGTGCGCCGGCGGCATTGTGGCGACGGGTCCGGTGTCGGTGCTATGTCAGCCTAGGCAAGTATCGAAAATATTTCTCGGGCGCGGCGGTGGGCTTCGGAATCGTCCTTGTGCGGCCAGCAAGACTGGAACTTCCTATCACACTGGAGGCAATTCGCTCGATTCAGCCCAATTTTTCGCCCCAGGGCTATCGGTACTTAACGCGACCTGCCCTTGCTCGTGCGATTTCGCAATTAAAGCGCCGCCGTGCAAGCGCCCCCGCCCCGTGAAACTTCCCACCGCGCATTAACCAAACCGCAAGCATCGGCGTATTAACTTCTGCGATGCTGCGGATCACGATGAACGTCACGCCGGACGGGGCCAAGCGCTATTACAGCACGGCGGATTATTATCTTGAGGGGCAGGAGCTGCCGGGCGTCTGGCGCGGGTTGGGGGCCGAGCGGCTGGGGCTCTCGGGCAATGTAGACCGGGAGGCGTGGGATGCGTTGTGCGACAATCTCGATCCCGCGACCGGCAAGACGTTGACGCAGCGCCAGAAATCCAATCGCCGCGTCGGATATGACTTCAACTTTCACGTGCCCAAGAGCGTTTCGCTGGTTTATGCCTTGACGGAGGATGACCGCATCCTCGACGCGTTCCGCGCATCCGTCGCTGACACGATGACGGTCATGGAAGCGGAGATGAAAACGCGCATCCGCTCCGGCGGGCGGGATGAGGATCGCGACACGGGCAACATGGTGTGGGGTGAGTTTGTGCATTTCACGGCCCGTCCGGTGGAGGGCGTTCCCGACCCGCATCTGCACGCGCATTGTTTCGTGTTCAACACGACGTACGACCCGCTGGAGCAGCGCTGGAAGGCCGGCCAGTTCGCGGAATTGAAGCGCGATGCGCCGTTTTTTGAAGCGATGTTCCACTCGAAGCTGTCGGAACGCATGGCGGAATTGGGTTATCCGATCGGATTAACCGATCGCGGCTGGGAAGTGGCCGGCGTCGCCCAGTCCGCGCTGCGCAAGTTTTCGCGGCGCACGGAGCGGATTGAGAAGGCGGCGGCGGAGCGCGGGATGACCGATCCGGTGGAAAAGAGCGCTTTGGGGGCGGCGACGCGTGAGAAGAAGCGCGACGAGTTGTCGTTGCCGGAGTTGAAGGAAAACTGGCGTCGACGGCTGTCGGCGACGGAGCTTAAAGCGATTCGCGCCATAGGTGAGGCCGCGAGAGAAAAGTCTGTAGAACGGGAGCCAACGCAGGAAGTTGGTGACGAGAAAAGTGTCGTTTCCAAGGAAAAGGAAGTTGCAACGGCGAAGGGCGATGCCGCAAAACCATTGAATGCCGCCCTGACGCAGGATGCGGTGGCGAACCCGATTGCGTTGGAAGCGGCGGGAACAGACTCGAAAGCCCGGGAGTCGAAAACGGCGAATGGCTCTGAAAAAACGGACGATTCCGCGTCCGCCTCCGGGAACAAAGCTGCCAAAGCAGCAGTCGATCAGTCCTACCTTGAAAACGCCGTGGACCTAGCTCTCGAACACTGCTTCGTGCGATCGGCGGTCGTGTCGGAGCGCGCGGCGCAAGCCGAAGCGTTGAAGCGCAGCTATGGCAAAGCCGGTTTGGAGGATGTCACACGCGAGCTTGCGACCCGCCCGCTGCTCAAGATTGAACGCGGGTCGCGGACGTTTGTCACTACGCGCGAGGTCTTCGAAGAAGAGCGGCGAATGCTCGATTTTGCCCGGCGCGGGCGCGGCACTTGCAGGCCGCTCGGTTCGATTGCCTACAATCTCAAGCGGGAATGGCTGAATGATGACCAGCGGCGCGCCGTGCGGCACGTGTTGAACTCCGCGGACCGCGTAATTCTGGTTCGGGGCGCCGCCGGTGTCGGCAAAACAACCATGATGCAGGAAGCCGCTGAAGCGATACAGGGCGGCGGGCACCAGGTGTTCGCGTTCGCGCCCTCCGTGGGGGCGAGCCGCGGCGTGCTGCGTGAGGAAGGCTTTGGGAAGGCCGACACCGTGAAGCGACTGCTCGACGATCGAAAGATGCAGGAACAAGCCCGCGGGCAGGTGCTGTGGATCGACGAAGCCGGGCTGTTGGGAACGCGCGCGATGGGGCAGGTCTTCGATCTGGCTGATCGTATCGATGCGCGCGTGGTCTTAAGCGGCGACCGCAAGCAGCACGGTTCGGTCGAACGTGGAGCACCGTTGCGTCTGCTCGAAACGCACGCAGGGCTGGTTCCCGCGGAAATCAAGCAGATTCAACGGCAACAAGGGGAATACCGGCAAGTCGTGCGGGCCTTGAGTGAGGGCAGGGTGGAGGACGCCTTCAAGCAGCTAGACCGCATGCAGGCGATCCGCGAGGTTGCGAGCGAGCAGCGCTACCAGGCTCTGGCGGCGGATTACGTGGACGCCCTGTCCAAGGGTAGCGCGCTCGTTGTGTCACCCACGCATGCGGAAGGCGAGCGCATTACGGCCGAAATCCGCGCGTTGCTCAAACGGGACAAGAGGCTGGATAGCGACGACCACGAACGCGATACGCTCATGAACGCGAATTTCACGGAAGCGGATCGGAAGGACGCGATGTGCTACCGGCCGAATGACGTGCTCGTGTTTCATCAAAACGCCAGGGGCTTCAAGAAGGGCCAGACGGTCCGTGTGAGCGATCTTCCGAAGTTGCCGCTCGATCAGGCGGCGCGCTTCCAGGTGTTTCGCCCGCGGAAGCTGACGCTCGCCCGGGGCGACGTGATTCGCATCACGCACAACGGCAAGACCGCCGACGGCAAGCACGAACTCGCGAACGGATCGCTGTTCACCGTGAAAGAAATCGACGCGGACGGCAACCTGGAGTTGAAAAACGGCTGGACAATTGCCAGGGATTTTGGTCATCTGGCGTACGGTTATGTGGTTACCAGTCACGCCAGTCAGGGGAAGTCGGTGGATCGCGTGCTGATCGGCCAGTCGGCGGCGTCGCTGCCGGCACCGTCCAGCCCCGCGGTGATCGCGACCCCGGATTCACGCGCCTGTGCGAGCGCCCGCGCCGCATCGGCGGGAAGGAGCGCCGCATCACCGAGCAGGCTGACCTGCACCGCCAGCCCC
>JAEUIR010000077.1 GCA_016795025.1 Phycisphaerales bacterium
CAGGCGATCGGCGACCATGAGCGCTTCGATGGGCAAAATCGCTACAGCCAGGTGACAACAGGCTGAGCAACCGGCGCGACAGGCCCGACGCGGCGCATCAGGGGAAGCGTCGCCCATGTCGGACGCGGCCCGCGCCGCCTGCTCGGCGGCCTGGATGACGCGCAAGCCGCTGGGTTTCACGCCAAGAACGCGAGCCGCCGCCGCTCGCCCCGATTCAACGAGTCGTGCGGCATGATCCGGCTTATCGATCTCGAATGAATCGCGCTGCGACATAAGCTCAATCGTAGCAGAACAAATACCGCCCACCTTGCCGTGTCATTGGCGCTGACGCAGAAAATGGCCGTTCGGGCCGGAACGCCATGCCAACGGCCGGTGCATGGCAGCAGAGCGCGAACCGCGTGTGGAAGGTAAGCGTAAGAACAACAATGCAGCGCACACTTCTCAATTCAGACAATTTCGTTGTTCGGCTGGTTGTCTGGGGCGGCATTTGCGGCGTCAGCGCGATTCCGAGCGCCATCATCGCCGTTTCGTCGAAATTCGACGGCATTGGAATGTTCGCGGGCGTTGCGTGCTATGCCGCCGCGTACACTTGGCTGACGGGAACGGAATGGTTCGCCAAGCTACTACGTCATCCATTCCTGCTGCGATCCGTGCAGATCGCCGTGGGGCTGCGCTTGGCGGTGTCGGTGATTTTTCCCCTGGGGCTCATGTGTGACATGATTCCCGGCCTCGTCGCGGTCTCGCTTGTGGACCACGCATTTGATCGGCCGCCGTTCGGCGATGATTTTGCAATCGGGATGGACTACAGCTTTATTCAGACATTTTTCATCACGCTGATCCACGGCGCGTTTCTGCAATTCGGTCTTTGGATGCTGATCGGCATGATCTGGTTTGTTCAGAAAATGACGCGGCGGCCGCCGGTTTTGCAGGGGATTTGCGAAAACTGCGGCTACGACCTGCGCGCCAGCCCGCTGCGATGCCCGGAGTGCGGAACGCCCCGGCCCGACGCGGGCGCCGAATCCGAGATGGTTGAAGTTCATCGCACGTAGCTATTTCTTCGCCGGCAGGTTCAGCCGAATCCACAATTCATCAAGCTGCTTCTGATCGACGGGGCTCGGCGCGAGCGTGAGCGGGCAATAGCCCTCGGCCGTCTTCGGAAAGCTGAACGTGTCTTGCAGGCTGTCCAGGCCGCAGAGAAGCATGACGAGCCGATCGACGCCCATCGCAAAACCGCCGTGCGGCGGCGGGCCGTGGCGAAGTGCTTTCAACAAAAACCCGAATTTCAATTCCGCTTCTTCCTGCGTCAGGCTGAGCAGTTTGAATACGGTGCTTTGCACGTCCGCGCGGTGGATGCGGATGCTTCCGCCGGCCAGCTCAACGCCGTTTACGACCACGTCATATGCCTTGGCACGGGCCTTCAGCGGATCGCTCTCCAGCAGATGCAGGTCTTCGTCCATCGGCGCGGTGAACGGATGGTGAACCGCGTAGTAGCGATTGTCCTCGGCATGATGCTCCAGCAGCGGAAAATCGATCACCCAGAGGAAATTCCACAGACCAGCCGGAATGAGATTGCGGCGGCGGGCAATTTCTTCGCGCAGGCGCGAGAGGAACTTACACACGTTATCGACGCTGTCAGCCGCGAAGAAGATCGCGTCACCGGGCTCCGCGCCGACGCGCTCACATAGTTCGGCCGTCGCTTCGGGCGAAAAGAACTTCGCGACGCCGGTTTTGAACGTCGGCTTTCCGTCTGCGAGTTCGATTTTTACATACGGCAACCCGCCCGCGCCGATGCCTTTCAACATGTTTTGCAAGCTGTTGTCGGCTTTTTCGATCTCGCTCTGCGAAATATCGGCGCCGCCGGGGACGCGAATGCAGCGCACCGCGCCGCCCTTGTCGAGTGGGCCGGTGAACACTTTGAAATCCGTCTTGCGGGCGATATCGCCGACATCCTTGATGCGCAGATCGTAGCGCGTGTCGGGGCGGTCGATTCCGTATTCCGCGAGCGCCTGTGAATAGGGCATGCGCGGAAACGGTGTGGGCAGCGTGACGCCGAGAATCTCCTTCCACACGCGCACGAGATAGCCCTCGGCGACGGTCATCACGTCGGGCATCTGCACGAACGACATTTCCACGTCAAGCTGTGTGAATTCCGGCTGACGGTCCTTGCGGCTGTCCTCATCGCGAAAGCAGCGGACGATCTGCATGTATTTGTCGAACCCGCTCATCATCAGTAGCTGCTTGAAGAGCTGCGGCGACTGCGGCAGGGCATAAAAGCTGCCCGCCTGCTTGCGGCTGGGAACAAGAAAGTCGCGAGCGCCCTCGGGCGTGCTCTTGGTCAGAAACGGCGTCTCGATTTCGATGAAGCCGTGGTCGGTGAAATAGTCGCGGATGATCTTCACCGCGCGGTGCCGCGTGATGAGCGAGCGCTGCATCCTGGGGCGGCGCAAATCGAGAAAGCGATATTCCAGGCGCAGCTCGTCGGATGTGTTGATGTCGTCCTCGACGAGAAAACGCGGCGTCTCGGATGCGCTCAGGATGTCGATCTCGCGAACATTCACCTCGATCTGTCCGGTGCGCATGCGCGGATTGATCATGCTCTCTGGCCGGGCGGCGACTTGGCCGCGCACCGCGATGCAGAATTCGCTGCGCAATCGGCCGGCGGTCTCGTGAGCCGGCGGATCGGTTTCGGGATTGAATTTGAGCTGCACGAGGCCTTCCCGGTCGCGCAGATCGATGAACACCATGCCGCCGTGGTCGCGGCGCGTGGCGACCCAGCCGCAGAGCGTAATAGTTTGGCCGATGCGGGCGGAATCAACCTCGCCGCAGTAGCAGGAACGTTCGTTGTATGCGATGGTCACAGCGCGTCTCCCGATAATTCGCGGTTCAGAATCCGGCATTGTAGAGAGGCGGGTTGAACGCGGCAAAATTCATGAATTGGGCGACGACTGCGCGGCGCGGCGAGCGGCGGCTGCGGCGGTGACCGGGGGCGGCGTGCGCACGAGCGCGCCGACGAGCGCGGTTGCGAGCGCGCCGATCAGCACGTACCACGTAAACTCTATGTGCGGGAGCCATTCGGGATGGCTCGGCGCGATCAATGCCGCGCTGTTGGAAAAACGCCCGCGCAGCCAATCGAGCAATTCGAAAAACCGGCCGCTCAGCACGAACACGGCCGCCAAGCCGACCGAAATCGCGTACATGTTTCCGCGATCTGACCCGCGGGCGCGCGTGAGCATGCCCAGCAGGAACACTCCAAGCATCGGGCCGAGCATGTATCCGGCGATGCCCAGCGCAATGGGAATGATCGTCAGCTTCGGATTCCGCGCGTTGGCGTATGCGAACCCGACCGCAACCAGCACCATCAGCACCGCGAAAACGAATGTAAAAACGCGGGCGGCCGCGACATGATGCCGTTCGTCGCGCCCTCGCCCGAAATAGGGAATGTACCAATCGTTCGTGGCGCTGGTTGCCAGTGCATTCAGCGCAGCGCTGAGCGAACCCATCGCGGTCGCGAACACGCCCGCCAATACAAAGCCGCGCACCACGACAGGCATGACTTTCAGAATATAAACTCCGAAAACGTCATTGGGCTTGCTGGGCATCAACTCCGGGCGCTGCGCGTAAAAAGCGATGAGTAACACGCCGATGAACGTAAATGCGGCGGCGATTGGCACGTCCATCAGAGCGGCCGTGATGAGCGAGCGGCGGCTCTTGCGATGATCGCTGGCGGTGAGCATGCGCTGCACCATGTCCTGATCCGTGCCAAAAGCGGCCATATTCAGCGCCGTGACGGCGATCAGCGCGGCCGGCAGGGTGTACTTCGTTTCGAGCAGCGTGCGAAAGATCTGCGAGGCGTCCGCGTCCGCCGGAAGCGACTCGAATCCCGTGAGAAAGTAGCCGTTCCGTTGCGCCATTTCCGGCACATATTGCCCGATCGCGGCAAATCCCGCGAAAATATCTCCGCCGCCGAGATGAACGAGCAGCGTCACGATGGCGATCAGTGCGCTGCTGAACATCAGCGCTGCCTGAATCACGTCGGTCCAGATGACGGCTTTGATGCCGCCCAGCAATGTGTAAATGCAGGTGATCGCGGTGAGCAGAATGATCGCGGCCGCGTAAGGCTCCCAGGATGCGAGATGTGCGTATTGCACGGGCTCGCCGCGCACGAACAATCGCCATGCGAGCACCATGACCAGCGATGGGACGTACAAGCGCACGCCCGAAGCAAGCACGCGCATCATCAGAAATAGCGCGGAAATGTAGTTCTTCGTGCGCTCACCGAAGCGAATCGCGAGATAGTCGTAAACAGTGTAGACGCGGTAGTCGTAATAGGGCTTCAGGAAGATATAGCCGACGAGCACGCGACCGAGGATCAGCCCGAGCGTGAGCTGAACATACGTCATGCCGCGCGTGGTGAAGCCCTCGGCCGGCGCGCCGAGGAACGTCGCGGCGCTGGTTTCGGCCGCGATGATCGAGGCCATCACCGCCCACCACGGCACGCGCCGCCCGCCCAGTGCGTATTCCTCCAAATTACGATCGCGACGGCCGATCGTCAGACCGATGGTTGTGATCGCCACGAAGTAGCTGACGATGATGGCCGCGTCGATGAGCAGCGCGGTGTTGGACATGGAACCAACGGCCTCCTTGCCGCGGCGATGAATGGCGGAGCGTAGCTGGGAATCCCGGCCGGGGCCATAGGCCAAGGCGAAATCATTGAAGCCGGGTCGGCGTCAGGTTTGTGGGTAAATGACAAAGGCCCTGGCCTCGGTTTCAATGGCTTTGGGTTTCAAACGAGCCATTGGCCAAGGAGGGCCACGTGAATCTTACCGAGGTTGCCGAGGTGGTGCTGGCATTTTGTGTGCGGGATGGGGTGGCTTTGACGGATGACCTGACGCGGAACGAGCAGGTGATTTTGGGCGTGGCGCGACGCGTCGGGGCGAAGGCTCTGGAAATTCAGATGGGCCGCCAGAAATTGGGGTATTGAGGGGTCACATCGCCCTTGCGAATGCGGGCGGGCGCAGCGGTTCGTCGAGCATCGCTCCAAGACGATCGCGACGATGATGGGCGACATCGAGCTGAACCGGGCGTACTACCACTGCCGCCACTGCAAGCAATCGGCAACGCCGTATGACCGGCGAGTCGGCCTGGGCACCGGGCCCGAGAGCGTCGGGTTGGCGCAGGCGGCGGTTTGGCTGGGCAAACAGGACGTGTTCGAAAACGCCTCGGCCACGCTGTTTCGGCTGACCGGTCAACGGCTGAGCGCATCGACGATTCAGCGGCTGACCGAATCGGTCGGCGGCGTCGTGGCGCGAGCGGAGGAGAAAGCCGTCCGCGCCATGCGTCCCGATCACCCGCGCGAATTCGCCGCCGCCATGCGCGACTGGAAATCTCCGCCGGCGGAGGCGTCGCCGGAGACGCTGTATGTGCTGGTCGACGGCGTGCAGGTGCATCAGGACGGCTGGCACGAGGCCAAGGTGGTGGTGTGCTACTGGTATGACAAGGACGGCCATCGGCACAACCGATACGCGGTGCGGTTTGAAAATGCGGCGGAATTCGTGCCGTTTGTGTGGTCGCTGGCGTGTCGCTGTGGCTTGGAAAAAGCCAAGCGCGTGGTGTTGCTGGGGGACGGCGCGGAGTGGATCTGGCGGCACATCGGGGGCTTGCTGAAAGAAGCGGTCTGGATTGTGGATTGGTATCACGCCTGCGAGCACGTGTGGACGTGCGGCCGCGTGCTGCACGGCGAGAACACGGTCGAGACCCAGGCGTGGGTCAAGGAGATCGAGGGCTTGCTCTGGGAAGGCCAGGTGCGCGCCATTCTGGAACGATTGAGAACCGCGCTGGCGCGGACGCGCGCGAAAACCAAGCGAACGGCATTGCAGGCCTTGATCACGTACATCGAAAACCAAGATGCGCGACTGGCGTACGATAAATTCCGCGCGGCGGGACTGGATATCGGTTCGGGCAGCGTCGAGTCGGCGTGCAAACACCTGGTGGCGCTGCGCATGAAACGCAGCGGGATGCGCTGGTCCAAAGCGGGCTCGCAAAACGTACTTTCGATCCGCGCGGCTTGGCTGAACGGAGAATGGGACGCCGTCTGGAACAACAAACCCCTGGCGGCAGCATGAACTTACCCACAAACCTGACGCCGACCCTGAAGCTTGAAGCCGAGGCCAAGGCCCTTGTCATTTGTGACCGAACTTGGCGCCGCCCCGCTTCGCCAAAGAGAATCGCTTTTGACGACGCTGGTTTTGATCTCGGCTAAGATTCGGCCAACTTTCGCGTGTCTGTTGTGTCCAGCAGCGTGGCGCGCGGAATTGCAGTTGGTGCGGGCGCGCATCGGGCATTCGCTCGCTAGGAACCCCAGAAACCGATCGTGACGGCCCCTCGTCCGAAAGGGCGGCTGGTGTACAAGCTGTTTCTCACACTCCGGTATCTGCGCAAGCGTCGCATCGCGTATTTCGCTATCGCAGCCGTAACGCTTTGCACCGCCATGGTGCTGATCGTAATGAGCGTGATGGGCGGCTTTTTGGATGAGTTGAAGCGCAAAGCCCGCGGAATCCTGAGCGACCTGATCGTTGACAATCGCTCAGCGTCGGGGTTCCCGCTCTATCAGGAGTTTATCGACGAAGTTTCAAAATGGCCGGAAGTCGCAGTCGCGTCACCCGTGATTTATAGCTATGCGCTGCTGAGATTCCCGGACACCGAGCAGACGGCGACCGTCCGCGCGGTCGGCCTTCGGCTGAAGGACGCGTACGTTGTCAATGCGTTCAAGGACGGGTTGTTCTATGAGAAGTTCTATCCGGATACGACGACACTCGAACCGCAGAAAATGCCCGTGATTGGCTATGACCCCGACGCGCCGCGCGTGAAGCTGCACATCGACAAAGGCGACTTTGACGTCGAGCTTCCGCCCCGGCGCTTGCCGCCGGAGTTGCAGGCGGCTCTCGACCGCGCGATGAAAGACGGCGTTGCGGATGACGAATCCGTGATCAGCGAGGAAGAGCAATTGCTGCGAAAAGCGGGCATGTCGCCGATCATCGGTGTGTACGACGAGGCTTCCGAGGGCGCCGATCCCGGATGGGTGGGCGACGAGCTTCCGGGAATCATCATCGGTCGCGATATTGTGGCTGAGCGCGCCTCGGACGGTCGCTACAGGCGGTTCTCGTTTTATCCGCGCGGCATGCGCGTCATTCTGACGTTGATCCCGGTTTCGACCAGCGGTAGCGTGGACACACCGGTGAAGGCCGCGTTCCGCTATGCCGACGACTCGCGCAGCGGAATTTATGACATCGATTCTCAGCACGTATATTGCGATTTCTCGTTATTGCAAAAGCTGCTGGAAATGAGCGCGGCGGTACGAGCGGACGGCAGCGGAACCATCCAGGCGCGCACATCGCAAGTGCTGGTGAAGACCAGGCCCGGCGTGGACGCGGCCGTACTCGCTCCGCGACTGGAGGAGGCATATCGCAAGGTCGCACGAAACCCGGCGCATCAGCTTGACGGCGTCGATTCCCGGCTGGCGTCGCTGGTCAGGGTGTACACATGGGAGCAGTCGCAGGCGCACATCATCGCGCCCGTCGAGAAAGAGCGGCAGCTCGTGACGATTCTGTTCGGAATCATCTCGCTCGTGGCCGTCGTGCTGGTGCTGTGCATTTTGTACATGATCGTGCTGCAAAAGACGCGCGACATCGGAATCGTGAAGAGCATCGGCGGGTCGTCGGCCGGCGTCGCGGCAATCTTTGTTTTCTACGGTGCGGCCGTGGGCATCATCGGAGCGGCGCTGGGCACCTCGCTGGGCTACGCGTTTGTCGTGAATATCAATGAAATTCAGGCGTTTCTGGTGCGGCTGAATCCGGCGTGGCAGGTGTGGGATCGCTCGGTTTATTCGTTTGATTCGATTCCCAGCACCGTGAAAACCGCGGACATGATCGGCGTTGTTTTTGTGGCGATCTGCGCCGCGACGTTCGGCTCGCTGGCCGCCGCCTGGCGGGCGGGATCGATGCAGCCAGTGGAGGCCCTGCGGTATGAATAGCGCGACGCAGTCACCGCCGACACGCGCTGCGGAGAACGCGCCGCAAGCCACTTCCACTCGGCCGCTGCTCGCCGCGCAGGGGCTGACGAAAACGTATCGCATGGGCGCGGAAGAGTTACGAGTGCTGAGCGACTGCTCGCTGACCGTGGCCGGCGGCGAATTCGTCGCCATCATGGGCAAATCCGGCAGCGGAAAGAGCACGCTGCTGCACATCCTCGGCGCGCTCGATGTGCCGCAACAGGGCCAACTGACTTTTCGTGATGAGCCGGTGTTCGCGCCGCCGAATCGCCGTAGTCAGCGCGTGAGCATGTTTGACGTGTTGAATTCCGCCGAGCGCATGCGGATTCGTTTGCGCCGCCGCCATTTCGGCTTCGTGTTTCAGTTTTATCACTTGCTGCCCGAGCTGAATGTGCTCGAAAACGTGCTAATCACGCGCATGGTCGGCCTTAAGACGTTCGCGTGGCCGGCAGGGCGCGCGGCAGCACGCGCGGATGCGCTCGCGATTTTGCAGCGCGTCGGGTTGGGGGAGCGGCTGCGGCACCGGCCCAATCAGCTCTCAGGCGGCGAGCGACAGCGCGTGGCCATCGCGCGTGCGCTGGTGCATCGGCCGGATGTTTTGCTGGCGGACGAGCCGACCGGAAACCTGGACGCGGAAAATGGCGCATCATTGATGGCGTTGTTAAAGGGGCTGCATCGGGAGGGTCAGACAATTGTGATGGTTACGCATGACTCAAGCGTGGCGCAATTCGCTGATCGCACGCTCGTGCTTGAGCGCGGGCGGCTGCGCGCGTGACGCGATTCGCGGCGGCGGAGAACTCTGGCGATTTCCCCGTTAGGCATTGCTCCCCGCGCTGACTTTCCGTTGTTATTCGCCGGCCAAGAGCATCACCAACGGGTCGATGTCGAGATTGTTCACAACGCCGTCGCGGTTAACGTCGAGGTTGCAGAGCCAGTTGCATTGCGGATGGAGCGCGGCGTAAAGATCGACATTCGTTGGTGTAGTGGCTTAGAGGCCGATGCTCCCCTCGATTGATACGGGCCTGTATTTTCGAGGCACTACACTCGGCGCTCTTTAACAGCGCCTAACAAAACAGAGAAGCTATGAGCGTGGCCTCTCGGTGTGATAGTCGCACAGTTGTGATTGGTGCTGATTCTCCTCACAGAAAGGCCTGTTCTGTTACCTGCTGGCATCGACGTGCATTTGAAGTCAAGTGTGTTCAACATTTTCGAGTCGTCGTCGGAAGGCGGCGTGCATCGCGCTGTGACGGTTCCGACGACTTCGGGCGGTTTTCGCCGGGTTCTCGAACCAGCAGCTCCCTCACGGGCGCGGCTCTGATCGGATTGGAGAGCGCGGCTCTGATTTTGTTAGGCGCTCTTCGGCGGCTTAACGCTTGCGCTCGTCCGCCGGCGGCGCGGTCAGCTCTGCTTTGAACGACTCTTCCTTGCCACCGCGCTCGACGACGATTGTGATTGTCTGGCCGACGTCAAACGTTCCCATCGCCCGCATGAAACTGCTGATGTCGGTGACTTTCAAGTCATTGATTCGGATGATGCGATCGTCGGCTTTCAAACCGGCCTTCTCGGCGATGGAACCGTTGCGCACGCCGCTCAGCAGCAGGCCGGGGCGCTCGTCGTCGCCATAATCCGGGACAATGCCCAGCCGCACTTTCGGCATCGCCGGCGCTGCCGTGTCGCTGTTGGCGGGCGCGGCCGGAGCGGCTTTCTTGTCGCCGTTTTCGGCGGCGGGCTTTTCTGGTTCGCCTTTTTCGTCCTCGCTTGGGTCAGCGTCTTTGCGGCTTTCGTTCCATGTCGGCCCGGTGGTCATGTTGGCGAGGCTGGTAATGACCACGTGCCCCATGCGCATGATTTTCACCGCGCCGTCGGCGTTGATCAGCTCCCAGTCGTCTTCTGGCTGGTGGTATTGCTTATGCAATCCCGTGAATGGGAAAATGACCGGAATGTTCTTTGCTTGAAACGAGGCATGATCGCTGTTGCCGGGCAGGCTCTTGCCTTCCTTGTATTTCAATTCGGCCGCTTCGCATGCGCGGTCGATGAGCGGTTTGAACTCGGGGGCGGTTCCAACGCCGTAGATAAGGAATCGCTCTTCGTTCAGGCGGCCGATCATGTCGAAATTCACCATCGCTTTGATGCGGCTGAGCTCGATCGTGGGGTTCTTGACATAGTGGCGACTGCCCAGCAAACCCATTTCCTCGGCGCTGAAGGCCATGAAAAGCACGTTTCGCCGGAGCTTCGGACCGCTCGCAATGACACGGGCCATCTCCAAAACGCCGCAGGTTCCGGACGCGTTGTCATCCGCGCCGTTATGGATTTCCTCAGTGCCTGAACTGCTGAACATGCGTTTTGACGTGCCCAGGTGATCGCAGTGCGCGCCGACGACGATCACTTCGTCGGTGCTGCCGTCGCCGTCGAGCCAGCCCAGCACATTGCGCGTATGAATCGAGTTCTTCACGACGGCCGGCGCAATCTTGCCGGTGATCCCAAGATCGCGCGAAAGCGGCTTCCGCTCGCTTTCCAGCTTGCTTTCCAGTTCTTCCAGCGTCGGGAGTTTCGCGGCGGCCAGCAATTTCGCGGCCACTTCGCGCTTTACATGAATGCATGGCAACTGGTAGGTCTCGTTGCCGCCGGAGAACGAATAAAGATCGTCCGTCGGTGAACGGTCCGGTGGGTTGACGACGATCAGGCCCTTTGCGCCTTTCGTGTGAGCCAGAGCGGCCTTACGTTCAAAATGAGCATTCTTCGTGGGGTCGCCGGTGGTTTTCTGGTCGCCTTCGATCTTGCGCGGCTCATATCGAAACATCACGAGAATCTTGCCGGTGGCGTCGAACCCGTCGTAATCGTCGTAACCGCCCTCTTTGTCCTCGATGCCGTAGCCGACGAAGGCGAGCGGCGCCTCGACATCGTCCGTCGCGGAGAACGGAAAAGTCGTCCAGTCTTCGCCCGCTTTGGCCTTGATGTCCGTTCCGGCAAACTCGAGCGTCGCCTTTTCCTTGTCGAATTTCTTGCCGCGCGATACGTCGAACGGCTGAAAATACGTGCCATCGACGCCGCCAGGCTTCAGTCCGTATTCCTTGAACTTTGCGCCAATGTAGTCGGTGGCGAGTTCAAAACCGGGTTGCCCCGGTCCGCGACCGCCCAACTCGTCACTCGCGAGATATTTCAGGTGTGTGATGTAAGCATCGGGTGTGTAGGCCGCCAGGTTGCCGCTTTCGCCGCCGCCGGCGTGAATTGTGGCTGCGAAGGTGAGCAGCGCGATGCTCGAAAGCAATGCAGATGGGTGTGTGAGTTTCATTCTTGCCTCTCGTTTGAAATCCTGGGGCGACCGGCCCGAATCGGGGCAGGGTTGCCGTGGAACGCCATCGTAGCGGCTTGCCGAACGAATTTCGAACAGAAATGCCCGAGTCCGCGGCATGAAAATGATATCCGCCCGGCCTCAGCTTTGGCTTTACGCTGACCGACAAGCGGTTCGCGCAACCTTTTCTGGAAGCGCTCCGCCAAGTGCCGTTCCAAGACTGGGAAATGAGGGCGCTGGGACTCGAACCCAGGACCAACGGCTTAAAAGGCCGATGCTCTACCGACTGAGCTACGCCCTCGTGATTCGTTCGCGTTGCCGCGCCGGCGGAGCGGCGACGGGCGGTGGGCGAAAGACGCGAAATTATAGCGGGATGCGGCGGTCGCGAAAGCGGCCAGCGCGCGGACATCCGCCTGCGAAGCGCGCCAGATCGGATGCAGCGCCGCTTTTCGAATCGTGGTCGGTTTGCTAGCATTTACATCGCGTTTGTTGCGGCGGAGTCTGCGCGCAAGCGATGGTCGTACACATGGAGGAATCGCCAACATGAATCGAAATGTGTGGAAGCGTTTGCTCGCGCTGCGGCTTGGCGCGATCGGATTGACGGCAATCGGCGGGACGATGTTCGCGAACAGTTGCTCAATCGATCTGCCTTTTTTCGACGAAATCTCGATCGACGTTGACAACGATGACGACGATCTCGAAGACTTCTTCGACGATTTGTTCGACTTCGACGATTAAGCAGACCAGCGCATTCAACGGTCATTTTCCGTCAGCGGGGCGATGTCGGGCTTCACCCCGCTGAATCGTGTTCTCTTGTTCATCGATCATCGGCAGGCCGGCTTACGGACATCCGCCGTTTGCCAGGCACGCGATGAACGGATCGATGTCAAAATTGTTCACGCGACCGTCGCTGTTCATATCCGCGCGTGATATGTCGCAAGCCGGATATGCCGCCGCATACGCTTCCGAATCGCTCAGCGCCAGCACAAATGGATCGATATCGAAATTGTTCACGTGGCCGTCGCAATTGACGTCGCCCGCTGCATATGCGGCATTCACCGTCACAATTGCGGCATTCGCCGTGTAAGCGACGCTGAAGTTCCCCGGTCCGACGACGTTGCTGAACGCACCGCTGCGCTGACCGAAAGTGAGTATGGTGAATTGATTGCCGGCCAGCGGTGTAAATCCGCCTGCAAAACGAATGTGCAAGGTTCCGGCCAATGAGGCCGTGCCCGAAACGACTAACTGATCGTGCTCAGTTCCCGCGTTCATCCCGCCAAGCTCGATTTCAAGCGTGGCGCTGCCGCCTTGCGCGTAGGCCCCCGTAATCGCGAGCATGCCGATGTTGTCGCCCGGCGCGACCGTGCCCGCGGCGTTCGTTACTGCGGCGACAACGCCGCCAAAACCCGTCAAAACGCCACCATTCAACGTCACGCCGGCGGCTTGCAGGTCGCCGCCCGAAAGCAGCGTTACGCCCGCGCTTTGTTGCAATGCGTCGACATAAAGTCGGCCGGACAGCAACTCCACAACTCCGGCGTTGTTCAGTGTGCCGTACATGCGCCACTCGCCTGCGCCAGCCGATTTCGTCAGCGTACCGGAATTGTTCATCACGGCATTGCCGAATCGGCCGCCGAACGCGATATCCGCCTGAACATCCACGATCGCGCCAACGTGATTATTAAATGTTTGAAAATAGTCGAGTCCGCTGGCGATTCGCGCCAGCCCGTGGTGCTCCCATCGCAGCGAACGGGTGTGGTTCGGGCCAACCACATTCAATGCCGCGTCCGCTTCGACCGTGGTCGCGAGTTCGGCGACGCCGCCGCGCAGTTCAATCTCGCGCGATACCCGTAGGGTGCCCGGACCACGAATCCCCTCGCCGGCGCCAATGCTGCCAGTGATGGCCATGCGCGACACCAACAACTCAGCGCCATCGGCGACGAAGTTATTCTGCGCCTGCAACAAGAACAGGCCGTCGCCGGTTACGCGCGCGCCGGCGTGATAATTTCCCCAGGCACGCTGGTGAAACGTCGCGCCCGCGCCGATCTGGATTTCGCCGGACATCTCGAGCCGGTTGTAACATTCGAGCGTGCCGGCGGGCACTTCGATCAAGCCGTCCGCGTGCTGGTTTAATTCTTCGTTGAATGCGCTGGCGATCATCGCCACGCCGGTCGTGGCCGCCTTGCGGATCACGCCGTGATTTTCGATCGGCTGCACCACGAGCGAACTGTTCGCCAGCGTCGCGCCGTCCGCGATGGTGACTTCGCCCCCGGGCTCGACAGTGAATGATCCGCCAAAGCTACCGGTGACTCCGGAATTGAGAAAGGCGCGGCCTGCGATCGAGAGCGGCCCAAACCGCTGCGAGCCGGCCGACACAAGCTGCGCGCCGGGCAGAATGCGAATCGGCGTCGCGGGAATTCCGCCCTCGACGTTCAGCGTTCCGCGAAAACTGAGCAGACCAGCGCCGCCGGTATTGCCGTTCGGCGCGATCGTCAGATCGT
This sequence comes from Phycisphaerales bacterium, assembly GCA_016795025.1. GTDB lineage: Bacteria > Planctomycetota > Phycisphaerae > UBA1845 > Fen-1342 > JAEUIR01. The sequence goes on from JAEUIR010000077.1 coordinate 13,838, forward strand.
CAATCGTGACCGGCTCGTTGACAACAATGCCGGAGTTTGTGCCTGAATCGCGCACGACGACACGGCCGTTGAAGATGACGCTGGGATCGAGCGTGAAGAAATTCCCCGCGATTTGAAGCTCTGCGCCGCCGTCGATCAGCCATGCGCCGCCGAGCGTTCCAGCGCGCGTGAGGCGCAGCGCGCCGGTCTTCACCTGCACAGTGCCCGTGTTGTTCAGGTTGACAGCCCAGTCGCTGATGCCGGTCGAACTGTCCTTGACGATTAACCCCGCGTTATCGATGACACCGACGCCAAAGCTGGTGCTATAAATCGCCGCGTCGTTTCGCACGGTGAATGTTGCGCCGACTTCATTCTCAAAAACCGCGGGGCAGCAGCCGCCTGGAATCATGCCGATGGTCCAGTTTCCGGTGCCCGACCATTCTCCGATGCCGCCGTTGATCAATCGAAACCCGCCGAAATACGCCAACGTTTTGTCGGCGGAGCCGCCAATTGTCAGGCCGCCGTCAACGCGCGCGAACTGGCCGCTCGCAGCACCGGAGCGCGTGATTTCGCCGCCGATCCACTCGAACGGCCCGTTGAACGCGGCGCTTGCGCCGATTCCCATGCCGTGATTCAGCGTGAAAGTTCCGCCACTCTGCACCAGCGTGCCGGCCGCCACGGCCGGCAGCGGACTCGGGGCTACGATGCAATCGCCGACGATCGTCACATTGTCCGCGCCGCCGGGCTGCACCGGGCAAACCGGCGAAGGACTGATGCGCCCCCAGTTGTTTTGCTTGAAATCCTGGTTCAGATCGCAGCAGGATTGCCAGATCTCATCGCAAACAGGCTGCCAATCGAAGTCGTCCGCACGCACCGCGCCGGCGAGCGCCAGCGGCAACCAGCAACGCAACGATATACGGCGGATCAATGAAACAAGCGGCGTCATTTGAAGCACTCCGTCGCGAAGCGCCGCGCTGATCGTCGGCCGATGACGCGGCCGCTCGCGCGAGTCAACGCGTTTTGTGGTGTTGTCCGGCCGAGCGACGCCGATCGGTGGGGAGTTTCGACGCGAAGAACCGTTGGGCCGCTTCCGAACGATGATGTAAGCGCCGAAAGCGCTCCAGAGGGGCCACGCGATTGCGGCTGATTTCAAACCGATCACGGCATGCGGAAATCGAGCTAATCGCGTTCGGGATTTGCAGAGAATTTTGCGGCCGTCTGAGTCCATTCCGCGGCTTTGGTCGCGTTACCGATCGCCTGATAAAACTGCGCAATGCGTTCGGCGAGCCCTTTTCGCTCGGCATCGTTGATTTCCGGCCGCTCGCGAACACCCTCGAATGCGTCGAGCATGGTGGATTCAGCCTCGCCGAGATTTTGGCGCGCGGCAAACACGCTGACCAGGCTGTTCATTACGACCAACGTGTCGCTATTCGCCCATCCGTGTGCGGCTTTCAGAATGCGCAGCGACTCGCGCAGATTCGTCTCGCACTCGTCCATTCGATTTTGCCCATGCAGCAGAACCGCGAGGTTGTGCAGCGTGACAGCGATCTCCGGGTGGTGATCGCCGTACACTTCGCGGCGGATGCGCAGGGCGTCACGATATGCTGCCTCACCCTCATCCACCGCGCCGCGCGCCACGAGCATCTGCGCCAGGTTGTCCAGGTTGGTCGCCAAATTCGGGTGGTCGGGGCCGAGGACAGTTCGATTGGCCTGAATCGCGCGGCGAAAATAGTCTTCCGCCTCGGGCAGCTTTTGGCGATAGAACGCCACCCACCCGAGATTATTCAGCACTTCTCCACGCCGCGCGGAATGATCAAATGCCGGTTGCGTGACTAGTTCGAGCGCTTCGGTCAGCAATTTGTCCGCCTCATCCAGCGAACGCTGATCGATGAGCGACGTGCCGGTGTCATTCAGGATTGCCACCAGCTTGTCGGGATCGCTCGGCGCGGCGCGCCTGAGCGACAGCGCGCGCCGAAAATCGGCCTCAGCCTTGGCGTGCTTGCCTTGTGCCTTGAACACCGAGCCTCGCTCCTGAAGCGCCTCGGCCACTGAAGCATCGGCCGGACCGCGGAGCTGCTCAAATGCCGCGAGCGCCGCGTCGATGTGCGTCATGGCTTCATTCAGCATTGCCAGCTCGCGATAGGCGCGACCAATGACAAGCCGCACTGACGCGAGCGTGTCGGGCTGATCTTTCAACGCTGAGCCGTCGATCTGCCGCGCCGCCTGCTCGAGCGCGTCGCGAACAGTGACGCTGGTTCGTCCGGATTCGCGCGGGTTTGCCTGCGCCAGCATGCCTTGAAGAAAGTCGCGCACTGCGTTCGCGCGTTCGGCGGCCTCGCGCGCTTGGCGCGCGTTTTCCTGCGCGACGATGAGACTCTCCGCGGCTTGTTTCTGCGAGCGTTGCGCGGCCAGCAAACCGAAGATCGCGAAACCAAGGCCGATGACGAGCGCCGAAAGCACTGCGGCTGAGGCGAGAATCCCGGCGCGGTGCCGCGCGGCGAACTTGCGCAGTCGATATCCGGCCGACGGCGGACCGGCATTCACCGCTTCGTTGCGCAGGAAGCGCTGGATGTCGGTCGCGAGTTCGCTGACGGTCGCATAGCGCCTTGAACGATCTTTTTCGAGGCATTTCATGACAATCCAATCCAATTCGCCGCGCAAATCGCGAGGCATGATTTGGTGAAGCATGCGCGTCGAATCATCGTGCGCGATTTTCGAGTCAGCCCGGGCCCGCTCGCTTGGGCGCGGCGGATCGAGCTCGCGAATCGCGCGCTGCCATTCCAATAGGCCTGATCGCGTTGAAACCTGGCGGTCAAACGGCGTATGCTGGGTGAGCAACTCGTATAAGACGACGCCCAATGAGTAGACGTCGCTGCGCGTGTCCACATCGCCGCTTTCCTGCGCTTGCTCCGGGCTCATGTATGCCGGTGTGCCGATGAATTGCCGATGATCGGTGAGTTGCGTCATTTCGACGCCATCGGGCGTAATCGCCTTCGCCACGCCGAAATCGATGATGCGCGGCGCGCCGTTCGTCACCAAAATGTTTGACGGTTTCAGATCACGGTGAATGATGCCGCGCTGATGCGCGTGCTGAACCGCGTCGCACACAGCGATGAACAGCTCCAGGCGCTCGCGCAACCCCAGCCCTTCGGTGCTGCAGTGCTTTGTGATCGGAAGGCCGCGGACAATTTCCATTACGAAATAGGGCCGGCCGAGAGCCGTCTGCCCCGCGTCAAACACTTTCGCGATATGCGGATGATCCATGCGCGCGATCGCCTGTCGTTCGGCTTCGAAGCGCGCAATGATCTGTCGGCTGTCCATGCCGGGTTTGACAACCTTCAGGGCCACTTCGCGGCGGACGGGTTCTTCCTGTTTTGCGAGGAACACCTCGCCGAAACCGCCTTCGCCGAGCCGTTCCACAAGACGATAGCGACCGATGCACTCGCCGATCGCCTGAGACGCCGCCGCAGTCTCAACCGCGTCGAACAACGCGCCTGCGTTGAAGGATGATTCGCTCAGAAACTCTCCGGCCGAGTCATGCGCGGAGAGCAGCGTCTCGACTTCGCGCCGCAGGGACTCGTCGCCCGCGCACAGAAATTCGAGTTGCTCGGCCCGCTGCGCGCCCGGTGTTTCGAGCAACTGCTCGAAGATGCCTTTCGCGCGCCCCCACGCGTCGTTTGGCGGAACTGGTTTAAGCCCGGCTGTGTTCATGATGCCGCTTTCGTAATCGAACTCAGCGCGGCTGATCGACGCTAGCGGTTGCCTAACTACGTTTTTCGCAGTTCATCGAACAGCCATGCCCGTGCGAACGACCATTCGCGCTTCACTGTGCGCGGAGAAAGATCGAGCGCCGCGGCTGTGTCCTCGACACTTAACCCCGCGTAATAGCGCAAGCGCACCACCTGTGCGGCGCGCGGGTCTCTCTCTTCCAGGCGACAAATCGCTTCATCCAGGGCCAAAATATCGTCTGATTCCGCGTCAGCCGGGACATCCAGCGTGTCCAGCGCGGCCGGCTGACGACCGCCGCCGCGCTTCACGCGCAATCGCCGGCGCGCGTGGTCGACGAGAATCCGCCGCATCGCTTCGGCCGCTACGTGATAGAAATGAGCGCGATTGCGCCAGTCGATCAGGGTGTTGTCCACTCCGACGATTCGCAAGTAGGCCTCATGCACCAAAGCCGTCGGTTGCAGGGTGTGCCCCGCACGCTCGCCCGTCATCCGCGAACGCGCGATTCGGATCAGTTCGCCATAGACAAGCGGCAGAAGCTGCTCCGGCGCGGCGTGGTCGCCGGCGGCCGCAGCGGCCAACAAGCGCGTCACGTCGCCTGGTGCGTCTGAGATCGAGTTATTCGATGCGTCGGCCATATCGCGAGTATAGGCTTGAGAGGACGGCGATTGCTCTGAGAGATATTGGGCAAAAAGCGCCTAAAAAAAAAACGGCGAAGCGAACGGCTGTATGCGGCCGCTTCGCGGCGGAGGGCTGCGATTCGACCGGTGGACGTTCATGCATACAATATGGGACACGATTCATGCTAATCTGGTGCGCCGAATCATACCCTTCGTCGTGGTGTGAACCACGATTCGATTCTGCGCACTATCGTCGTGCCTCAAAAATACTGGCCTGGTATCAATCGAGGGGAGCATCGGCGTCTCGCCGGTGGGAAATCCTGTTTCC
>JAEUIR010000078.1 GCA_016795025.1 Phycisphaerales bacterium
CATGCGCCGAGAGCCTGGGGGGCGTCGAGTCGCTCATCAATCACCCGGCCATGATGACGCACGCGTCGATCCCGCGCGACGTGCGTGAAAAGACGGGAATCACCGACGGAGTGGTGCGTTTGAGCGTCGGCATTGAGGATGTGCAGGATTTGATCGAGGATTTGGAGCAGGCGTATCGCGCGGCGGTTGGTTGATACCCATCCAGTAACCTTGATCGGAGCCGCGCCCGTAAGGAAGCGGTTGCTGAAAAACGGATTGGTTCTGGACGTGACATTACCTGTTCTTGGTTATTCAATTGGTCCATGGCCGCGTCATCGAACCTCGATGGTTTTACCATACCATTTGACGCCGAAAAGTTCCGGCACCTGAAATTCATATTGCCCGGGCACTACCGAATAGCCTCGCATTTCCGAATTCCACTTACGCAATCGCGAAATAGGAACTGTTGACTCAATTGTTTTCATTGAATCGGCGACCAAGGGAATTCGCTCAAACTGCACTAATTCGCGAATCGGTGTAAATTCATCCCCGCCAATACGCGCGCTGTAAAGTTCGAATACAAAGTCCCCGGATTGCCCGCCAAAGTTGTCAATCTTTCGGGAAACCCGTAAATCTTGGTCGGCGTCGCAAAGATTCTCGTTTACTCTGATCATCGACAAGAATGGCTCTGAATAACTCCCCCCAAACCCAAACCGCCAAAGCGGCTCGCCTCTGAAAAACCGATACGTCCGGTTCCGCATCGAGTAATCCTCGAATGGCGGCAGGTCATTCGTCGATGCGTAAAACGTCACGGGCAGGCGGCCGGCCGGGTTGTAGTCGCCGAACAATACATCGCAGATCGCGGCGGAGCCGCACTGCCCCGGATACCACACTTGGAGAATCGCATCGACGTTGGCCGCTTCCCACGGCATGGCGATCGCGCTGCCGCTGAAATTCACCAGCACCACCGGCTTGCCCGTCTCGCACAGCGCTCGCATTAAGCCCGTCTGCGGCTCGGGCATCTCGATGCGGATGCGATCGCCGCCCTTGCCGAATCCTTCGAGCGGGAAATGCACCTCCCCTTCTTCGCCTTCAAGCCCCGGATAAATTCCACCGCAAAAAATCACGACATCGGCGTCGGCCGCCTGCTCGGCGACGTATGGCGTCGCGTCGATGTCTTTTCGATTCCACAGCAGCGCGCAGCCCGACTCGCCGCCGTTTTGGTATTGCTCGATGCGGATCGGCACGGTCTCACCCGCGCGCAGCATCATTGTCGTCGTGATCACGTCGTGTCGCCCATCCACCCAGCGATCGAGAATCAGATCGCCGCCAATCCACAGCCGCACGCCGTCATCGCCGCGCACACCGAGGGTGTACTCGCCATCCAGCGGCGCGACGAACTCGCCGGTCCAGCGCGCCGACGTGTCCTGCGTGCCCAGCCCAACGACGTGCGATACGAAGTAATACGAATAATCAATTACATGATCGCGCCGCGTTACGATCGGCCGACCGCTAAGCGTGCGATTGGCGAAATACTCCGCCTTCAAGCCGGATTGGCCTTCGCTGCGCAAAAATGCGTCCGGTATCGGCTCGTAGTCGCCGATCGACGCCGCGTAGTTGCAGCCGCGCATGTGATCAATTTGAACGCGGTCGCCGTAGCGCGTTCGAAATTCCTCGATGAACGTCGGCGCGCTGCGCGGTGTGCCGTTGTAGTTACCCAGCAACACCGGCAGACTGTCGGCGTTCGGACCGATGACGGCCACTCGCTGTAGTTTTTTTAGATTCAGCGGCAAAATCGGTTTGTTCTTCAGCAAAACGATCGACTCGCGCGCCGCGCGGAGCGCCAACGCCGCATGCTCCGGCGCGCAAACTTTCGACATCGGCGTATTGGCCAGCGGCACGAGTTCCGGCGGGTCGAACAGCCCCAGCCGAAACCGCGTCTCCAATACGCGAGCCAGCGCGACGCGGATTCGAAACTCATCGACCAAGCCCTCATCCAGCGCCTGGCGCAAGTAGCGAAAATCGGGGCCGCACTCCAGATCGCAGCCGGCCAGGATCGCACTGGCGCAGGCGGCCTGCGTTGTCGGCGAATACTTGTGTCGCTCCCAAATATCGCGAATCGCCCAGCAATCCGTCACGACATAGCCGCGAAAGCCCCATTTGTCGCGCAACAGATCATCCAATAGTAGCTGACTGGCATTGGCCGGTACGCCATACACCGCGTTGTAAGCGCCCATCACCGACCAGACGCCGCCCTCGCGAACAGCGGCTTCGAAATGCGGCAGATACGTGTCGTAAAAATCCTGTTCCGGGGCGATGGCGTTGAAGCGATGCCGCTCCGGCTCCGGGCCGCTATGCACGGCAAAGTGCTTGGCCGTCGCCACGGCTTTGAGATATTTGCCATCGCCCTGCAAGCCGCGAATGAACGCCACGCCCATGCGGCTGGTCAGGTACGGATCTTCACCGTACGTCTCGTGGCCGCGCCCCCAGCGCGGGTCGCGAAAAATGTTGATATTCGGCGTGAAGAACGTCAGGCCGCGATAGATGCCGACATTGCCCTTGCGCTGCGCTTCGTGGAACTTCGCGCGGCCCTCGATCGCAATCGCGTGCGCGATTTCTTCCACAAGCTCCGGGTTCCACGTCGCGGCCAATCCGATGCATTGCGGAAACACTGTCGCCTCGCCCGCCCGCGCGACGCCATGCAGGCACTCGCTCCAATAGTCGTACGCCGGTACGCCGAGCCGCTCGATGGCCGGCGCGCTGTTCACAAGCTGCGCGATGCGCTCGTCAGTCGTCATGCGGTCGATGAGATCATGCGTGCGCGTAAGAAAATCGCCTTCCGGGTTTTCATAAATATCTCGCGTCCCGTTGCGATTGAGATCGACCCAGGGAGGCTCAATAGCACCCGCGATTGAAGTGACCGTCCACAGCAACAGAAAAGGAAATTGGAATACGCCCATGTTCCCAACCACAGTTCACGACATGCCCGTTAATTTCCAGGTCGATAATAATCGCCCTGCCGTGCAACGGCAATCGTGCCGTTGCGCAAAACCAAGCGAGTCAAATCAAAAGCCTGCTAGTGCCCGATAACAAAATGTCAAAGAACCGCTTGCAATTCTGCGCGAAAGCCTGCATACTCAGTATTCCACCCTACCCTGTGGAGGGCAGCGGGTGGCTTATTCCGAGAGAGGAGGAACTTCGTGCGCGCATTTCGTTTGATCGGCCTGATGGCCGGTATCGGTTTCGGTCTGGCGGCCACCGCGTCGGCGCAAGTCACCAATGGTGGCTTCGAGACGGGCGATTTCACGGGTTGGACGCAGTTCGGCAACACCGGATTCACCGGCGTCAGCGGTAATTTCGGCGGCGTCAATCCCGTCGGCGGCTCCTGGCAAGCGTTCTTCGGTCCAGTTGGCAGCACTGGCGGTATCTCGCAGGTTCTGGGGCTGAGCGCGGGTAGCCAGTACACCGTGAGCTTCTGGCTGCACAGTTTCGGCGGAACGCCCAATTCGTTCTCGGCTGATTTCGACGGCAACAACCTGATGAGCCTCGTGGATGACGGCGGGTTTAACTACACGCAGTATTCGTTCAATGTTACGCCGTCTGTTAACAACCCGACGCTGTCGTTCACGTTCCAACAGAACCCCTCGTATTACCTGCTGGATGATGTGAGCGTCAGACTCGTTCCCGAACCGGCCGGCATGAGCCTGCTGGCACTCGCTGGCCTGCTGATTCGCCGTCGCTAAGACGTGTGAGTTTGCAGTATCGTCATTTTCCAAGAGCCCGCACAAGTGACTTGCGCGGGCCTCTTCGTTTATCCGTGCTCGCTATAATCTCGCCATGCCGCGATCGCCCGCAAACCGCCTTCGGCACGCATGGCTTTACGCGCTTCCCGGAGGCACCATGCCGCGAAGCGTGAGCTGTCGGGGCGAGGTGTATGAGCATATCGAAACATTCAAGCACGATTTTTTCGCAGCCACAGGGTTGTATCGCGGGCCACGCGGACTGTGCGTGCTGAAAATGGGGCGAATCACAGAAGTTTTCACGCTTCCAACCGATTGGATCGGGCGGTTTCTCGCGCGCCGCGAAGCACATTTTTACGAGCGACTGACCGGACTACCGGGCGTTCCAGAATTTGTCGGCCGCGTCGGGCCAACCGGCATATTGCACGCTTTCGTCCCCGGCCATCAGCTTGGACGCAAAGAGCAGGTTTCGGACACATTCTTCAATGACCTGGCGGCGTTGCTCGGCGCGATTCACGAACGCGGCATGGCGTACGTCGATCTGAACAAGCGGCAGAATGTTCTTGTCGGGGATGACGGCCGGCCGTACCTGATCGACTTTCAAATTTCGGCCCACATTTCACGTGACTGGTCGCGCATTCCGCCGTTGGGCTGGCTGCTGGTTCGCTTTCAGCAGGCCGATCGTTATCATTTGCTCAAGCACAAGCGGCGCTTGCGGCCGGATTTGCTCACGGACGCGGAGCGCGCCAGCGTGGAGCATGTGAGTTTCTGGATCAGGCTGCACCGCGTGGTGGCCCGCCCGCTGACCAATCTGCGACGAAGCATGTTGCGGCGCCTCGGCAAGAGCGAAATGATCGAAGTGAGCGGGGCGTCGGCCAAGTAGCGGATTTCGATACGGAGAGCTTGATGTCGCTTGACGCGGCGCAGTTGGAATTAGTCACGAATTTTCGCGAGCGCATGGAAGGCGAGTTCCGCGCGGATGATCGATTCGCATCGATCGCGCGGCTGGATCGCCCGGACGGTTCGACACTGGCGTCGCGTTTTGAAGTGGCGCCGCAAATATGGTTGGAACTCGCGATTCGCCCGTTTGTGCCGCAGGTGCGCGTGGGCATCGTTACCGACGATCGCTGGAAGAGCGAAGACCTTGAACAGGCCATCGAAGACAGCGGCGACGAAATGGATGAATTCGTCGAATTCGGATTGGACAGCGTCGGATTGCGCTGGCCCGCGCCGCCGGTCGAGCATTACCGCGATCAGGGGAAGTATTACTACTTCGCGACGCCCCTGGAAATCGCAAGCCTGAGCGAACTCGCTTCGCCGGAATTGACCGCCAAAGTGCGCAAGACGCTTGACGGGTACTACGAGGCGTTTCGGGGCGCGATCGAGAGACTCAAAGCGCCGGCGTGATTGTCGAATCTGATGCGGGGGCGAAGGGCCGCGACGTGTTGCGTAAGCTGCGAAGGAAATACGTTGATCGAACGAGATGAGAAGGCGGCCTCACAAAACAGGCCGAACGTGATTAATCCGCTGACCGAAGCCGGTCGCATGGAGCGCGACCGGGACATTACGGCGTTTGCGGCGAAGCACCTCGCCGGTCCCAACCAGGACTTGTTCGAGGATTTGTTGACGACGATGGCTCGGCTGGCGCGCGATCAAACCGGGCGGGGCGACATGAAGCTGCTGCACAAGGCGATTGCGGAACTGCGCTACGGCTTCAAGGTGTTTCGCCCGTATCAACACGTGCGAAAGATCAGCATTTTCGGATCGAGCCGCACGCCGGAAGCCGATCCTGACTATGAAGCCGCGGTGGATTTTGGCCGGGCGATGAGCGAAGCCGGTTGGATGGTCATCACCGGCGCGGGCGACGGCATCATGAAAGCCGGTCACGGCGGCGCGGGGCGCGAGGCCAGCTTCGGCGTTGCGATCCGGCTGCCGTTTGAGCAGAAAACCAACACGATTATCGCCGAAGACGCGAAGCTCGTGAATTTCCGCTACTTTTTCACGCGCAAGCTGATGTTCATGAAAGAAGCGTCTGCGGTCGCGCTATTTCCGGGCGGCTTCGGCACACAGGACGAGGGGTTCGAAGCGCTGACGCTCGTGCAGACCGGCAAGGCGCCGATCGTCCCGATCGTCATGATCGAGCATCGCGGCGGAACGTACTGGCCGCACTGGCGCACATACGTCGAGCGCGAATTGCTGAACAAAGGCATGATCAGCCCCGCCGACATGTCGCTGTTTCGAATCGCCGATTCGTATCAGGCCGCCGTCGATGAGGTGATTCGGTTTTATCGCGTGTATCACTCGATGCGGTGGGTGAATGATGACCTTTTATTGCGGTTGGAGCAGCCGATTTCAGCGCGGCTGCTGGATCGGTTGAACCTGGAATTTCGCGGCATCATCACGGACGGCAAGATCGAACTCTCGAAAGCACTGCCCGAAGAAGCCGCGGAGTTCCCGGAAAAACCGCGGCTGCGCATGCGATTCGACAAGCGCAGCATCGGGCTGCTACGGCAGTTGATCGATCAGGTTAACGCGGATGAGTAGCGCGCCGGCGGCGCTCGACTATCGCGCGATGAGCGATTGGCTGCGCCGCTTTCGCCGGCCGCTCATTCTCACACACCAGCGCAGCGACGGCGACGCAGTCGGCTCTGTTTGTGCGGCGGCGCTCGCGATGAAAAAATTCGACCTCGATCCACGGGTCGTGTTGTTCGAGCCGATCGGCGCGCGCTACCGGTTTCTTCAACCGCTGATCGAGTGGCACGAGTGGAGCGCGGGGAGTGAAGCGCAAACGGCCGACACCGATTGCGTGGTGATCGTCGATACGTGCGCCAGCGCTCAACTTGAACCGGCGCTTGCGTTTTTGCGATCTCCGCCACCAACGCTTGTCATCGATCATCACGTCACGCGGGATCCCATCGGCGACCGCGCGGGCGACCTGCGCATCATCGACGAAACAGCCGGGGCCGCGGCGCTACTGATCGCGGAGTGGATCGCGTCCGCCGGAATTCGCGCCGACGCGCGCATGGCCACGGCGATCCTGACCGGCCTGGCAACCGATACCGGATGGTTCAGATTTTCAAATACGAACGCACGCCTGCTACGCGCCGCGGCCGACATGCTCGCGGCCGGCGCGGATGCGAACAAGCTGTTCAACGCGATCTATGAACAGGAGAACATCGAACGCGTGCGTCTGACCGCGCGGCTATTGTCATCGCTGAGACTGGAGATGGACGGCGCGCTCGCGGTGATGGAACTTCGTGAGTCGGATTTTGCCGCAAGTGGCGCGAATGCGTCGATGACGGAGGATCTGGTCAATGAGGCCAATCGGATCGCGACCGTGCGCGCGACGGCGCTGTTTATCGAGCAGCCGGGCAGCCGCATCCGCGTGAACCTGCGAAGCAAAAACGCAATCGATGTGGCGAAGATCGCGCGGGAATTCGGTGGCGGCGGACACGCGAACGCGGCCGGCGCGCGAGTCGAGGGCGAGTGGAGCGACGTCGTCCGGCGAGTAATCGGCGAAATGAGCAACGCGCTGTACTCCGGGCAATGAACCGCGAAGGCACGAAGACGATGATCCATCTTGCGGAATCGAGAATCCAACCGGCTGCGACGGACGCACGTGCGGATCTCGCTGTTTACTCAGCCCTTGCGCTCCGCGCCCCGTGCCTACGTTGTTCTTCCGAAAGGCCGCGATGACTCAACCTGCTGACAATTGCTGCCCCGCGATTCGCGTGATGATGATGCCACGCGACACGAACGCTCATGGAACCATATTTGGCGGCGTAATTCTTAGTTATATCGACCAGGCCGGCGCGATCGCCGCGCGCGAGCACACTCGACACAAAGTTGTCACCGTCGCGATGGACAAAGTAGAGTTCAAGCAACCTGTACAGGTCGGTGACGTGCTGAGTTTTTACGCGACGCTGCTCAAAACCGGCCGCACGTCGATCACGTTGCGAGTATGGGTCGAAGCCGAGCGCTTTGAAAACCCACAGGAGCGCGTCGGCGTCACCGAGGCCACGCTCACATACGTGGCCGTCGATGCGCGACGCAACGCGGTGCCGTTGCACTGATCCACCAGCCGTTCGAATCTCGCGTATCATTGATACGGGTATTCGGGAGCCGATCGAATGAATAACGCGATGGCCAACGCACTCTTTCAGCGTGTGAGCGATGAGCTGTTGCCACGCGTCAAACAACCCGCGCAATACATCGGCGGCGAGTGGAACCAGCTTTCGCGGCCGAGTGACTGGACAACGGCCGACGTGCGAATCGCGATTGGATTTCCCGACACGTACACGATCGGCATGTCGCATTTGGGCTGCCAGATTTTGTATTGGATGTGCAACCATATGCGCGGCGTCGCGGCCGAGCGCGTGTTCTGCCCATGGATCGACGCCGAAGCGGTCATGCGCGAGCGCGGCATTCCGCTATTCACCTGGGACACGCGCCGACCGGTGCGCGAAGCGGACATCTTCGCGATCTCGCTGCAATACGAGATGTGCTTCACAAACGTGTTGGACATGCTCGATCTTGCGGGGATTCCGCTGCGCAGCGCCGATCGCGACGACGACGATCCGCTGGTGATCGTGGGGGGACCACAGGCTGACAATCCTGAGCCGATGGCCGAATTTGTGGATCTGGTGGTGATCGGCGACGGCGAAGCGTCGCTGGAGGCGATTGTCGAAGCCGTTCGCGAAATCAAGCGCGCGGGGGTGCGGCGTCGCGAAATGGTGCTGCTGATCGCGCGGCGTTTTCCGTGGGTGTACGCACCGAATTTTTATGAAGTCTCTTATCACGCCGATGGAACGATCGCCGGCATGCTGCCGCTGCGCGACGGCCTGCCGGCGCGCATCGAACGCTGTAAGACGCCGGATTTCGAAGACGCGCCGTTTCCAACGCGACCGATCGTTCCCTGGGTCGAGGTCGTTCATGACCGCATCGGCATTGAAGTGATGCGCGGCTGTCCGCAAGTGTGCCGGTTTTGCCACGCGGGCTATACAAAACGGCCGCTGCAACTGCGCAGCGTCGATCGAATTCTGGAGATTGCCGAGAAGGCTTATTGGGCCACCGGGCATCACGAGATCAGCCTCTTGTCGCTCTCCACCGCCGACTATCCGCATTTGCGTGAATTGGCGACGCGCTTTCACGAACGATTTGCTTCGCGCAATGTGAATCTGAGCTTTCCGTCGCTGCGGGTCGACAAGATGCTTCAGAATATTCCATGGATGGCCAACCAGGTTCGCAAAGGCGGTATCACGATGGCCGTCGAGGCCGCCCGCGACGACATGCGTTCGGCGATTCGCAAGAAAGTCACCGACGGCAAGCTGCTCGACGGCGTGCGCGAGGTCTACAAGGCCGGCTGGAACCGCGTGAAGCTCTATTTCATGTCGGGTTTCCCGGGCGAGCGCGAAGACGACATTCGCGGCATCTGGGAGGTCGCGAACGCCGTCAGCGTCGAGCGCTGCAAGCTGAACAAACCCGCCGCCGACGTGAATGCGTCGGTGGGCTGGCTTGTGCCGAAACCCTTTACACCGCTCCAGTGGATGGCGCAGCCGACGCTCGAGTACTTTCTGGAAGTGCGCGAGCAGCTTCATGCGCTGTCTCGGCCAGGCCGCCGCAACGCGCCGCAGATTGTGAATGGCGGCATGGGCGGATACGGCGGCGTCGCGCAGATGCGCGAAATCGACACGCGAAACGCTCAAGGCCGCTGGAACGGGAAAAAATCACGCGTCCGCATCACGACACACTCGCCGCATCGCTCGATTCTCGAGGGCGTGTTCGCGCGTGGAGATCGACGACTCGGCACGGCAATTCACGAAGCATGGAAGCGCGGCGCGCGGTTTGACGGCTGGGATGAGACATTTCGACACGAAACGTGGCTCGATGCGTTTAGCGCGTCCGGAATCGACCCGGCGTTTTATGCGCATCGCGAGCGAGGCTATGACGAGATGTTGCCCTGGGATCACATCGGCCTGCACATGCGCCGCGGCTATCTGGAAGACGCATACGACAACATGTTCACGACAATCGGCGTCGGAAAGCCCTTGCCGGTGCTGAAGGCGCAATGAGGTCGCGACGACGGGCCGGCGCGACAATGTAACCGCCCGCCGCGCGGCCTATGCCGCGGGCGCCGCGCGCCGCTCGCGAGCCGCAAGCGCGCTCATGGCCAACCCCAAACACAGCAGCGCGGCACCCGCCAACACGAAGCCCGTCGGCGGAACCGAGACGCCCGCCGCGCCGTAAACCCAACCGGTTTCGACCAGCGTTCGATGAACATCCGGCACGGTTGCGGTCAGAATGAGTATCGAATTGTGCATGACATGCGCCAGCATCGCCGGCCATAACGATCGCGATTGCAACACGAGCGTGGCGAATAACATGCCGAGGGCCATGGTCGTAATCAGGCGATGGACGCTTTGGTGATACACGCCGAACGCAATGCCGATGATCAGGATCGAACCCCAGCGCCCCATGCCGGATCGCACGCCTGACAGCGCATAACCCCGAAAGAATAGCTCTTCGCAGACGGCGGGCACGACGGCCATGAAAAACACGATCGCCAGAACAGGCATGTCCTTAATCCAGCCCATCAGGACTTCCATCTGTTCGACGAATGCCTCATCCATCGGCAACCACATTTGCTGCACGGCCAGCCAGGCACTGGCCAGAATCCACGTTGACGCGCCCAAGCAAAGCGCCGCCAGCCACGCAGCCGGTGAAGCCGAGCGAAACGAGAACGCCGAACTGATTTGGATGCGCGTGTAAACTGCTGTCGCAAGCGGGAGAAACGCAAAAAGCCCGACCAGCACGGCCGAAAGGGCGTAAAAAAATCGGACATTTCCCTGAAACGCCTGACTATCGCCGATCGCGCGCTGAATGAAGAAATTCAGCGGATACACGACGGCCAGCATCAGCAGCGCCTGGGCGGTGCTCGGAACGCGCGCGGGCTTGAAAAAGCGGCGCTGAAACACGGTGCGAATCGACCCGGCATCGGCGAACAGCACGGCTTCCTGTCCGAAGAGCTTTGCCGCCACTGCAACAGCGGCCGCGGCGTATACGCTGGTGGACGACATCACCCACAAAATCGCCTGGGGATCGAAGCGGCCGAGGAACAGCTCGCGCGTCAGCACCACGATATTCGCGACCGGAATCACCAGGATGGGGCCTTCGAGCCGCGTGCCGGGAAGCGATCCAACGACGGCGGGAATCATCGCCGCGACGAGCACAGGCATGACGTAGTTCTGAGCTTCCTTAAAGCTCCGCGCAAAACTGCAAACGGCGAGGAGCGTCCCACTGAACATGACGGCCAGCGGAATCAAAATGAGCAGCACAAGCGGCAATGAATCCAATGGAATTTGGACCGCCGCGCCGCGCGAAAGAAGCGATCCAAAGCCGCCGAGCCAGATCGTACCGCCTATGCTGAGCAGATTCAGAAACGCCGAAAGCATGCCAATCAATGTCACCACAATGAACTTTCCGGCGATCAGGTCCATGGTCGGGACGGGCGCGACGACAAGCGTTTCAAGCGTGCCGCGCTCGCGCTCGCCGGCGGTCAGGTCGATGGCGGGGTATACGGCGCCACTGATGGTCATCACGATGAGGATGAGCGGCACGATCTGCCCGAGGATCGAACCGCCCATTTTGCGCGGTGTAGCGATGCGCTGGTCTGTGATTTTCACCGGCTCGACAAACGTCGAGGGCAATTGCTCGCGCTGCAATCGTTGCCAAAGCAGTTGATAATTCAGGCGCGAGAGAATCCCCCCCACGGCCGCACTCGCGATTTCGCTGCGGATTTCGGCTTGGTCCGTCACCACCAGCACTTCGCTCGACGCGCCGCCATCTGCGATGGGCGAGGGACCGTTCAGGATGACGCCGGTGTGCGCATGCCCCGCGTTCACCGCCCGCGGCACATCACGCACAATGATAATTTCCAAAGGCGGCGGCTTATGGCGGACGTCCGTTCGCACGCGCTCTTGTTGATCGCCGGCGTCGCCGGTCTCGGCTGTCGGACTTGCCGGTTCCTCCGGATCATCCGCGGCCGGCCGGCTCGAAGGTGCAGGGGCGGTCGCGGGTAGGCCCTGATCCATCATGCGCCGCGCGCCGTCTGTGTCGATAATGCGTTTGAGCCAGCGCTGTGTGACTTCGGAATTCACGGCAACGACGTATTTTTCCTGCCTCAGGCGGCCGGCCTGGGCTTCGAAAGCCTGCAACGACCCGAGCATCAGCACCGGGTAGAGCACGATCGGCACGAGTACCATCGCCAGCACCGTGCGCCGATCGCGCAGAATGTCGGTCAGCTCCTTGCGCCAAATCGTATTAATTCGCGAGAACCGGCTCATCCGCTCCCACCAGGTGCAAGAAGATTTCGCTGAGTCGAGTCAGTCCGGTTTGTCGCCGAAGCTCTTCAAGTTCTCCTTCCGCGATCAGCCGTCCGTTGTGGATGAGCCCCATGCGGCGGCACATCGTCTCGATCTCGTCGAGCGCATGCGTCGACAGCAAAATCGCTTTCCCGGAATTCGCCTGATCGCGAATGAAGCTCAGGATGATGCGATTGCTGAGCACGTCGAGGCCCAGCGTGGGTTCGTCGAGAATCAAAATCGGCGGGTCTGCCAGGAGCGCGCGAGCGATGCTCGTCCGCTGTTTTTGGCCGGTGGAGAGCGCTCCGCAACGCAGATTCAGAAACTCGCGCATTCCAAGCCACTCGACGAGTTCCGCGATACGCCGCGCCGCCGCCGCGCGCGGCATGTCGTAAAGTACCGCGAAATACTCCAGCAATTCGCGCGGCGTCAGGCGTGAGTAAAGCCCGGTATTCGCGGTCAGGTAGCCAATCTTGCGCTTGATGAATTCCGGCTCGTGGGTGACGTCGCGACCATCGATCAACACGCGCCCGGCCGTCGGGCGCAGCAAGCCGCTCAACATGCGCAGCGTGGTGGTTTTTCCCGCGCCGTTTGGGCCGAGCAGACCGTAGACCTCGCCGATTTCGACGCGAAAGCTTACTCCATTCGCGGCGGCTTTCTCGCTCCCGTCAGGGTTCGGATAGATTTTTGTCAGGCCGTCGGCTTCGATCATGTGTCCCAGCGCTCTTCTAAGCCAATATTGTGCGAAGCGAATTCGTTCGCGGCTGAGAATTTAGCCAAGAAGCCTAACCGATTATCGGCGAACTGCGTAAGCACACGCGACAGATCAGGCAAGTGAAATTAGCGGCCGCTCGACTGCCGCAGAGATGGAAAGCGGCAACTCGACCCAGAATGTGGCACCGTGGCCCGGCTCGCTGCTCACGCCAATTTCGCCGCCTAACAGCAGCGTGAACTCGCGCGCGATGGCCAACCCCAGACCGCTGCCCTGATGCGGACGAGTCTTGGATTGATCGACCTGCCGAAATTTCTCGAAAATGAGCTTCTGATCTGCCAGGGCGATGCCCGGCCCGGTGTCGGTGACTTCGATCCGGACGCGCTCATCGCCCGCGCGCCGCAGCACCATGCGAATCAAGCCGCCCTCGGGCGTGAACTTTATGGCGTTGGACAGCAGGTTCATCAGAACCTGGCGCACCCGAGCTCGATCGGTGTGAATCACCGGAACATCATCGGCGGTGTCGAGTTCCAGCCGCAATTCGCGTTTGTCCGCTTCGCGACGGACGAATTCGAGCAGCGCTTCGCACAAATCCGTCACGTCCACATCCGTCAGGTTAACAGTCATGCGGCCGGCCTCGATTTTCGCGAGGTCCAGAAGGTCATTGATCATTTCGAGCAGGATGCGCCCTGAGATCAGAATGTTTTCGGTGTAACGCGCCGTTTTGGGATTCGATTCTGCTTGAGGGCTTTCGTGGATCAATTCCGCGAAACCGATGATGCTGGTCAACGGCGTGCGGAGCTCATGTGAAATGTTCGCCAGAAACTCGTTTTTTAGTCTGTTGGCTTCGAACAAGGCAACGTTGGATTCGGCCATCTGGCCGAGCTTTTGGTCCAATAGATTGTTCGCGCGGCGTAGCTCGCGCTCCGACTCGCGGAGACGGCCGAGCATCGTATTCAGGCTGTCTGAGAACTGCTCGAACTCATCGCCGGTGCGCACATTCGACTGGATATCGACGTCGCCCTCGGCGACGGCAATGGCGACCGATTTGAGCTCGTGGATCGGCGAAAGGATGAACCGATTCACAATGAGATAAAAAACGAGAATCGCAAGAATTCCGGCCAGCACGCCGGACGCGATCAGCCAGGCGCGGTTGATGACGAGATCCGCGAGACTGGCATCGGCGCGAACGCCGACGCTAAGCACGCCCACCAGCTCGTTCTCGCGATATGCGGGCGCGCTTTTGCCCTCGTCGTGGCAATCCAGGCAGCTTTTGGTGGCCCGCACAGCGTTGGCGTAGAACATCGTGCGGCCGTCGTCGCCGCGCACTAGTTTGTGTGTAAAGTCGCGTTTGGGATGACGACGGAAAAACGCGAGCGATTCATTTGAGAATTGATCGAGCGCCGAACCAGGCTGATCCGGAGGCGCGATCTCCGCACTGCCGACGGCTGTGTATTTTGGTTGATGGCGCAGCAAATCCTGCACGAGGCCGAATTGTTTGCCATGAACGCTGCCCACTGCGGACCCGGTGCTCCCCTGCGGTAGGGTCAATCTGAAATATTCATCGACCGCGCGGCGCGCCTCTTGATAGGGTTGATCCAGCAGCAGCGCTTCCATGCGATACCACGGCACGGAGAGCGCCGACGCGAGAATCGCCACGACGGCCAATCCGAACAGCACTCGGTACTTGGCGGCAAGTGAAACCTGCGCGAATCGCATGCACGCGGGATTATAGCTTCGCGCCGGCCAACCGCCTCCACGGCGCCCGGCATCGCCCGATCGAGTGCGAACGGCCCCGGAGCTTTGGCGTTAACCGCCGATCTGGTCGATGAAGTCGGACAGAAACTGGCCCATATCGATAAGCAATGAAATCAGGTTTGACATTTTTCGTTCCTTTCCGGTTGAAGCCGCAAACGCGGTTAGCGTCGCTCGATCTGTACGTCGTCGATGCCGGTCACGATGTCGATGTTCATGGGGCGCCTTTCGCGTTAACCGCCAATTTGGTCGATGAAGTCGGATAGAAACTGGCCCATATCGATAAGCAATGAAATCAGGTTTGACATTTTTCGTTCCTTTCCGGTTGAAGCCGCAAACGCGCTTAGCGTCGCTCGATCTGCACGTCGTCGATGCCGGTCACGATGTCGATGTTCATGGGGTGCCTTTCGCGTTAACCGCCAATTTGGTCGATGAATTCCGTCACAATGCCGCTGATGCTGAACAACAGTTCAATGATGATTTCTGTCATTTCCGGATTCCTTTCGAGTTGAATGCCTGACATCTCCAGACAAGTCGCTCCGCTGCGCGGTCACGCGACCGCTTCCTTACGGGGCGCGGCTCGGTCTGGTCGGCTGCTCTAACGCAGATGAGAAGACAAATCGTCGATCAAAGTCACGATGTCGATGAGCATGGTCGGTATCCTTTTATTCTTCTTACTGACAATGGTGGTATGCCGATTCGGCCGATCGCCTCGCGGAAGGGTTTCCTGAGCCGCCGTTCCGTGGGACGAGACTCCGCGGCGCGGTTCGAACGCTGATCGGATCGAAATCTCTCTTGGCGAAACCCATACGTTGATTCGAAATTGCTCGCCGTCGAACAAAAGACTTGAATTCACGCCCGCCGAACAAGACAATGAACTCGCGCGGATCTCGCGCGCAGCTCAAAACGAACGCACGAACCGCAAACACGGCTTCTTGCTCGGGCAGGCCGGAATTCAGTCGTCATGCAGTGCGAACAGGATGACTTTTGTTGAGGAAGGTCGGATCACTTTTTGTCGCGATGGCACATCGCGACGCGCCAAAAACAGAACCGAATGACCCGTGAAACCAATCCTCGCTCGATGGTCAGAAACTAGCGTTTTTCGCGAGCGCGGTCAAGCGAAAAAACATTCGGTTTTTTCCGGGTTTTTCGCCGATTTCGCCTGCGATTACGCTGTGCAAAGATGATTCAGAATCAGCGCAATCAGCCATCCGATTCTCTCCGCTCTGCATGCAAGCATTGCGGGCAATCATCACGTTCAAGCGGCTCAATCTCAAATTGCACGCGATGCGACGATTGCGGATTCGTGCGCGCTCTGTCAGTTGCTCGCGCGCAACCCCCTACCATTGAAGAATTTGCTCAGCCGAAACTTGGCGCACCCGGCACGCTCTTTCGCGAAAAGTATCGAATCCTCTCGATCCTCGGCCGAAATGCGCATGCCCTAACGCTTCTGGCTTCGCATGAGTTTGTGAATTATTCATGCGTAGTCAAGCTGCTCGATCGGCACGCGGCGCCTGCCGACACTTGTCCAACGAAAAACTTTCGAGATGAGATTTCCGCCGGTTTGCGAGTGCGTCACCCGAATGTCGTTCGTGTTCTGGAATACGACATCGTCGGCCAGCCGCCATACTTTGTCATGGAGTATGTTGAGGGCCTCGATCTCGGCCGCGCGCTTGACGAAGCCGGCCCATTCGATTGGCGACAGGTTCTCGATATCGGCGTCGCGATCGCGGACGCGCTCGCGGCGATCCATGAGGCGGGACTCATCCACCGCGACATCAAGCCGGCCAACATTCTTCTCGGCGTCGATGGTCACATTCGCATTGCCGATCTTGGGATCGCTGCCGCAGCTGGGAATTCCCGCGCCCCAGGCATAGGCCTGACAGGCACTGTCCATTACGCAGCCCCGGAGATATTCGACGAAAACACCGAAATCGACGCGCGCGCCGACATCTACTCACTCGGCGCGACGCTGTTTCACCTGCTGACAGGCGCACCTCTAGGCGGCGCTCAGGCGGGCTTGGGCAGACTGTTTGGCGCCGAGCCGACGCCAGATTGGCCCGCGACCGTTCAGCAGTCCGCGCCAACGTGGTTGCGAAACGCCATCGAGCATATGACTTGCGCAGCGGCACGAGGGCGGCCTGCCGACATGCCGGCTGTGCTCCAAATGCTACGGCGCACACACAATCGCGTTTCGCCGCGCAGAGTGGACTCGCTCGCTCCGCACGGCGTCGTGGTCCTGCCGTTCATCAGTGCGGGCGGCGAGACTTCGGAAAACGAATGGCTCGGATTCGCCCTCGCCGATGCGCTGGCGCGGCGCATCTCGGAAACGCCCGGTACGTTCGTCGCAAATACCGAGCAATTTCAACAACAGCTCGCCCGCCGCGATGGCGCGCGAGAATCCCGCGCAGAGCAATTGCTGAAAGCCGGCCGAATCGCCGGCGCGGACCGGATCGTCGAGGGCGTGTTCGAGCAATCCGCCGATTCGATCACCATTCGAGCCTCCCTGCTCGCCGCAGGCGAGCTCGCTTCGCGGCTCGTGGCGGCTGTGGCCGGGCCGCTCGACGCTATCAACGATCTTCAACACGCGCTTTATTTGGGCGTGGCCGGCTCGCTCCAGTTGGCGCCGCAGCGCGAGCCGGCAAGCGGAGCGCAGCCGCGAACAGTCGCGCTCGCGGCACAGGAGAAGGCCACGCTCGGCCGCCAGGCATACCTGCGCGGCGAGTATGCCAAGGCGATTCGATTGGCCGAGCAGGCGTTTGAGCTTGATCCGCAGGTGGTCGAACCGCTTTCGTACATCGGCGCGTGCCACGCCCGACTGGGTAACTATGAGGAATCCGAGACCTACCACCGCCAATTGGAATCGATTGCCCTCGAGCGTTCTGAAAAGCGCTTGCTGGTCGAATCGCACGCCAACCTTGGAGTGATGCATTACTTTCGCGGTGACTACGAGACATCGGTGCGCTTGCAGCTTTCCGCAGCGCGCATCGCCGAAGAGCTTTCGATGACGGCCGAGCTAGCGTTCATCTCCAACAATCTCGGATTCGCGCAGTTTCGCCTTGAGCGCGGCCAGGAAGCCGAAGTTGCTTTTCGAACGGCCATTGAGATCCACCGAAGATTCGGCGCGCTGGGCGCGCTGATCGCGCCGTACAACGGCCTTGGAAATGTTTTGGTGGAGGAAGGCCGCTTCAGCGAGGCGCGTGAGTTCTATGCGGAAGCTCTTGCGCTGGCTGAAGAAATCGGCGATCGCACGAATGTCGGGCTGACGCACCTGCACCTGGGACGCGCTGCGACGCTGGAAGCCCGCTATGCTGAAGCCAAGCACGAGTTGGCGATCGCGTTGAGCGTGTTCGAAGACGCGACATTCTGGAATGGCCTGATGCGGGCGCACGAATACATGGTCGATCTCAATACGCGCCTCGGCGATTTCGCGGAAGCCCTGCGCGGCGTCGAAAAGCGGATCGCGCTGGCCGGAAAGTTCGGCAACGCACGCCTGGAAGCGGCTGCACTGCGGCAGAAGTCCGAAGTGCATCGCGCTTCGGGTAACATGGAGCTTGCGGAAAAGATCGCAATTCAGGCGAACGATTGCGAGCGGGTACTGGCGGCTCAATCACAGTGAGCTCTGGGCCGCGGTCCGAACGCTTGCGCGACGGGACGGAGGACTGGGTATGTGGACGTTTCTAGGCGTGCTGGGCGGCGCGCTCCTCATCGTCGAGCTGATCGTGCTGCTGAATCAGCGCTCGATGCTGCGCGGGCTGATGTCA
>JAEUIR010000079.1 GCA_016795025.1 Phycisphaerales bacterium
CGTGCGAGTTGCACGCATTTCTCAGGCGTCGCCGCGGAAACTCCGTCCATCAACTGCTTCAGATAATCGGCCGGGAGATTTTCCGACTCGATGAGCCATAGATCGCCCGCCACCGCCTGCGGCGTCTCGCGCTGGCCGGCAAAGCTGCCCAGGAAATAATCCCGCGCCTTCGCCAGCTCTTTGTCGCTTGGCGCTTCGTTTCGCAACCGCTGAATCTCATCCAGCGACGTCTGCACCGCATCCGCGACCCCCTCGGTCTTGCTGAATGTGCTTACGCGGAACGACCCGCCGAACCGCGCCGCCGAAAAGCCGCCGCTCGCGCCGTATGTCAGCCCCTTCTTCACGCGAATCGTCTCATTCAGCCGGCTGCTGAACGCGCCGCCGAAATAGTCGCTCACCATCCGCGATGTGAAATAACCCGGATGCGAACGCATCATGCCCGGCGCAGCCAGGCGAATCTGAGATTGCGAGCCGGCCTTATCCACCAGGTAAATATGCGTCGCCTGGGCGGCGGGAATCGGCGCGACATTCACCGGAGGAAGCGGGCCTTCGGCCTTCCAATCGCCGAACGTCGCTTCAGCCAACGCATACGCGCGGCTCGGCGCGATGTCGCCGGCAAAGATCAGCACGGCTGCGTCCGGCCGAGCGTGCTTCTTCCACCAGTCGCGGGCGTCGGCGACGCTCAGCGCGTCCACATCCGCGAGCTCGCCCGTGCCCGTGCGGGAGTAGGGATGCGCATCGCCATATAACCGGCGGCGCAATTCGCGATCGGCGACGTAGCCCGGCTCGACTGACGAGATCGCAAGGCCGGTGCGCACCTGCTTGCGAAGCTTCTCGAATTCGTCATCGGGAAACGTGGGCGTGCGAACGATACCGCCCATGAGCTTCATGCCGCGATCGACCTGATCGGACACGCAACTCAGGTTCACGCTTGCGTCATCCGCGTCGGCGCTCGCGCCGAGCGAAATCGCGTACATCTCCAGTTCTTCCGATAGCTGCGCGTCGGTGTGCGTTGACGTTCCCTTGGTCAACATTCCGCAAGCCATCGACGCCGCGCCCGTCTTCGCCTCGGCGAACGCGCCATAGCGCAGGTTCAGCGACGCGGAAACATAGGGAATCTCGTGGTTCTCGACGACCATGACTTTAATGCCGTTCGGCAGCGTGCGCGAGACGAATTTCGGTGTCGGATCGACTGGCAATTGCGGCTTGAGCGGCGCGACTGCGGCGCGATTGGCCGGCCGCGTCAGCCCCGCGCGGCCGGGCGGCGGCGGATTTGTCTCGGCCGTCGCGGTGATCGGCGCGTCTTCCTCGGTGTTTTTCTTCTTGCCGAAAATCGAGCCGAGTAGATTCGACTCGATCCGCACGACATAGGATCGCTCCGGCTTGAGATACTCGCGCGCGACGCGCTGCAGGTCGGCCGGGGTCACCGCGCGAATGCGATCGATTCGCCGATTCACGCGCGACACATCGCCCTCAAGCACGGCCGCCGCACCGAGCACCGACGCCTTGCTGACCACCGTGAGATTCTCTGTGACCAGGCCCGACAGCATCTGATTGCGCGCTTTGGTCAACTCAGCCTCAGTGACGCACTCGTTGCGGATGCGTTCGAGGTGTTGCTCAAGCGACTGCTGGGCGGCGTCAAGCTTTCCGCCCCACGGCGTCATCACTGCGCCGACCGCGAAGAAGCCGGCCTGCTCGATGCTGAACGCGGCCGCGCCGGCCATCACCGCGGTTTGCTTTTCCGCGACGAGGTCGCGATACACGCGGCTGCTCTCGCCGCCGCCGACGATCATCGCCAGCATTTGCAGCGCGTAGGTGTCGTCATGCGAAACCGGGACGGTGCGGAACATGATTCCACACACGGGCGCCGGCGTGTTTTCTTCTTTCAACACGAGTTTCTTCGGGCTGCTGATCGGCGGCTCCACTGTTGTGATGCGCTGTGGATCGGGATAGCGCGGGATCCAGCCGAAGCATTTCCGGGCGAGAGCTTGCGCCTCGTTATGTTTTACATCGCCTACGATCACGAGCGTCGCGTTGTTTGGAACGTAATAGCGCGTCCAGAAGTCGCGCAGCTCCGCCACGCTCGAAGCGCGCAAATGCCCGATGTTGCCGATTGTCGACCAACGGTACGGATGAACCTGAAATACTTCGGCCAGCACTTTCTCAAGCACCGTGCCGTAAGGCCGATTCACGCCCAGCCGCCGCTCTTCCTCGACGACTTTTCGCTCGGTGTCAAACGACGTCTGATCGATCTTCAGAAACGACATGCGCTCGGATTCAAGCCACAGTGCGAGCTCCAACTGATTGGCCGGAAGTGTCTGCACATACACCGTCTGATCAAACGTGGTGTATGCGTTGCAATTTCCGCCGGTCTGGCGGATGAGATCGAAATGATCCGTCGGCCCGAGTTTGTCGGTGCCGCGGAACATCATGTGCTCGAACATGTGCGCGAAGCCCTGTCGTTCCGGGTTTTCATCCTTCGAGCCGACGTGGTACCACAGGTGCACCGCCACAACCGGGCAGGAATGGTCTTCGAGTGTGATCACTTTCAGGCCGTTGTCGAGCTCAACCTGCCGATACGCGAACTGGCCGGCCTTTTGCGGGGCACAGCCGGTCGAAAGCCACACAACGGGCAGCGCCAGCAAGAGCACCGCGAATGAACGTTGACCAAAGCGCGAAAGCATTTCGAGCGTCTCCAGGTTGACTGTCATCGCGCGCATCGCGCGCTGCCGAATTTGAAACCGCAAGCGTACCACCCGCGCGGCGCGGCGTCGAATGTTGGACGAAACGCACGAATCAGCAAAAAGCTCAGCGGCCATGCCGGCCTTGTTCGAGCGCGGCCGCGCCAGTGGGGGCGGCAAAAAATTCCGCTGGGATTCTTGATAAAAACCGCATCGCACGCTCTGGAGCGGCCGCGTTTTTTCGGACCGATTGATTCTGCCCAAGCCGCCACCATATCGTTTGGAAACGGGGTGTGGGCAGGAACGTGTCAGCGCGCCGAAAGCGCTATGCGCACGTCTTTGCAGCAATTCCGCAGCGCGAAGGAAACGAGGGTGTTCGCATGAGTCTCAAATCGACAGTGTTTGTGCCGGTCGTCATATGTGGTGGCCTGATGGGCACGAGCGCGACCGCGCAACCCGTGACCGACGGACTTACGGCGGCGTTCCGCGCTGACGCGCTCACCGGTCTGAGCAATGGTGACGCGGTCGCAGCCTGGCCGGATTCGTCGGGGGCGGCACACGACGTGTCGCAACCCAATACCAGCCAACAGCCGACGTACGTCGCGTCCGCGCTGAACAGCCAGCCCGCCGTGCGATTCAATGGCGCTCAGTGGTTATTCCGTGACAATGTGCTTGGATCGACGCTGATGACAACCAGCGCGGCGACGGCGTATCTGGTTCAAAAGCAACTGGCGAGCGATCCCCAGAACACCACATTCGCCTGGGGCAGCGGGAACAATCGGTTGCTCATGCACGCAACGTGGCAGAATATTCTGGCTTTCCAACATGGCGACCCGAGCGGCGGTTCATGGCAACAACCTCCGGGATGGGATGACCAATATCACATTGTGGAGTTTGTTCGCGACGGCACGACTATTGCTGATTGCCTGGTGGACGGCGCGGGGTTGGGAAGATCGCCCAGTGCCGACACACCGGAAATCAACGAAACGCACCGCCTATGGGTCGGCAACGACATCTTTGGCAACACGTTGACCGGCGATGTCGCCGAGATTCTTGTTTACAACCGCGCCCTAACCGCCGCGGAACGCGCGAGCGTTGTCGGGTATCTCTCCAACAAATACGCGATCGCGATCAGGCCCGTAGCCACCGGCGACGTGAATTGCGACGGCAATGTGAACAATTTCGACATCAATGCGTTCGTGGCCGCGCTGGTCGGCGGCCCGAACTACTACGACAACTATCCCGATTGCAACCTGCTGAACGCCGACGCCAATCTCGATGGGGCGGTGAACAACTTTGACATCGACCCGTTTGTTGAGCTGCTGGCCGGCGGTTGAGCCAATACCGGTTACGGCGTTGAATTCGATTTTCGTGCGCGGTTCAGATAGCAATTCGATTTGCCTTCGGTCGCGGCCAAGTCCTATGCTGAGGATGCGCTAATAATTCGGCCGAATCGCCGGGCGCAACTGGGCGCTGCGCGATTCCCTTCGGCCGAATTCTCGTACAAATTTATCGTCGCTCGCCGCCGTGGAGCGGCGCAGCGCTTCGTCATGACAGGAGGTCGAACACCATGCGCATTCGAACCATTGCGTCTTTCTTTCTGCTGAGCATCTTCGCCGCGGAATATTCGTTCGCGCAGTATTCCGGCCCATCGCCGTATCTGAGCTTCGCCGATAGCCCCTTGGCTGGAACAACCTTCGCCGACTACTTTTACCTCGAAGATTTCGAGGACGGATTGAATTCGCCGGGATTGGCGGCGAATGCGGGTTTTGTAAATGATCCGGGCGTTCAGATCGATTCCGTGGATGCCGACGACGGACTGATCGACGGTAGCGGCAACAACGGCCATTCGTATTATTCCGACGACTCGCATGTGCTGCGCTTCACGTTCGACAGCGCCGCGCTCGGCGGGTTGCCCACGCACGCGGGCCTGGCCTGGACTGATGTGGGTCTTGTCACTGGCGAGAATTTCGGATTCTCGCCGGTCATCTTCGAGGCGTTTGACGCAGGCGGCACGTCGCTCGGCGCGCATGGACCGTTCATTCTCGGCGACGGGTTCATTACCGGCGAAACGGCGGAAGACCGCGTCTTCGCCATCGTCCACGCGGGCGGCATCTCGGCCATCGAAGCCCGCATGCCGGAAAGCACCGATTGGGAAGTCGATCATGTGCAATACGGCCGCGTGCCGGAGCCGTCTGCCTTTGCCTTGCTGGCGATGCTCGCTCTGTTGATTCCGACTCGTTACCGCGCTTGATTGCAGCAGTAACTGACCGTCGTCTCGAATTCACGAAAGAAAGAACCCGCCCCGCCGGAATACAACCGACGGGGCGGTTCATTTCATCAGCCCGCGTTGCGGCTATCATTCATCGCCTTATGATCAAACGCCTCGTTCTGCTCGGCTCCACAGGCTCCATCGGCACATCCACGCTCGATGTCGTCGCTGAACACGCCGATGAACTTTGCGTGGTCGGGCTGGCTGCCGGCAGCAACTGGCAACTGCTCGCGCGACAGGCCGCGGAGCACCGAGTTCGCGACGTTGCAATCGCCGACGAGCGCTTCGCGGATGAGCTGGAGCGCGCCTGCCCGCCCGGAACGCGCGTGTATCGCGGGGCGCGCGGGCTGGTGGAGTTGGTCGAGCGTGCGGACGCGAATTTTGTATTGTCCGCGATCGTCGGGGCGGCCGGCCTGCCCGCGACGCTGCGAGCCGTGGACCTGGGACTGGATGTCGGACTCGCGAACAAAGAGTCGCTGGTCGTCGCCGGCTCGCTGATCGTGCCGCTGGCTCGGCAGCGCGGCGGCGCCCTGCTGCCCGTGGACAGCGAGCATTCGGCCGTCTTTCAGGCCATGGCCGGCGGACGGCGAGACGAGGTCGCGCGGATTTATCTCACGGCCTCCGGCGGGCCGTTTCGAACCGCCAGCGCCGCGGAAATGCGCGAGGCCACACTCGAACAGGCCATGCGTCATCCGACATGGTCGATGGGGCCGAAGATCACGATCGACAGCGCCACAATGATGAACAAGGCGCTGGAAATCATCGAGGCGCATTGGTTGTTCGATCTGGCGGCCGATCAGATCGGCGTGCTGGTGCATCCCGAATCGATCGTGCACTCGATGGTCGAGTTCCGCGACGGCTCGACGCTGGCGCAGCTCGGCACACCCGACATGCGCTTGCCGATACAGTTTGCACTGACGTTTCCGCGGCGGCTCCCTTCCATTGCGCCGCGGCTGCAATGGTCAGAGGGCTGCCTGTTGCGTTTTGAACCGCCGGATTTTGAGCGGTTTCCGGCGCTAAGGCTCGGCTATGAGGCGGTGCGGCGCGGCGGAACGTGCGGCGCGGTGCTGAACGCCGCGAACGAAACGGCGGTGGAGCGATTTCGCGGCGGCGACTGCCGGTTTTGCGATATCGTGCATATGGTGGAAGATGTGTTGTCGCGGCATGCGTGGATCGCGCAGCCATCGCTGGATGAGCTAATGCAGCGCGATACGTGGGCGCGGAATGAGGTGGCTTCGTGGCGGAATGGTCGTTGATGAATCCCGGTTTGCTGGCCATCACTGAAACGGCTTTGGCCTGGGCCGAGACAATCTGGACGGCCGCGAAGGTAATCATCGGGTTTTCGTTCATTATTTTCGTGCATGAGATGGGGCACTTTCTGGCGGCGAAGTGGGTTGGCATTCGCGTCGATCGATTCGCCGTCGGGTTCGGCCCGCGCATGCTCGGCTGGCGACGCGGCGAGGGACTGACGTTTGGCGCGCGTCCGAACTACTCCGCATCAGAGCTGGTCGAAAGAAATTTCGGCGAAACCGACTACTGCTTTCGGGCGCTGCCGCTGGGCGGATATGTGAAAATGCTTGGCGAGGACGACATTCTCGTCGATGAAAAAACCGGCGAAATGAAACTCGGCAACGACCCGCGGGCTTTCCCGAGCCGTCCGGTGGGCCAGCGCCTGATCGTCGCCAGCGCCGGGGTCGTTTTCAACTTGCTTTTCGCCGCGCTGCTGTTGATGTGCGTTTTTCTCGTCGGCACCAAAGCCACCCCGCCGATCGTCGGCGGCGTCGAACCGGACAGCCCGGCCTCACGCGCGGGGCTTCTGCCGGGCGACCGCATCATCGCGATCGACGGTAACTCAACGGATACATTCAACGAGTTGCTGATCGCGCCCATTCTGGCTGACGACGCGCTTCGGCTGCGCGTGAAGCGCGACGGACAAATTCTGGATCAGGAACTGGTCGTTCAGATCGAAGCCGGCACGAAAGATCGTTCGATCGGCGTCTTTCCGGCGCGATCGACCATCGTCGATCGCACCGGCAAACTTGATGGCGAAGCGAATCTGCCGCAGCCGGATGACCGCGTCACGCACGTCAACGACGCCGAAGTCACCGACGGCGCGCAAATTGATCGCACTTTTGCGATGTCCGCCGGGCGACCGGTCAGGTTGCGCATTCAACCCGCCCTCGGAGGGGCCCCCGTTGAATATGCGCTGGCGCCAACCATCCTCATCTCGCCTGCCTCGCAGCCGCAGGATCTCAAGCCTGACGCCGTCATTTCCTATCGCCACGTGTTGGGCCTGCTGCCGCGGCGCGTCGTAACTTTTGTAAACGAGAATGACCCGGCCGACCGAGCCGGCATCAGGCCTGGCGACGTGATCGCAGCCTGGGGGCCGATCGCAAACCCGCGTTTTGCCGAAGTGGTGGCTGTCAACCAGGAATTTGCGAACCGAAAGCTGCGTGTCAGCGTCGATCGCGCCGGGCAGCGAGTGGACATCGACGTCACGCCGAAACGCCCGATGTTTGGCTCCTCGCCCGCCAAGGTCGGCGCGATCATGGTTTTGCCCGAGACCGGACGCCCCATCATCGCCGATACGTTGCCCGACACACCGGCCGCGGAAATGAAGCTGCCCCGCGGCGCGCTCATCATCGCGGTTGATGGCCAACCGGTCGCCGACTGGTTCGATGTCATCCGCGTTTTTGAAGCTGCCGCCGGGCGTGTGGTGCGCGTCACGTATCGCGTGGGCGAGCAGGACGCGACGGCGTCCTTGCGCGTGCCGAGCAGTATTGTGAACGAGCTTGGCCTGCCGCGCGCGGCGCGAATCCTCTCCATCGACGGAGAAAAATCGATCAAGCGCGACCAGAAGCGCGAGGATCAACTGCCGTCGCCTGACGTCGTGCGCCGCCTGCTGGCCGAGCGCGTCGGAAAAACAGTTGTCGTGCGCTATCAACCCGATCCGCTCGCGCAGGACGTCCGCACCGGCGAATTTGCCGTCCGCGATGACAACATCGACCCGTGGCAGTTGCGCATCGAGTTTGGCTCGCCGATCGCCTTTCAATCGCGCAAAGAGCCGCTCACCGCCAACGGCAATCCGTTCAAGGCCATGTACATGGGCGTCGAGGTCACGTACGACGTGGTGGTGACGGTGCTTTACTCGATGAAGCAATCCGCCAAGAGCGGCTCGGCGATGACGGAAAACGTCTCCGGCCCCGTCGGTATCATTGGCATGGCAATGGAAATCGCCCGCACGGGATTCAGCGATCTGCTTTTCTTTCTGGCGTTTTTGTCGGCCAACCTGGCGGTATTCAATCTGTTGCCCATCCCCATTATGGACGGTGGATTGATCATGTTTCTGCTGATCGAAAAAATCAAAGGCAAGCCGCTGAGCCTCAAGACGCAGATGATTAGCACGATCGTCGGTCTGGCCGTGATCTTGCTGATGGTCGTGGTCGTGACGATTCAGGATGTGGCGAAGCTGTTGTAGCCCGCTTCGCGACGTACGAACGGTCGGCGCGCGACGGAGCGACGGCGACGACGCTGCGCCACAAGGGCCGTCGTTCCTAACAAGGGTGGAATCCTTTCGCGGTCCCCCGCGTAAGCGAACTCAATGCATGACGCCAACCGGGAGCGAACACAAAACTCCCGATGTATCAATTCCTGTTCGGGTGGTCATGATGCCTGGCAGGCGGGATGGAGCAATCCAACCCCTCCCATCAATGATCTCTGCGCAACTGCTCCTGCCTCGCGCGTTCCAGCGTCTGACGCTCGACGTATGACAAACTCTGCACGCCTTGCTCCGACACTTTCTTGAGAATTCGATCCACTTCATCGTCCAGGCGGCGCTCGTCATCGAGGCGCCGTTGCCAGCCGCCCGGGTTTGGATTTTCCAACGGGCCTACGCGGCTCGCCGCGCCGCTCTTGCCGAACAATCGCGACCAGAAGCCGCGCGTCCGCTTGTGGCGCAACACCGGATCCACCGATGCAAACTCTTCCGCGATCTGGCCGTAGCGCGCATTCTGCAAGTGCTGCCAGCACGACATGCCGCCGAAAATCGCGAACAATACAAGTGTCGTCTGTCCGCGCGTCAAACCCCACACCGCGAACAGGGCCGCGCCGATCAGCCCCAGCATCGCTGCGTGAAACGTCGCGCGGCGCAGGCCGAGGAAAGGCCAGATGAGCGTACGAAACAACTGGCCGCCGTCCATCGGAAAGAACGGCAGCATATTGAAAATGAACAACAAGTAGTTCATGTTGAAGAAGATGCCGACCCAAAGCTGCCAGCGCGCGCTGAGATAGGCTGTGTTAACGCCCCAATCCCCCAGCGGATTCCACGAAACCACGCCCCACTGCCCCGTGG
Source organism: Phycisphaerales bacterium (assembly GCA_016795025.1). Lineage (GTDB taxonomy): Bacteria > Planctomycetota > Phycisphaerae > UBA1845 > Fen-1342 > JAEUIR01. Next base: position 9,305 of record JAEUIR010000079.1, read on the forward strand.
AAACAATCAGGATCGCCGCGGACGCCACGAAGAACACGACGTTTACCAACGGGCCGCACGCGACCGTGACAAACTGAGGCCACGGACGCATCGGCGCATCCGCAAAGGCCAGCCCGCCCAGCGGCCAAAGGAGAATGTTCTCTGCGTCGCCGCCGACCGATCGCGCGCCGAAGCAATGGCCGAATTCGTGTAGCAGCACGATTCCGAACAACATCGTGATCGAGATCAGCTCCCACTCAAAATTGCCGCGGGCCCCGAACAGGCGAAACGCGACATAAAGAATGAAGAGAATATGGATGCGCACCGTGATTCCGGCAAATCGAAACAGCGGAAATGACGTGCCCAGGAAGTCCATTCAAGTCCTCATGGCCTGGCTGGCATCCGGAACGCGGTGAACCCACGCGGTTCAAAATCGCGCCGCCCATCGCGCCATTCAGCGCCTGAATCGATCATAGTACAAAATCGCCGCGATTGTCTTGGCGTCGACGATGCGGCCATCTGCAATCGCCGCCAACGCGTCCGGCCATTTCATCGGCTGAATTTTGATCTCTTCGCTCTCATCGAGCGATTGCTCTCCGGCGGTTAGCTCCGTCGCGACGAACGCGTGCAACAACTCATTGCAGAATCCCGGCGCGGAGTAGAACTTGCATAGCGGTTTGAGATGCCCCGCGCGATAGCCGGTTTCCTCGGCTAGTTCGCGCCGGGCACACTCGATCGGCGGTTCGGGCGGTTCCAGCGTGCCGGCGGGCAGCTCCAGCAGCTCGCGCCCCACGGCGATACGCCGATTATGCGTGAGGACAGCCGTGTCGGCATCGAGGAGCGGCAAAATGACGGCCGCCCCGGGATGCACGACCACATCGTGCGCGTGGCCCCTGCCGGCGGGTGGCTCGATTCGTTCCAGCGTGAATTTTCGAGAGCGATGCAGAACGGTCCGCGCGGCCATGGGTCGCCCTCCAGGCGATTCTCGTCGGCGGAATTCTACGCGGCGGGCCGTTCTAGGATTCATAGAAAACCAAGACGAAGCTTCAGTCCAGCGCTGCGGACCCCGCCAGCCGTTCCGATAAACGATCGAATTCCTCCAGTGTACGAAACTCGATCACCAGTCGCCCGCTGTTCTTCTTTTTGCCGAGCATCAATCGCACCGGCATCCCGATCACCCGACTGAGCGATTGTTCGATGTTGGTGGCCTGACGATCGTCCGGCCGCTGGGCGGTAGTCGCTGTCGGCGGCGGCGAAAGAAAGCGCTCATCTTTCGCGAGCGCTTCGACCTGGCGCACGGACAGATTGCGGCGAATCGCGAGCTGCGCGAGCGCGCGTTGTTTGGTCGGGTCACCCACTCCCGCGACGGCGCGGGCCTGGCCCATGCCAAGGTCTCCGCGATGGATCGCGTCCCGCACCTCCGCCGGTAATCGGAGCAGTCGAATATAATTGGCCACGCTGGCGCGGCTCTCTCCGAGCCGCTTCGCCAATTCATCGACGCTGCATTGGAATGTTGCGACATACTGCTCATAGGCTGCCGCCCGGTCCAGTGGTCCCAGGTCTTCGCGTTGCACGTTTTCGATGATGGCCAGCTCGACCGATTCGCGATCGGTGATCTCGCGAATGATGGCGGGAATCGCAACAAGGCCCGCTTGAATGGCGGCGCGAAGTCGGCGTTCGCCGGCAACCAGTTCGAATTCGCCAGCTGCGGCCGGGCGAACCAGAATGGGTTGAATCACGCCGTTTTCACGGATTGAGGCGGCCAATTCGGCGAGCGATGCCTCTGGAAACGCCTGTCGCGGCTGATGGGGATTGGGCTTGATGCGCGCAGGATCGATTTGGCGAATCTCTCGGTCCGGGGCATCAGAGCCTGTGGCGGGGGCGGATTGCCGGGCGGCGGTGCCGACAATCGGAGGGACCGACGGCTCGGGAACGCTGGAAGACAGGCGAGGCGAGGCGGGTTTCGGGCCCAGGAGCGCGCTAAGGCCTCTGCCAAGACGATTCGCTGGTTTGGACATCTGGATTGCCTCCGTGCAGTTAAACCAGACTAATGCGGGTGTGACGAAAGTCAACTGGGCGATGGAGTGTTGCGACGGTTCACGTGAAACATCATACAATCCCGACCGACGGTACGGGCGTTTCACGTGAAACCGCAAATCGGTCCGTGCTTAATCCGCACGACCGACGACTTTTCTGCGGGATCTACCGAATTCCGGCGCTTCTTTGATGCACGTTCCCAGGATCCCAATCGACTGCAAGAATGCTCGGAAACCGGTTCGAGTCAGCTTGGCCCCCTCCGAGCCGACCGAGGGGTATCCCAATTCGGTTGCCAGAGGCGCGACTTGCTCCCAATTCCGAAATAGTCGGCCCCATTCGCTCTCCAGCGCCACACGCATCATGTGCTTGCCGCGCACCGGATACCAGAAGCTGTCGTGATAGAGCACGCTGGCGATGTACGCCCACGGTGCCAGAATCGTCTTCAGCGACCATTCGACCGGCTTTTTCAGCCAACCCCAGTAGATATAGTGCTGCATGCGGCTGGCGAAGGTCATCTTCTTAAATGGGCCGTCAAAACGCCAATTTTCAGCCACGGCGGCTTGGTCCCCCACGATATCAATCTGCCGCGGATCGCCGCAGCCCAGACCCAGTTCGTGCGCCAGGCGAATGAACTTGATGGACAGTGGGTCCATGCCCATCAGCTTCGCCGCCACCGCGTCGATCGCGACCTGATCGCTGCTCGCGAGAATCACGTTCTTGACGTGTGGCAACATGCAGCGCGGCCCGGGCCCATCACCTGCAAACGTGCCGTCCATCACCGCGAACACGCCGCGATGTATCTTCTTCTGAATCATCAGCAAATCCACGAGCGTTTCATGAATCACGGGGTGGGTCCAGTGACGTCGCTCGTTCAACAAACCGCCGAACGCATTCTTCATCGCTCCAGTGGTCGTTGTGAAAACATGTGTCTTGATCGTTGGCAGATGTATTATGTTTTCACCAATAAAACGCCGCGGAATCAAGAAGCCGTCCGGATAAACTTCGTTCAAACACAGAAATTTTTTGGTCAGGTCGCCAACCGCGTCGCCGATGCGAACCCAGTCTTCGCCTTCATAGAGATGAATGTTCCGTAACCCGTGCTGTTGTATGACGTTAAGGTGCTTATTTTCCCGCTCTCCGAGATGCGCGTCGATGACTACGGTGCGGTTGTGGCAGCCGTGAACCAGTTCCCGTTTGTATCCGTCGCGCTGCATCGCCCGAATCACGCCATCCAATTGCCAGGGCGTAGTCGAGCTGCCAGGGAAGAAAAAGTGCCAGGAGATGTTGATTTTCAACGCTGTGTCCGCGTCCTTGGCCACTACATCCTGATAGCCGGCCAGGTTCATCAGTTCGTGATAATCGCGAAGCACGGTCGCCGGGCTGGTTTTCAGGATCGCCACCGTGGATTTTTTCATGCTCATGGGGCGAATTATAGTCGTGTTGGAATCCGGGGTCAGTCGCGAGGCGTAATCAATCGGCGGATGAAATGCTATTGGCTTGCGAAGTTTGTTGGCCTATAATCGCGAATTGGCGGTGAAGTCCCGCGCGGCGTGCTCCGACATTCCCCCGCCCGCGCGATGGAGGAAAGAGGCTTCCCATCACTCGGGCCCCAGAGATGATCTGGGTTTAACGCACTAAGGAGTTTCAGAATGCGCTTTCATTTTCTTGGATATTCCATTGTTTCGCTGGCCGCGCTTAGCGCGGTTGCGACAACCGCTTCGGCGCAGCGTCTGATCGCGGCCGGTGGACGCGGCGGCGACGCCAGCGATGAGATCACGCTGTTCGACGTCAACACGAACACGGGCGCGGCGACGCCCTTTGCCACATTCAACGCCGGCGTCGGGCAGGAAGGTCTCGCGCCGATGACGTTCGTTCCAACAGCAAACGAGCTTTGGATCCTTACGTCAAACGGCGATGTGAATACGTACAACAACGGCCACCTGCTTCGCTACAACCTGACAACCGGCCTGGTAGGCAGCTTCCCGATTTCCGGCATGGGCGTCGGCGCGGGCACGAATGTGCAGGGTATTGAGTACAACCCGCAAACGAAGTGTGGGTGTCGTGGGCGCCGGATCCGAATCCGAATCAATTCCTGAACAAGCGGGTGGCGAAGCTCACGAATAATGGTACCGTGACGGCGTCGAGCGTTTTTTCGCTGCCCGGCATTCGCGATGACATCGACGGCCTGGCCTGGAACCCGACGACCAACGAGATGTGGGTTGAGGATTTCAATCACTTCTTCGACGGCGAGGGTTTCCGTCTCGGCCGGCTGAACGATCCGTTTGGGGCGGGATATTCGGTGACGAACATTCGGCCGAACCTGGTGCGCAATCTCGACACTGGCGACATTGCAATCGGCGACACGGGCCGGGTGTTCACATTGAACCGTCTGACGAATTCGCTTCAGGAAGTGGTGGGCGATGGCTTTGTGACGATCGGCCCGCTGGGCAACAATCCGGACTATGACGGCACGTGGTCGAGCCTGGCGTTCGTTCCGGAGCCGGCGTCGCTGGTGCTGGTGGCGCTCGGTGCGTTGGCGCTGCGCAGGCGATAGGCGGCCTATTGAATCTCCGGATTCTAGGATTCGGGGAAAGGCATGATTTTCTAGAATCGGGCCGCGGGCGATGATCGCTCGCGGCCCGATTTGCGTTGCGGGTTTGGGCGGGCCGCCTGACCGGACTATCATTCTTTCATGGCTTCAGAGGAAATACGCGACTTGCTTGAAAGCGATCCGTTCGTGCCGTTTCGAGTGCGGCTGTCGAGCGGGGATCATTATGATGTGGCGGACAGCCGGCTCGCCGTGATGCTGAAGAGCCGCCTGTTCATCGCGTTTCCTCGTTCAGATCGATCTGTTTACGTGCCGTATCCGCACATCGCCGCTGTCGAAGTCTTGCACGATTCGCGAGCACGCAGAGGTCGGCGCGGAAACGGCAAGCATTGAGGCAAATTAGACGCCAGACGGCCGCCGATTGATCCGGGCTGTCGCGCGAATGCTCGGCCGCCAAAGCCGCCGCTGTTAGTCCGGTTGGTAGAATTCGTTCGGGTTATCGAGAATAAATCGCCCGCCGAGGTGGGCCGCGATGCCGCCGAATGGAATGTCGAGGGCGTAAAACTCGCTGTCCAGCGCACTCCAAGCCTCGCCGGCGGCGGCCGGCAGGTTGTCCATTTGCGCTAGACGCTGCGTGCGATCGCGTGGCGGACCGGCAGGGAACTGTGTGTTGGCGCGCTCGGCGAGGCTTGCGGCAGCCATCGCTCCCAGAGCACGCAAAGCGCCGGGCGCGGCGTACGCGCCGTCGCCGGCGCAGTTCAGAAAGAACTGATCGAATCCTCCGTTATTCACTTCGGATTCAAGACCATAAGCGACGAGCACAAAACGGCGGGCATCCGAAAGCAACTCGTACCAATCCTGCTCCGGGTCGATCAAGGCAAGCTCGTCGCGGATGCTCTCGATGACCAGATAGAACGCGTCAAAGTACGTCCCCCAATTGTCCTTCGTAGGTGGCCACAAGGCCTGGAATTCTCGCAGCTTGTCCGCCGGTAGTCGCTTGTCCAAACCAACTGGTCTCGCGGGCGGCGCGGATCGCGGCACGGCGAAGCCCGTCATAGAGTCGATGATCGTGCGACGTGCTTCGCGATAGGGCATCACCGCGGATTTTCGCCCCCGGCGCAACCATACGACGACCACGATCACGGCAACGGCGAGAATGGTGAGGACAAAGACGACTTCGAATTGCATGTTGGCTCGTTTGCCTCTCCAAGCTCCGCGACCGAATTCGCGATTCGACCGCGATCAATCAAGTTTGTCCGCGAGTTGAAAAGCGAAGGCCGGGAGCGGGCGTTCTCGCGGCACATCGAACAACGGCATTGCGCTTCGCGCCAGGCGCCCGTCGCCGGCGGATTCGCCGCGCAACATGATAACGGCATGCTGTCGGCGACATCCCGTCTTCGTCGAATGCGCGCATCAGGGCGGGCAATCCACGGCCGTCCCGCTCATTGCGGCTAGCCAAAAGTTGGCGTGGAACCACGGGGGCTTCGTGAATAGCCCGGTACTGTGTGCCGGTCGAGCAGGCGGCGGCAACCCTGATTCCGCGCTATCGCGACGCGGATACCCTGCACAACTAACCGCCGGCGCTCGTTGTTTGCGGGCAGGATGCCCGCACTCCCCGGTGCGCGGACGCGGGATAGGAATCCCGCTCGTGTGCGTGCGAGATTGGAATCACGCACGAGCACGAAAAGTGAGGGGCGGCGGGTAAAATGCCCGTATGACAACAGACCTATCCGCCCTGAGACGCGATTATTCGCGGCGGCCGCTGAATGAAAGCGACTGCGACGCAGACCCATTGCGGCAATTCCAGAAGTGGCTGGACGAAGCGCTAAGCGTCGATGGAATGATCGAACCGAACGCGATGTCGCTGGCGACGGCCACGCGCGAAGGTGTTCCGAGCGTGCGAATGGTGCTCCTCAAGGGGTTTGACGAGCGCGGCTTTCGGTTTTTCACGAACTATGAGAGCCGCAAGGCGGCGGAGCTGGAGGCGAATCCCCGCGCGGCCCTCTGCATTTGGTGGGGAGCGCTGGAACGACAGGTGCGCATCGAGGGGACGATCGAGCGCACCACGACCGAAGAGAGCGATGAATATTTTCACTCGCGGCCGTGGTACTCCCAGATCGGCGCGGCCGCTTCGCGGCAGAGCCATCCGATCGCGCGGCGCGAGGAGTTGGAGCAGCGGACGCTCGCGCTCGTCGCGCGTCACGCGAATCAAAAAGTGCCGCGGCCCGATACGTGGGGCGGCTATCGCGTATGGCCGTCGCGGATCGAGTTTTGGCAGGGGCGCGAGAGCCGACTGCATGATCGGATCGTTTACGAACGTGAGGCCGAATCGTGGCGGATCACTCGGCTACAGCCGTAGCTATCGAGTTGCAGCGGATTGCACGGTGAGTGGTACAATTAGCGGATGGCGCTGACAACCCGCGCCAGCGACGCGAAAGCGGCTCGCGAGTCGCGCATAACAAATCGTGACCGGACCGGGTTCGATGGACATTCGACGCATTTTCCGGAAATCCACGACAGACTGGGATGTGATGCGCGCCCGCATGCTGGCCGAAACATCCGCGTTCATCACCGAGTGCATGCAACATCCGGAGCTGGCGGTTCGAATTCCGACGGTGCCGGCCGACAAGGCGCGATTTCCGCGCTCGCTGTCCGAAGCGTTCTGGAACCCCGTGCTGGAAGATTGATCGTGGGCGCTGCGTGCAACATCGATTCGCGCGGCCGTCGATTCCGCGCAGTGATCGGTTTCATGATGGTCATTATTGGCGTCGTCATCGCGGCGTTCGCTCACCATTGGGGCGTCTGGCGCTGGCCGATCGCCAGCATCGCGATCTTGCTGGGATTATTCGGCCTTTATGAAGCGCGGCGCGGCTGGTGCGCCCTTCGCGCCATGGGTTTTCGCACTCCCATTTAACCTCGTTCTCGCGCGACGAAGGGCGGCGTCCGCTTGAAACTGGCTGCCCGCAAACCTAACGTACCAGCGATTCATCCGGAGACGACCTCACATGACGGCGAAAAAAGTCATCCTCACCGGCGACCGGCCGACCGGCCCCCTGCATCTCGGGCATTATGTCGGCTCGCTTCGCAACCGCGTGAAGCTGCAACACGACTATACGCAATTTGTCATCATCGCCGACGTGCAGGCCCTGACCGACAATTTTGCCAACCCTGAGAAGGTGCGTGAAAGCGTCACCGAGGTGACGCTCGACTATCTCGCGTGCGGAATCGATCCGGCCATCTCCACCATCTTCATTCAATCGCACGTGCCGGAGCTGACCGAGCTGACGACGTATTACATGAATCTCGTCAGTGTGGCGCGCGTGGAGCGCAACCCGACGGTGAAGGATGAGATTCAACAGCGCGGATTTCAGCGCGATATTCCGCTTGGATTTTTCTGCTATCCCGTGAGCCAGGTCGCGGACATCAGCGCCTTTCGGGCCCATCTCGTGCCCGTCGGAGAAGATCAACTGCCGATGATTGAACTGACGAACGACATCGTCGGCCGCTTCAACCGGACCTACAACTGCAATGTGCTGATCGAGTGCGAAGCGATGGTCTCCACCATCGGACGCCTGCCGGGCACGGACGGCGGCGCGAAGATGGGCAAATCGCTCGGTAACGTCATTAACCTGGGCGAGAGCGCGGACACGCTGAAAACAAAGGTCATGAGCATGTTCACAGACCCGAATCACCTTCGGGTCGAAGACCCCGGCACGGTCGAAGGAAACCCCGTGTTCACCTATTTGGACGCGTTCGCGCCGGATACGGCCGCCGTGCAGGAAATGAAAGACCATTACCGTCGCGGCGGTTTGGGCGACGTGAAAGTGAAGCGCTATCTGCTCGACGTTCTGGAGACGATGCTCGCGCCCATCCGGGCGAAACGCGCCGCATACGCCGCCGACCGTGGTGAAGTGATGAACGTCCTCCGCCAGGGAACAGCCCGCGCTCGAGCCGTGGCGGCGGAAACGCTGGACGCGGTTCGCAAAGCGATGCGCCTCGATTACTTTTCCAAGGAGTGAACTAGGATCGCTCCGCAAGGACGCAGGGATGGCGCGAGTGCGATTCGCGCCGCTTCGCTTCCGCGCGGATCAGCCCCTGGAAAAATTGATCTGCATGGCGATTCTCCAACCATCCGATTCCGCACCGCCAAGCGTAAGCTGCGTGCGCGAAGTGCGCGTCGAAATCTGGTTTGAAAACGCGGACCGCGTGCGTGCCTTCTACACGGAAATTCTCAGCATGCTGCCCTGGCCCGCGGCGAGGCAGATTCCTGGCGGTTGGGGCGCGGGCGATCCGAAGTGCGGCCTGTACTTCCAAGTCCGTCACGATCCTCCGCCGGCCGACCCCATGCGACGACGGTTCTCGCTGATCGCTGACTCGCTCGACACTCTCGAAAAACGCCTGATCGAACGAGAAGTGCCCTATCAGCGCGTTCGCGGT
>JAEUIR010000007.1:0-27888 GCA_016795025.1 Phycisphaerales bacterium
GACTATGAAACCCTGCGGCGAGAAAAGTACACGCGCATCGAGCAGGTGCGCCAGACGCTCAAGAGCGACAAGCCGATCGCGGTAAAGACATCAGGTGGTGAGACAACGGAGTTTTACGCCAGCCGCGAGGGCGTGGCGAAAGTCGTGCTGCGCGGCGGCGTGGTCGATCCGGAAAAACTCCCCCCGTGGGAAGCGTGGTACAAACCACAGGCGGAAATCGATCAGCAATTCATGTGGGCGATTCTGCCGGCGTTATTCGGCTTGTACGCGCTGTATCGTGTGTACGACGCCGTGTCGCTGCGCGTTGTCGTGGATGACTCCGGCATGACGTATCGCAATAAGGCGATTCCATTCGACGCGATGACATCGCTGCGCGACTATAGCCCAAAGGGTTGGGTCGATTTGTATCATCGGGCGGATGGCGCGAGCGAAACGCGCTTGCGGCTGGACAACCAGAAAGTGCGCGAGTTCAACGCGATCGTCGATCGCATCGCGCAAGTAAAGAACTGGCCGAACCCGATCACCGCGCACCAGAAAGCCGGCGAAGCAGCCGGCGAATCCGAGTCACAGGCCTGACCCAGGCGGTCATTGCCCCAGAGAGCACGAATGCCCGAATTGCAACTGCCTAATCTGCGAATCTGCGTCACCGGCGGCGCCGGTTTTCTCGGGTCGTTCGTCGTCGAGCGTTTGATCGCTGACGGCGCGAAGGCCGAGAACATCATGATTCCGCGCCGTGCTCAATTCGATCTGACGCGCGAAGCGGACGTATCAAAAATGTATAGCGAGGCCAGGCCGGACGTTGTGATCCATCTGGCTGCCGAGGTCGGCGGAATCGGGGCAAACCGCGACAACCCCGGGCGTTTTTTCTTTGCGAACATGGCGATGGGCCTGCACTTGATCGAGCACGCGCGCCAGCGCGGCGTTCAGAAATTTGTGCAGGTCGGAACGATTTGCGCCTATCCGAAATTCTGCCCGGTGCCTTTCCGCGAAGATGATCTCTGGAACGGCTACCCCGAGGAAACCAACGCGCCATATGGAGTCGCGAAGAAAGCCCTGTTGGTCATGTGCCAGTCATACCGCGCGCAATACGGCTTGAACGCGGTGTATCTGCTGCCGGTGAATCTGTACGGCCCGCGGGACAATTTTGATCTGAACAGCTCGCATGTCATCCCCGCGATGATCCGAAAGTTCTGGGAGGCGCGCGAATCCAGCGCCCCCACAGTCGAACTGTGGGGCGACGGCTCGCCTTCGCGAGAGTTCCTTTATGTCGAAGACGCGGCCGAAGGAATCGTCCGCGCAGCACGGCTCTACGACGGCGACCAACCGGTCAACCTGGGCAACGGCCGCGAGATCGTCATTCGCGAATTGGCGGAAATGGTATCGCGCGCGGTCGGCTATCGCGGCCGAATCGTATGGAACGCGGAAAAGCCCAACGGGCAGCCGCGCCGCGCGCTGGATGTATCGCGCGCCAAAGCGATGTTTGGCTTTGCGGCGCGTACGACGTTTGAAGCCGGCTTGCAGCGCACGGTTGCGTGGTATGCCGAGCACCGTCGCGAAGTTCTCGCGGGCCGGCGCAGCGGACTGGGCTGATTCATGCACACTGAACCACGCTTGCGGTCATCGGGCGATCAGGCAGCGCCCGCCGGGCACCGTTGATCAACGAATGCTCTTGGATCCCGGGAGCGCTTTCTCGATCGCTTCGATCACCGACTTCTCGTCGGGTTTTGTGCGCGGCTCAAAGCGAGCGATGATCTTGCCCTCGGGATCGATCAGGAATTTGGTGAAATTCCATTTGATCTCGCCGGCGAATTTGTTGCCGCCGGCACGCTCGCCGGTCAGCCATTTGTAGAGCGCGCAACAATCTCCGCCCTTCACCGACACTTTCGAGAACATGTCAAAACCGACGCGGTATTTGTCCGAGCAGAACTTCTTGATCTCGGCATCGCCGCCCGGCTCCTGACCGCCAAAGTTGTTCGCCGGGAATCCCAGTACGACCAGGCCCTTTGGGCTGTATGTCTCGTGGAGTTTTTGTAATTGCTCATATTGCGGCGTCAGCCCGCACTCCGAGGCCACATTCACGACCAGCAGCACTTTGCCCTCATACTTCTTGAGCGATACGTCATTGCCGTCGATGTCCTTCACCGTGAATTCATGCACCGACTTGGCGGTGTCCGGATTCGCCAGGTTGGAGCGGCCGGCGGCTTTCTCGGCCTGATCGCCGGCCTTCGAATCGCCAAGGCTGGGCTTCCCTGCTTGCGGCTTGGCCGGGTCGGGTTTGACGTCTTTTGATTCTTGTGCGAAGACCGCGCACGCGGCCGCGAAGGCAAACGCGATGCAGAGTGGATTCGGTTTCATGGTGTCCTTCCTGTCGGATTTTCGAAGGATAGCCGCTCGGCAGATCATTGAAAAACCGGGAAGAGCACTGCCTGGTGGGCGCAGCCGGCCGAAAACCGCTTGAAATCGATCACAGGTCGCGGCCAAGCAAACCACTGGTGGCGGCTATTCTTCCTCGGCTTCATCCTTCAATACGCCCAGGGCATGCAGCGCCAGTCGGGCCGCCTTTTGCTCGGCTTCTTTTTTTGAGGGTCCCCACGCGCTCGGAAACCGCCGGTGCCCGATGGTCACGGCAATTTCAAAGCACTTGCTGTGGTCCGGGCCTTTTTCGTCCAGCAATTCGTAATGCGGCGTGCCTCGCAGCAGTCGCTGCGCGTGCTGTTGCAATTGCGACTTGAAATTGAACTGGTGGTCGGATCCGACGGCGGCGTCGATCTCCGGTCCCATGACCCGCAGGATGAACTCGCGTGCCGGATCAAGACCGCCATCGAGGTAGATCGCAGCGATCATCGCCTCGATCGCGCAGGCCGCCAGGCTCTGAGGCAGTTGTTCGCCCGGCTCAAGTCCTTGCCCGAGAACCAGATATTGTGTCAGACCGATGCGATTGGCCGCGCTTGCGCATGATCGTCGCGAAACCACTGCGGATTTGATTTTGGTCAGGTCGCCTTCGAGCGAATCGGGCAGGCGTTCGTAAAGCTCATGACAAACGACTAATCCGAGCACGGCGTCGCCGAGAAACTCCATGCGCTCGTTGCTATCCTGGCGGATATTGGCGGACGAGGCGTGAGTTAGGGCCGATTCGAGTAAGTCTCTGTCAGAAAAGGAATAACCGACCGCTGACTGGCACCGGTCAAGGTCAGGAAGAACGTCGCTCATGATTTATCTAACCGTTTACGGCCGGCGACGCTAGGCGTCCCTTGATCGCGCAATTGCGCGGGACGCGCGGCGTCACAGGTCGAGAGGCTGCATTGGGATCGCCGGCCGGCGTCGGCCACGCTCCCGATGCCTTATTTTATAACTCATCGACGCTTTCGATTCCATGCTGAAACGCCGGGATGCCGCAAACGGTGTTCGGCAGGCTGTCGGACTTCCCGTTTTTTGATTTTCACCGGCTGGGCTGCTGGCGAAACAGGGTGATCCCGCATAGACTCCGGGACTCGCAACATCAGGGCAATGGCGACTTTGGAGTACCGCAATGTCATTGGATCGATCGCTGAAGATGAAGGCGTCGCTGTCGCGGCATCGAAATGTGCTTTCGCGTGCCGAGCGCATCGCCGCCATGAAAGAGCAGGAACGCTGGAAGGACGACGATTCGGCGCTGGGCCTGCCCAAAATCTCGCATCGAAAGGCCAAGGCCGGCAAGAAGAAAGTTAAGGAAGAAGCGGCCGCTGCGGGTGGCGCAGCCCCAGCGGCAGGCGCAGCGCCTGCCGCCGCGGCGAAGGCCGCAGCGCCGGCCAAGGGTGCGGCACCGGCCAAGAAATAGCTTCCGATCGCGAAGCAATGCGACCGTCAAATTCGCGCGCGGCGAGTTTGACGGTCCGCGCTACGGATTCCTAAGGCAGTGCCATTCCTTTGATGTTTCTTTCAGTTGTCGTAGTTCCTATAATCAGTATGTTATGTGTTCGCCTTCTTGACTGGTACGGTCAAAAAGAATCCGATTTTGTTTGGTTTTGTATGCGAACCGTATGGGACTTTTGCCGTATCGGTATAGGACGAACTTTGCGCGGGCACGAATCGCTTGTGAACTTTTGTCGCGTGAAATTACGTAACTTTTATGTCTCCAAAGCCTTACGTTCATCAGAGCCGCCGCGGGCTCGGCAGTAGCGCGCGAACGAATACGGAGATACCAACCGGATGGCCCATCATCATCTAAAATCTGAAAGCGGCCGCATTACGCTCAAGCTGATCGCCACGTTAATCGGGGGCATTTTGGTGCTGGCGTCGTTTGCCGCGCATTGGTGGTTTAGCGCTGGCGGGAATGACGGCAGGTTCTATCGGGATGTGCTGGCGGCCGCCGGGGCGATTCTGCTGGCGATTCCGCTCTGGTCGCACGCCCTACATGCGCTGTGGCACGGCGAAATGCACATGGACGAGCTGGTGGCGCTCGCGATTCTCGCGGCGATGGCCGTCGGCGACTACCAGGCCGCGGGCGTGGTCGCGTTTTTCCTGTTGCTCTCGAATCTGATCGAATCGCGGACCGCGCTCGGCGCGCGCGAGGCGATCGAAGGGCTTATTCGCCTGACTCCCACGCGGGCGCGGCGCTTGCGGCCTGACGGGGGCGAAGACGACGTCGATGCTCCGGTGCTGCGCCCGGGCGATGTGGTCGTGGTGCGACCGGGTGACAACATTCCGGCTGACGGGCAGATCATAAAAGGCCAATCGACAATCAACGAAGCGAATATCACGGGCGAGTCGCTGCCGGTCGAGAAGCAGGTCGGCGCGGAAGTGTTCGGCGGCACGAGCAATGTGACCGGGGCGTTGCAGGTGCGCGTCACAAAGGCCGGCGCGGACACGACGCTGGGTCGTGTGCAACACCTGATACTCGAAGCGGAGCGCACGCGCATCCCGCTGATGCGATTGATGGATCAATATGCGTCGTGGTACACGCCTGTGACGCTGATGATCGCGGGTGTGGTGTGGTTCTTCACAAAAAACGCCGAAATGGCGATTTCGCTGCTGGTGGTCTCCTGCCCATGTGCGCTGATTCTCGCTACGCCAACGGCGATCGTCGCCGCGCTGTCAGCCTCTGCTCGCCTGGGCATCTACATCAAAGACGTGGCCAATCTCGAATGGGCCAAGAAGCTGACAACCATCGTGTTCGACAAAACGGGAACGCTGACGACGGGCGAGCTTGCGGTGACGCGGCTGATGCCCGCGCCCGGCGTTGACGCGGCCGAGTTGCTGAAGACCGCTTACACGCTCGAACGCCTGAGCTCGCATCCGGTCGCGCGTGCAATCGTCGCGGTGGCCGAGAAAGCCCGAGTGGGCTACGAGGAAATCGAGCACGCCGAGGAGGTTTCGGGCAAGGGTGTCCGAGGCAATGTTCGCGGCGAGGAGATTTTCGTCGGTCGCCAATCGTGGCTGCGAGAGCAAAATGTCGATTTCTCCGTGCTCAGCGACGAAAAATTCGCGGAGCCGGAAGGCTTGAGCACGCTGTACGTGGTGCGCGGCGGGCGCGTGCTGGGCTGGATCGGGCTTGAAGACCGCACGCGGCCCGAAGCGCGCTCGGCGCTGGATGAGCTGCGTCAGATCGGTGTGCGAAATTTGATTATGGTGACGGGCGACCGCTGGTCGGTGGCGCGGCGCGTGGCCCGCGAAATGGGCTGCTCAGACGTGCAGGCCGAAGTGCTGCCGCAGGACAAATTGGCGCTGGTCAGCGCGCTGAAGGAGAAGGGCCACGTTGTCGCGGTCGTCGGCGATGGCGTCAATGACGCGCCGGCGCTCGCGGCGGGCAACCTCGGCGTGGCGATGGGCGCGGCGGGCAGCGATGTCGCGATGAACAGCGCAAGCGTGGCGCTGATGAGCAGCGATCTGCGCAAGCTGCCGTTCATGATTCGCCTGAGCCGCGAGACAACCGGCATCATCTGGCAAAACCTGATCTTTGGCATTGCGTTCATCGTTTTGTCCGGCGCGGCGATTCTCTATGGCTGGATCGGGCCGATGTGGGCGGCGTTTCTGCACACCATCGCGTCGGCGATCGTGGTTTTCAACAGCGCGCGAATCGTTCGCTATGGCGAGCATCTCGAGCCGCACGTCGCTCCGGCGCGCGGCCGCGATGAGATCGAAGCGGGTCGAGTTTCGCTGCAATCCGTCTGAGGGATGGCGATTTTGGATTTCGGATTCTCGATTTTGAATACGTGGGAGTTGAGCGGATCGCGCGACTCGTGCCGCGCGGCGGCGAATGATTTTGGATTGGGCAG
This sequence comes from Phycisphaerales bacterium, assembly GCA_016795025.1. Classification (GTDB taxonomy): domain Bacteria; phylum Planctomycetota; class Phycisphaerae; order UBA1845; family Fen-1342; genus JAEUIR01. The sequence continues at coordinate 6,255 of JAEUIR010000007.1, forward strand.
GGCGGGCGTTCTGACCGCCGTCGGACGGAGTGCCCGCTTCACGCGAATATCAGAGAGAAGCGGAATACTAGCTGACTTCGCGAGTTTGAAACATCGCGACGCCGAGACTCAGGACGGCGAGCGTATAAACCACGCCGTGGATCGCCACGTTCTTGACGTGGTCGAATTGAATAACGAGCTCCTGTGTGAGCGCGTCGCCGACCCAGAAGAACTGCATCTTCGGCGCCATCGCGTACAAGGCGTTAAAAATCGGGGCGTCGTTCACGCGCGTGCCGAGATAGTGATCCGACAACAGCCCGACCATGAACACCGCCGCGCAAAGCACCAGCGTCAACACCTGGTTGAACCGCGTGGCCAGCGTGACGGCGAAGGCGGTCAGAATCATCACGGCCACGTAAATCAGCGAAACCGCATAGATAAGCTGCAAATTACCAAAATCCTTCGACCATTCCTGGGGCTTCCAGGTCTTGTCGAAGAAGAGCGCCACGATCAGCGCAAGCGTGCCGAGTGGGACCACGCATGCGGTCAGCGTCGCGGTGAAATGCCAGCCGTAAAAGTAATTGCAGAACAACGCGGTCACCAGGCTGATCCCGATCGCCAGCAGCCCCAGCACGATGACCGGCTGATCGAGCTTGTCCGCGGCCATCTCCATCACGCCGTGACGCACGCTCATGAAAATCACGAGACACAAAAAGTAGTACGCAACGAACACAGCGCCGGTCACGCCCAGGAACTTTCCGACGAGAAACAGCGGACGCGGCACGGGCTTCGACACGACCGTCAGAATGCTGCGCGTCTCGATTTCACGGGTGATGACGTGCGTCGCGGAGAACACGCTTACCAGCAGGCCGAAGAGCATCAATGTCGCCATTCCGACGTCCTGAAGCACTTTGACGTCTTTGCCGGATTCGAGCGTGAACGCGGACAGCGACGGCCCGAACACGGCGATCCAGAACGCCGCGGTCCACATCAGGATCGAGTAAACCGGCTGGCGCACCGTTTCGAAAAACGTCGTCCAGGTAATCGCATACAGCTTGTTCAACATGGTATTACTTTCTCACGGGGTCATTCGGCCGCTCGCGTGGCGTCGCGGGTGACCCGGTGCGGGCGGCATTATGGTTTGTCCGGCCGCGTCGTACAAGCCGGTACGCATCCGGCAGGCAATCGTTCGTGACAGAGGTGAAGCGTGACTGAATCGTCGTTCGCACGTTCACGAAAAGCCGCGGTGCTGGGCCTGTTGCTCCAGATCGCGACATTTGTGGCGCTGTTTCTGCTGGCTAACTTCACTCATTCCGGCGCGGCTGCGCATCTGGCGTGGCTTGCGGCGGGCGGGGCTCCGATCCTGCTTGCGATCGTTCTGGTGTTTCGCCAGCACGAATTGGCCGCGCTCGAAAAGCTCGATCTGGAAGAGCTGCGCCGTGAGAAAGCCGCGACGGGCGGCGGCGATGCGATGTTCGACACCGAGGGCGGCGGCGGCATCGGTTTTATGGTGGCGGCGTCGCGCTTGCAGTGGATGCAGCGCTGGCTGGTTCCATTTTTTGGACTCGCCAGCGGGCTTTATCTGATCGGCGCGGGGCTGTGGTGGTGGCGCAAGCTCGGCGGCCGCGCGATCGGCTCGCCGGATTGGCCGGAAGTCAGCAATCTCCCCATGGCGATGCTGGTGCTGTCGGTCATCATGCTGCTTCAATTTCTGTTTTCGCGATTCGCGACGGGGCTGGCGCGCGTGCCGCATTGGCAGATGATGCGGGCGGCCGGCTCGTTCATGTTTCTGCAATCCATCGCCGCGTTCGCGCTGATCATCGCGTTGGGTGTGCAGCTCTATTCGGAGTCGCGCGGGGCCTGGGAACACGCGCTTGCATATGTCTATCTGATCCTGATGATGCTGGTCGGCGCGGAGACGCTGATCAACATGGTGCTTGACATCTATCGCCCACGAACACCGGGCAGCGAGCCGCGCGCCGCGTTCGACAGTCGCGTGTTGGGGCTGGTGGCTGAGCCGACGGATATCGCGGCCAGCATTGCCGAGACGCTGAACTATCAGTTCGGCTTTAAGGTTTCGCAGACCTGGTTTTACCAGCTCATGCAGCGCTGGTTTATCCCCTTGGTGGGCTTCGGGCTGCTGATTATCTGGCTGTTGTCGAGCCTGGTGATCGTCGCGCCGTTTGAGCAGGCGATCGTGGAGCGTTTCGGAAAGCAGATCAACGCCGACGACCCGCTGGGCCCGGGGATCCACGTGATCCGCCCATGGCCGTTCGAGATCGCGCGCAAATTCAACACGCGCCAGTTGCAGCATCTCACGCTCGGTTACAAGTCGAACGTGGTGAACGAAGAAGAAGAAGCCAGGGCGCATTCGAAGATTTTGCTTTGGACCGACACAAAGCATGGCGGCCTGGAGGAGTTTCCGTTCATCGTGATTGCGCCGACTGAGGCGCAGCGCGGCGCGACGACGCAGCCTGCGGCTGAGTCCGATCGCGGCGTGCCGTATCACTCGGTGCGCATGACGGTCAAGGTGCAGTACGAAATCGTCCGCGACAAGCTGGCGCGATTCACGCAGGCGGTGGATTCGCCGCATGTGCTGCTGCGAAACCTGGCATGGCGCGAGTTGACGCGCTTCAACGCCAGCAGCGACATCGACAGCCTGCTCGGCGCGAAGCGCACGCAGGCGGGCGACATCATTCGCGGGCGCATCAACCAGCGGCTGAAGGAAATGGACATCGGTCTTGCGGTGGTTTATGTCGGATTGCAGGACGTGCACCCCGCCAAAACAGTCGCGGACGCTTTTCGAAACGTCATCGCGGCGGAACAGGAGAAAGTGACCGCGGTCCGTCGCGCGATTGTCGTGGAAAACGAAACGCTGTCGAAAGTGGCGGGCGAAAAGAGCAAGGCCCTTCGGCTGGCCGCCGCGATCAACGGCGACCGCGAGTCGGAACGGCGTTTGTCGGAAGCGGAACTGCGGCTTCGGGCGGCAAATACGCCGCTGCCGGCGGATTTTGAATCTCGCATGAAAGCGTTGGCCCCCCATTTTCAGGCACAACTCGAGGCGCGCTGGGCACGCGAGCAGGCCGAAAACAAACTCGCACAGACGCAGGAAGATTATGACCTTGGGCTGGGCGGAAGCAGCGCGGCCGTCGCGGCGGCGACCAAATCGCTCGAAGAATGCGTGACGCGCGAAAAGGCCGCGACGGCGGCACTCGACGCGGCGCTGCAGCCGATGCGGCAGAGCATGGGCGGCGCGTCGCTCGACTACCTGAACGCGCGAGTCGATCAGCAAGCGGCGCAAGTGGCGTCGAATTTCTGGCAGCGCAATATCGAAGCCGAGTTGCCCGGCTTGCTGGGCGATGCGGCAGTGGCCGTGGCGACGGCGCAGGCCAAGCGCTGGGAGCGCGAGCTTCAGGCGCAGACCGAGCTTGAAACGCAGGTCAGCCAGAACGAGGCGTATCGCGCCGCGCCTGAGGTTTTCAAGGCCCGTGAGTATCTGCAAACGCTGGCCGACGGGATCCGCAATTCGCGCAAATTCCTGTTCACGTTCGATTCGAGCAAATATCCGCAGGTACGCTTGCGCATCGACGCGAACGAGACGGCCAGCCCGGATCAGATGAGCGTCCGCGAGCCGGATGTGCGGTAGGGGCGAATGCCGAAACGCACGAATCACCCGATGTTGAGAGTTTGAGTTTTGGGTTTCGAATTTTGGATTTTGACTTTTGACCTGCCCGTTGAGGATTTCGAATGAAACGTGTTCCGATTGTCACGTTGCTGACGGTTCTGATGCTCGTCGCCGCTTTCGTGGCGTATGCGGTCACATTCCGTGTGCGGTTTTCCGAAGTCGCGGTTCGCGTACGGCTTGGAAAGGCCGACGAATCGAGCGTCATCAGGGATCCCGGCATTTACTTGTTCACGCCGCTGATCGAAAGCGTAAAGGTCTACGATCGGCGCGTGCGCGTGCTGGAAGCGCCCGAAGTTGAGATGAAAACGCGAGACGGCAAGAACCTCATCGTCGGGATGTATGCGCTGTGGCAGATCGAGAATCCGCTGCAATACTATGTTCGCTCCGCCGAAGACGAAAAAGCCCGCACACAGCTTCGCGACCGCCTGAACCAGGAACGCGCGACGGTCCTCGGCCGACATGATTTGTCCGAGCTGTTCAGCCTCGATGCGGAACAGGTCGCGGCCAATCACGCTCGGCTTGAGCAGGAGATTCTCGCGGCCGCGGCTCCTGGAATTCTCAATGACTATGGCATCAAGCTCGTCTCAGTCGGTATCCCGCGATTCTCATTCCCCGAGACTGTGAACACGAAGGTGACCGAGACAATGGTGCAGGAGCGCGAGGCGATCGCCGGGGCATTCCGCAAGGAAGGCGAAGCCAAGGCCGAGGCGATCAAGGCCCGCGCCAACGCGGCCAAGGCGACGATTCTCGAATTCGCCAAGAACAAAGCCAAGCAGATCGAGAACGAAGGCGTGGAGGCCAGCCAGCGCATCATCGCGCAAATCAAGCCGGCCGATCGCGAATTCTTCATCTGGCTGCGCTGGATGGACGCGCTCAAGGCTTCGCTTCGCGAAAAGTCCACGATTTTCTTCGAGAACGACAGTGAACTGATTCAACGATTCATGTCGCCCATGCTGGACAAGGCTTCGGCGGCGGCGAATGTGCCCGCGCCCGCGAAGACCGCGATCGACGGAGGTAATTGATGGCCGATCATCATCACCACGGACACGATCATCACGGTCATCACCATGACCACGATCACGGCCACTCGCACGGGCACGGCATGGCGGCGACCGTCGAGCCGATTCTGGACCCCGCCCAGGAATCGCTGGTTCAAGCGCTGCACTCCGGTTTTTGGGTGCTGCGCATCATCATGGCCGTGCTCATCGTCGCATATTTGCTGTCCGGTGCGTTTAAGGTCGAGAGCGGCGAGCAGTGGCTGGTTGTGCGCCTGGGCAAGCTCGTCGTAGGCGCGGACGGCTCGCCTGTGATCAAATCAGGCGTACACTTCGGCCTGCCCGATCCGTTCGATGAGAAAATCAAGCTGCCGGGTTTGCAGAATCGCCTGACAATCGACAGCTTCGCGTTCAAGCGCCGCGAAGAGGATCGCGGCAAAACGCTGGCTGAGTCAACGCCTTCGTCCGATCTGATCAAGCCGGGCGAGGATGGGGCGATGATCACGGGCGACAAGAATCTATCGCACGGCGTCTGGACGATTGAATATGTCATTCGCGACGGCAAGCTGTTCGTTTCGAACGTCGGCGAGAGCGTTTCGGATTTCGAGCCGCTGCTGCGGTCGCTGGCCCAAACGGCAATCATTCACGCCACGGCCGGCCGCCGCGTCGAGGACGTAACGCGAACCGTGTCGGTGGTTTCGACGGATGTCCGTGCGCGGCTTCAGAAACTGCTGGATAGCCTGCAATGCGGCGTCGATGTGAATAACGTGACGGCGGAAACAATCGAGCCGCAATCGGTAAAAGCGGCGTTCGCGAATGCGACGGCGATGCAGAGCGAGCGAGATCGCGCGGTTCAGCAGGCGCAGCAAATCGCAAACGAAACCCTGAATCAAGCGGCCGGGCCGCAGCATGAGGGCTTGCTCGAAGCGATCGAGGAATATGGCGCGGCGCAAGCCACCGGCGCGGACGAAAAGCGGCTTGGCGAATTGCGCGCGGCGATCGAGACGCGGCTGGCGTCGGCCGGCGGCGAGGTGGCCCGCGCGTTGCAGCAGGCCGACGGTCGGGCCAATGAGATTCTCGGCGCGGTGCGGCGCGAGTTTGACGAGTATCGGCTGTTGATCGACGATTACCGCCGCGATCCGGAAGTGGTCATGCTGCGTCTGTGGGTTCGGATGCGCGATGACGTGCTGGCCAGCAAAAAGAACGAGATGTTCTTCCTGCCCCGCAGCGGCGTGCTCGACATTCAGACGAATCGCGATCCGCTGCGGGCGCTGGAGCGGGATCGCCAGGATTACATTGATCGCAAGAATCGGCAACCGCAGCAGTAGCGCACTGGTTGCGTCGCTTCGCCCATACACAGGGACTGATTCGTGAAGGGTCAACCGATCATATCGGCCGTCGGGCTAACCAAGGTGTTCCTTGATTTCTGGCGCCGCGCCCGCGTCAAGGCGGTGAACGACATCGATTTCACCGTCGAACCGGGCGAGATATTCGGTCTGCTCGGGCCGAACGGATCGGGCAAAAGTACGACCATCAAGATGCTGCTGGGCCTGCTCTATCCGACGCGCGGCCGCATCACGATTTTCGGAAAACCGCCCGAGGACGTGGCGACCAAATCGCGCATCGGCTACCTGCCCGAAGAGTCATATTCGTACAAATTCCTGAACGCCCGCGAAACGCTCGACTATTACGCGACGTTGTTTCAGATTCCCCGGCGCGAACGCAAGAAGCGCATCGAGGAGTTGCTCGAAATGGTGGGCCTGCGCTCGGCGGCGCGTCGCCCCGTCGGCGAATATTCAAAAGGCATGGCGCGACGTATCGGCCTTGCGCAGGCGCTGATCAACGACCCGGACCTGCTCATTCTCGACGAGCCGACCAGCGGCCTCGACCCGATCGGCTCGAAACTCGTCAAAGATATCATTGTGCGCCTCGGCCAAACGTATAAGAAAACCATTCTTCTATCGAGCCACCTGCTCGCGGATGTCGAGGAGGTTTGCGGACGCGTCGCGATTTTGTTCGGCGGCCGTGTGCAAGTCGCGGGCACGATGCAGGAAGTTCTCAGCCGCCGCGATCAGATGCAAATCACATGCGACCGTCTAAAGCCCGAAACGGTTCGCGAGATTCAGGAATTGATACAGCGCCGCGAAGGCAAGCAGATTGACATCGCCACGCCCAAGGATCGGCTGGAATCGCTTTTTCTCCGCATCGTCGAGGAAGCGCACGCCGCGCGCGTCGAAACGGCCGGCAGCCAGCCGGTCGGCGAAATCGCCGGATTCCTTGGCCAGGACGCTGGCGGCAGGGCCGTGCTCGAATCACTCACGAAGCCGGATGAGATCGCCAGGCCCGCATCCGCCGCCGCGCCGGCCGCGACCAGCGTCGATGCAAATGTCATTACCACGCTGACCGCGCCGTCGCCCGCCGGCGCCACCGAGGAACGTCAGGCGGCCGCGCCACAAGCCGATCGGGCGCTGCTCGATACGCTGCTCGACGAATCGCAGGGCAAAAAGAAATCATGACGCCGATCTGGGCCATTACACGATTGACGATTCGCGAAGGCCTGCGCATGCGGATCGTGCTCGTATTCGTCATCGCGATGGTGTTCATCGTACTGCGCCTGCCGTTCGCGCTGACCGGCGATGACACCGTGGCCGGCCGATTGCAGACATTTCTCGACTATTCGATGTCCGCTGTCAGTATTCTTCTGAGCCTGGCAACGATCTTTCTGGCCTGCGCCACGCTCACTTCGGAATTCAAAACCAATACGCTGCATCTCGTTGTCACCAAGCCGGTGACCCGGTTTCAGGTGCTCGTCGGAAAGTGGCTGGGCATATTTTTGCTGAACGCGCTGCTGCTCGTCTTATGCGGGTTCGCGATCTACGGGCTGGCGCTCTTCATTCGCGAGCGCCCGGAGACATTTCGTCGCGACCGCCTCAAGGTCCGCGATGTGCTGTGGACCGCACGGGCGGCCGCCAAGCCGGTGACGCCCGATTTTCGCACCACCGCGGAGCAAGACATTCAAAAGCGCGTCGAAGAAGGCGCGCTGGCCAACGACGAGCGCACGCGCGCGCTGGCCGTTCGCGAGCGCATCCGCACGTACGAAAGCGACTGGCGAATCATCCGCCCGAACGAGGCTCAGGTGTATGAGTTTCAGAACCTGCCGGAACCGGAGCGTTCCGATACGGCGCTGCAGGTCCGTTTTCGCGCGAAGTCGATTCCCATCGCGCAGGACGAAGTGGTGCGCGTCGGCTGGGTATTCCTCGACCCGGACACCGAAGGATTCCTGCACGAGCCGTTCTTCACCGTCGAGCGCATCACCGATTTCCACGAGTTTCTGATTAATGCGCGGTCCGCAGTGCGCGCCGGCCGGGCCAAACTGCTGGTTATCAATCAGTTCGACCCTGACAATCGCTATAGCATTCACTTCGAAGGCGATGATTCGCTCCAGATTTTTTACCGCGTGGGCGGGTTCGAGCAGAATTTCGTGAAGGCGCTGGCGATACTTCAGATGCGCCTGTCCTTCCTGGCGGGTGTTGGCCTGTTCTTCAGTACGTTCGTTTCGTTCCCGATCGCGTGCATGGGCGCGTTTTTGTTCATTCTGATCGGCGTGGGTAAGCCGTGGTGGTACGAGTCCATCGGCGCGAATATCGACGTCGAATTCGCCCGGGCCACGCCCTCCGCCGATCCGCTCGGCAAGTACGGCATCGCGATTCGCATGGTGCTGATCCCCGTGCTGGATTTCGTGTTCCCCGACTTCTCGGCGCTGAACGGCGTGCCGAAGCTCGTCGAGGGCGTGAACATCGATCATCAACTTGTTCAGCGGACGACGCTGCATACGCTGTTGTTCGGCATCGCGTTGCTGATCGGGCCCGGCTGGCTGTTCTTCTCGCGCCGCGAAGTCGCCGAAGTTCAGGTGCAGTGACAGCCGCCAACATCGGCGCCGCCTCATTTCAATGGGAGGCACGATGCGACACGCGGCGACGCCTCTCGCGACGTGCTTGGCGTTTTGTGGTTCTGCGTTGCTTGCTCGTGTTCGTGCTAGAATCGCACCGTGCGAAAAATCATCCTGTACGGCGGCTCGTTCGACCCGATCCACATCGGACATCTGATCTCCGCCCGCGCCGCCGCCGAGCGCATCCGCGCCGAGCGAATCGTGCTCATTCCCACGCATATTCCTCCACATAAGCGCGGCCAGGCGCTGGCGTCCGTCGCGCACCGCACCGCGATGTGCCGGCTCGCGACTGAGGGTGACGCGCTATTCGACACGTCCGATTGGGAGGCGACGCAACCCGGGCCGAGCTATTCGCTGCACACGGTCGAGCATTTTCGCGGGCGTTTTCCGGACAGTGAGATGTACTTCCTTGTCGGCATGGACGCGCTGGCCGAGCTTCATTCGTGGTTTGAGATCGCGCGGCTCGCCGATTTATGCACGTTTGTGACCGCTCGGCGGCCGGATTGCAGCGCGTTTCACCGCGATTCGCTGGCTCAGGCCCTGACGGCCGAGCAGATTCGCCGCATCGAAGCGCATATCATCGATTCGCCGATGATCGACATCCGCGCCACCAACATCCGCGAGCGAGCGGCGAATCGGCAGAGCATTCGTTATCTCGTGCCGGAGAGCGTGCGGGCGTATATTGAGTTAAATCAACTCTACCGGTCGTGATCCGCGCTCAACGCGTGGCGGCGCAATTCGGCTTGGTCGAAGAATTTCGCCCGACGCGCTATCACCGCCGCTGGCGCATAGAGCCGGGCGGCCAGGGCTGCGACGCCGCGCTCCAGGTCGCGCGCAGACATCCGCGCAGGATGATAGGTCACGTCAAACAGCGTGCATTTCTGCCACGCGCGCGGATCGATCAGCCGCCCATCTCGCTTCAATCGATCGTAAAGCGGCGTACCCGGAAACGGCGTCAGAACGGTGATTTGCACGTCAAACAATCCGACGTCGTTCGCAAATGCCTCGACCGATTCGAAGACGCGCTCGTCGTCGCCGTCCAGCCCCAGGATAAAGCAACCGTTCACGGCGATGCCGCGTGATTGAATCTCGCGAATCGCCGCCTTGTAAGACGGCAGCCGTCCCAACTTCCAATTGCGCCTCAGCTCGATGCCGTTCAGTCCGCCGGAGTTCGGGCTTTCCAGGCCGATTAACACCTCGCGACAACCTGAATCGCGCATGAGATCGAGCAATTCCGGGTCGTCCGCGATCGAAATGTCCGTTTCTGTGAACCAGCGCACTCCTTCGCCCGCGAGCGACTGAAGCAGTTGTTTGTAGTGGCCGCGCATTGCGAAGCTGTTGTCGTCGGCAAATTCGATGAACGGGCGGCGCCAGCGTCGCTTGATCGCTCGAATCTCCGCGATCACGCGCTCGACCGGCTTTACGGTGTATTTCGGCGTCAGCAGAATCGACCCCGCGCAGAAATCGCAGCGATGCGGACAGCCGCGACTGGTCTGCACTGTCAGCCGGTTGTACCGGCGCACATCCAGCAGATCAAAACGCGGCAACGGCGCATCGCTCAAATCAAAATGCTCATCGATCGCGGGGGCATAACGCGACGCAAGCGCCCCGGCGCGAAAATCCGCGACGATTCGCGGCCAGGTTAATTCGCCTTCGCCAACCGCCACGGCGTCAGCGTGCTCGCTGGCTTCATCCGGCTCGGCGGTGACGTGCAGCCCGCCCATCACCACCCGCACGCCGCGCGCTCGCAAGCGATCGGCCAGCGCGTAAGCCTCTTCGATCTGTGCGCTGAGCGACGAAATCGCGGCGAGATCAACGCCGTCGAACATCGACAGATCATGGGGCACATCGGCGATTTCGACATACTGAATTTCCACGTCGGCCGGCGTAAGCGCCGCGAGCGTGAGCAGCGAGAGCGTCGGCAGTGCCGCGATTGTTCTGGCACGCTCGATAACGGAGGGCAGCGTCAGGCCCAGCGCGAGCAGCTCCGGGTTCTGCACGCGCACGCCGCTCATCGCCACGAAAGCGATGTTCATCCGCGCACCATGCCGTATGCGATCAGGCCGACGCCGGTCAGCAGGCTGGCGACCGGAATGTAGAACAGGGGTTTGAACGCGGCCCTCCACGCCGTCAATCCGCAGGCGAGCGGCATGCCGATTGCGCCAACAATCATCGCGATCGCGGCGATTTGCAATTGCTGTGGCTCAAGGTTGCATCGCGCGGCGCTCAGGGCGAACAGAATGTTGAGCAGCCCCAGCCCGATGAATGAGATGTGGCCGAGCCGAACAAGCCGCCGCGGATAGCTCGCGTAGCCGCCGAGCCAGTCCGGTTTGTTGAATGACAGGCCCAGCCACCCGCCAACAAGGAACCCGACGAGAATCCAGCACCAACCAAACGACTCATTCACGGCTACCGACATCGCGAACATGATGATCCCCGACAGAGCGAGGAAAGCTGCTATCTATCTTAGGCGAAGGGGTGACCGGGCTTTGCGGCACGACACAAAACAACAACGGTGCGCGACGCCTGACGCCGCGCACCGTCGTGAGATTCAGGCTGCGACAAAAATCATCCGCCGGTCAGCAACAACACGAACGGATCGATGTCGAAGTTGTTCACCGAACCGTCGCCGTTGATGTCCGCCAGCGAAATACTGCAATTCGGAAACGCCGCCGAATATGCGGCAGGGTTCGTCAGCGCCAGCACGAACGGGTCGATATCGAAATTGTTCACGACGCCGTCGCAGTTCATGTCGCCCGGCGCGAACGACGGTGTGCAGTCGATGACGCGCACCTGCACCGCGTCGATCGCCGCTTCCGTGACCGAGTTATTTGGGTTGTCCGTCGCGCTGAAGCGGAGTCGAACTGTCGCCGTCGGCGTGATGAACGTGTCAGCCACGAACGTGTTCACGCCCCAGCCGTTGGTGTTTCCGACCGACTCGACCTGCACCCAATTTGCGCCGTTATTCGACGAAATCTCAACCGTCAGACGGTCGGAGTCGTTGTCGTCATTAAAGAACAATCGCGCGTAGCTGATCTGCCAGCCTGTGCCGCTGCTGAGATCCAGCACGGGCGAGGTCAGGCGCGTCGGCCCGCCGTCCACGTCGGAATTTCCCGGCCGATTCGCCGTCAAATAACAGCTCCCGGAGCCGTCGTAGTCGGCTGTCGGATCGCCGCGCGAGCCATCGCCGGCGGGCACGCCGCGCTCCCACGCGCCGTCGGTCAATTGCACGTTGTCCACGCTCCACGCCAGCGCGGTCTCGAAATCGTCCGCAAATGCCGTTTGGAGACCATACGCCGAAGTCGCGGCATAAGCCGTGGTCGGTGCCCCGATCGGATCGGTCACTTCAGCGCCATCCAGCGTGGCCGCCGTCACGAAGTAGTTCAGCGTGTCACCGCACGCGCTGGCGGGGAAAACCGCGTCAAACTGATTGTTGCCGACGTCGCTGGCCGTCACGTTCTGATAGCCGTTGCCGGTGTCTACGTGCAGCGTGACGCTTGACGGATCGACCGTGCCGCTCACTTCGGATACGGCGATGCGCAGCGGTTGTCCGGTGGGCGCAACGGTCTCAGGCCGACCGTTGGGATAGCTGATCGTCAGCGCCGTGGAGGCGAGCCGCCACACGAACAGGCCGCGCTCGATGTCGCTGCCGATGATGGTGCGGCTTGGAAAGAATGGCCAGTTATTCCAAAGGCCGTTGAAATTCGAGGCGTCGCTACCCGGATACGTGTCAAACCAGGCGATTTCGACGGGAGCGAGGCGATTCGTCGCATCAAACACGCGCAATCCGCTGCGATAGTTGGCTTCGTAAATCAGGTTGTCACGAACATAAAGGTTGTGCCCGATGGCCGGATTGTTATTGGTGAATTCACCAGCCACGAATGAGTCAGTCAGGTTTGCGATGTTAATGATGATCGTGCGTGTTGGAACGTTGAAATTATCTTCGTCGAGCTCGTCGTTCAAGTACGCAAACTGGCGCTGCTCGTCGATCCAGATTTGATGCGAATAACCGGGATTCGACCAGAACACGCGATCCAGCGACTGAATGTTCTGCTTGTCGGTCACGTCGAGAATGTCCAGACCGGTTTCATCCCAGCCGCCGTTGAAGCCCGAGCACGCAAACGCGATCTGGCGTCCGTCGGGATATGTCACGACCTGCGCCTCATGCACGTAGCGCGTCGGCCAACTGGCCACGAACGTCGGATTCGCTGGATTCGTCAGGTTGTAAATGCGCAAGCCGTTCCCGCCGCCGCCACACCGATATAGAAAACCGCTGGTTTCGTCCAGCACCATCGTGTGGGTGCGATTATCGCCGCCGGTCGTGACGGTGTTCACGAGCGTGACAACACCGTTATCGATGTTCCCCATGTCGATGACCTGAATGCCGCCGCCGCCCTCGCTGCCCGCGTAGCAATAGTGACCGTACGACTTCATATCGCGCCACAGACTCACCGGCCCGGCGATTGTCTCGACGATGACCGGCGCATATGGATTCGTGATCTCCACAAATGTCGTGCCGTGCGAGTGGCCCATGATGGCGTATTCGCGCCCGGAAGGCGACACATAGCCCCAGCACGAGTTGCCGTTGTCCGGCGGAAACTGCGGTGCGAGCACATTCAGCGGCAGCCACGCGGTGAGCGTGATGTTCGACGAATCAAACGAGCCGGCGATGCCGCCTTCATCGTCGGAGCCGCCATAGTAAGGCGGTCCGTAAACCGGCGGCTGACGATCCAGCAGCTTCGGATCGTCTTCATGCGCGAAAGCGACGCATGAAACTGACAGCGCAGTGGCCATCGACAGTCGGATCGCAGTGTTCATGTTCATCGAGTGAATCTCCAACGCGCATTTTTTTGCAAGGCAGGACTGACAATAACAGCATAGCCATATCCCTGCCGTTTCGCCAAGGGCTTTTGGGGGTTATCAGACAAAAAACCCCGATTTGCAGCGCATTTTGTACGTTATCATTCAGGTGGGATGGGTTGCGGGCGGGCGGCCAGCGCTGGGAGACAAAACATGTCCACGAATGCGGTGTGTGTGTGGGCCCAACGGGGCTCGTTGCGAAATTTTGCGCGATTAAGCGTTACTGCCGTGTTGTCAATGACTGTCGCGCGAATGATCGGATGCGTTGGGGCGACTTCGGGGCAAACCGCAAGCGAAACGAGTGGCGATACGGTCGTTGCGGGTGAGGTTCATCCGCCGCAGGAACTCGATCAGGTTGACGTGGGTGTCGCGATTGACGAAGCGCCGTCCTTGAACGGCTTGCAGATTTTCCCGCCCGACAACTGGTGGAACACGGACATTTCCGCGTATCCGGTTCATCCCAACTCGCAAAATTATCTCGTGTCCATCGGGCTGGACACCGGGCTGCACCCGGATTTCGGAACGGTGTGGGAGGGCGCGCCGATCGGCATTCCATATGTCCTCGTTGACGAGGACCAGCCGCGAGTCGATATCAGCTTTTATTACAACGACGAAAGCGATCCGGGGCCGTATCCGATCCCACCCGACGCCCCGATCGAGGGCGGTCCGGATTCCGATGGCGATCGACACATCATCGTGATCGATACGGCCGCGAAATTGCTCTATGAGGTATTCGACGCCCACCTGCAGCAAGACGGCACATGGGAAGCCGGCTCTGGTGCGATATTCGATCTGACGAGCAATTCGCTGCGGCCGGCCGGCTGGACCAGCGCTGACGCGGCGGGACTGCCGATTTTCGCGGGTCTGGTGCGATACGACGAAGTGGTGGAGCGCGGCGAAATCAATCATGCGCTGCGTTTCACCGTCAGCCGAACGCAACGAGCTTATATCACGCCCGCCACACATTGGGCCAGCGACAGCACCGACCCCAACCGGCCGCCGATGGGGTTGCGCGTACGGTTGCGGGCGGATTTTGACCTATCGCCGTTTACGCCGAATGTGCAGGTGATCCTGCGCGCGATGCAGCGCTACGGCATGTTCGTGGCGGATAACGGCTCGAATTGGTACATCAGCGGCGTTCCTGATCCGCGGTGGGACGATGACGAGTTGCACGATCTGGGCCGGGTGCGCGGCAGCGATTTTGAAGTAGTGTACACGGGCGAGCCGGTGACCGAGTGACTATTTGCTTCCGGCTTCGGCGCGGGTTTTCTCGGCGTTTTCCATGAGTTCGGGCACGCTGGGCTCAGCTCGCGGCGCCATGACGTAGACCGGCGTTTCGCGGGCGTCTTGAATCGTTCCCGGAACGAGAATTTCCGCTACGAAATCGAACGGCGGAAATTGCCACCACGGCGCGGGCACGCGGTGAAACGTCGTCAGCGTTTCAAAACCCGGCTTGCGCAAAATGATCTCATAGTCGCCGTACCAGACAAACGAGAATTTGGCCGGCGATGCGCCGATTTCCTCGTCATTCACGACGACGACCGCGCCTGCGGGTTCGCTCCGCACGGTGAGCGAACGCTCTACGCAACCGCCGAGCGCAAGCGTGGCCGCCGACAACGCGAGGACGAGACTGATTCGCGATCCGTTTTGTTCGCGCCGATGGGTCATTGCACCATTCTCACTGTTTCGCATGCGTCCGTAAATCAATTCGTCCCGGGCAATGTGATCGACTCATACGCGTCGCTCGCAAGATCCAGCACGCCGATCGAGCATTCGCCCGTCACCCAGCCGCAACACTCGCCGGGGTTGATAAACAGTCGTCCTTCGCGGCGCTGCACAAACTTTTCGTGCGTATGGCCGGTGATGACGATTTCCGCGAGCGCCACATCGGCGGGCTTGCACCAATCGACGAAATGATGAACGAGAATGCGTCGCCCCGCAATCGTCACATGCAGCGGGCCGTCTTGGATCTGCGGCAACACAGCTTTTAACCCGGAGCGCTCGCCGTCGTTGTTGCCATAGGTCACGTGCAATTCGCCGTCGAATGTCGCAAGCCGGCGGGCCGCGAACGGCGCGATGATGTCGCCGGGGTGAATCAGGATACGAACATCGCGGCGGCGAAATTCCGCCAGCGCCGTGTCGATCGCCGGCAGCCTGTCATGCGTATCTGAAATCACGCCGATTTTCATGCCCGCGAACTCGCTTTGAGATCGAGACGCGCGCGTTGGAACCAGCGTGCCCGCATGACTCCGCCCGCGCTTTCGTTGGATTGTAGCCCCATCCGCATTGACCCCATAAGTCGCCGCTCGCTAGCGTTATCAGTGCCGTCACGATCCGAACACCTCATTGTTCTCCAGCTTTAAGGCGGCGCGATTTTGGGCGTCGGCCTGCCTTTATCGCAACCAATGTCGCCGGCAACGGAGCGACGCGTTTGAACGTCCCTGAATCTCACGCGGGACGCATCGCACGCGGCCGCGCGCCGCGCGTTCTCGGAATGCCCAGGCATGGCCCCATATGCCTGCGGAGCGAGGCAGATTGACTCGGACGCCGAGCACCGGCGACGAATTTCGTCTCAGGTTTGCCTACTCATGCACGCCGATCTCATCGTCGAAACCCCACAGGTCGAGGTTGAGGAACCACCATGGCATCCGCCGCGCTGACAAGTCGCGAAACACAGGATGAATTGCTGCGGCAGGCGTGCGCCGCGCGGCTCGCCAACACCATCCAAATCCGCTCGACCGGCCCGCGCAATCCCGAGTGGCCCGGAGCCTTTGTCGCGTATGACTCGGACGGTCTTTGGCTGTACGCGCCGCAATTGGTTTCGTCCGACCAGGCGCTTGCGAACGAACGAATCGACATTCACTTTCAAGTAGGCCGGGCGATGAGAGCGGTCACCTTCTGTGTCGGGCGACAGCCGCGCACCGGCCCAGACGGTTCACCCGGAATGCTGGTCCGCGCACGCCGACCGTCGCGCGTCGAAGCGTACGAACCCGCCCCGGCATTCAACTTGTCAAGCGACGCGCTATGCGGCGTCTCAGCCGCGCTGTTCGATCTGGACGATGCTCGATTGACCTATTCGCCCCGGCCGCTTCGCCTGAGCAACGAACAAGTGGTGCTCGCGATCGATCCGCCGGAAGAGTTTCGCGGCGGCGATTTATTTCAATTGCAGCTCGCGATTCCGGGTCAGCGGATGCTGGCCACGTTATTCCTGCGCCGCAGAAGCACCGAGTTCGGGCGGGCCGGTGCGACCATCACATTTTCAATGATCCCCGGTGACGAGCCGCAATGGGCGCACGAGCCGCTCTGTCGCCTGGCCGCGCTCGGACGAAGCACGACGTCGTTTTCATCCGGCGGCCGCGTGTTGCTCGAATCCTGCGATGTGGAGACGCCATGTTAACGATTCTGGATCTGAATCCGCGGCAACTGTCGCGAGTGGTTGAGCAGTTGCTGCGCGCGAAGGCAGAGTTGGAGCTGTCGCCGCGCACCTGGCAGGACGAGCAGGCTCTTTCTGGGCGCGTCAGCGGGCGCGACGCATCGGGGCTGCTCGTTGACGTAACGGATCGCAGCCGCGACGTGCCGCTGATTTCGCTCGTCGGCGTTTGTTGCGATGTCCGGCTGCAACTCGACGGTTGCGTCTACGTGTTTTCGAGCAGCGTGCTCGATGTGATCGATACCAGCGCGCCGCAGCGGCTGGTCATTGGCGTTCCGCAATCGATGCACCTGACGAATCGTCGCAGGTACTTCCGCGCGGCCGCGACCGATCCCACCCCCGTAAGCATTCACGCCGGCGGCAGCGACGAGCAGATCGCGGGGGAACTGTGGGACATCGGCCCGGCCGGCTTGTCCGCCAGCGTAGCCACGGCCGACGCCGACCGGTTTCTGTTGCTCGGCGATTCGGTGCGCGTGCAGTTTGTCGTGCCCGAAACCGGCGCTTCATTCATGCTGCCGGCCACGATCTGCAACAAAAAGCCGCACGCCGAGAGCAATTGCATGCTGGTGGGGCTTGAGTTCGAGGCGAATTCGAATAGTGATTCCGCCGTAAGCCTGGACCGCCTGCGGGCGCTGCTTTGTCAGGTGAATCTGGAAATCCGCGAGGAGGGACGCTGATGCGACCGCGCCACCTGATCGTGCCTCAAGAGACACGCGACATTTTCGACGCGGCCGTCGCCGCGCAGACGCTTGCGACCGTCAGCGTTCAGTGCGCTGGCGATTGGCGATCGTTCAAGGCACGCTTTCTCGAACGCGATCCGCGAGATCGCTTTTTTGTGCTTGAGTATGAGCCGGGTGCCGAGGCCGCGCTGCCGCCGATTGTCGCGGGGCAATACGCCGGAATCAGCTTTCGCCACAAGAGCCGCAAGATTCTGCTGGCTTCCGTCATCGAGGCCCGCGGCAAATTCGTATTTGACGATAACCGTACCGTCTCAGCCATCCGCCTGCGCTGGCCTCAATCGCTCACAGAACTTCAACGGCGAGCTTATGACCGCACGCCCATTCCCGAAGGCGAACGTGTATTGGCGACCATGTGGGCCGGTGGCCAGCAAGCTCGCGCGGCGGCTCAGTCTGCCGAGAAGAATCTGCTTGCGGGCAGCGTGATCGATCTATCCTGCGGCGGAGCGCTGATTCGCGTTCAGACAACAACTCTGCCGGCGTGGGAAGACAACGCGACGCTTGGACTGGACATTCAATTGCCGGATGGTCGAGCGCCGATCTCAGTGGACGCTCGTTATCGCGGCGCCCGGCACGACGATCAAGGCCACATCGCCGTCGCGACGCAGTTTGTCGGCCTGGAGCTTTCGCTCGACGGGCGCGTGGTGTTGCAGCGGCTGTCACGGACGATACAGCGATACAATCGCATGTCGCGGCCATTCGAGCCGAAGCGCACGAAGTCGTAAAAAAAGCGCGCCGGAGGCGGTATCGATCAATCCGCCTCCGGCGCCTGGTTGCCCGATGGGTTCACAAACCTGCGTTCACCACGTTACGGCTGGAGCAAATCGACAAACGCGTCGATGTCGAAGTTATTCACCTGCCCGTCGCCGTTGCAGTCGGCGTTTGAAATCAGGCAGCCCGGATTCGACGCGGCATACGCCGCGGGATTCGTGATCGCCAGCACGAACGGATCGATGTCGAAATTGTTAATCTGCTGATCGCAATTCAAGTCGCCGGGGCGCGGCGTGTTGTCCGGCGTTGAGGCCGCGTCGGCCGGGTCGGACCCCGCGTCAAGCTCATCCCGATCGAAGAACGTGTCGCGATCGCGGTCGATGCCGATACGCGCCTGCGAGCCGGATGGAACGATCGTGAACGTCAGCTCACCGCCGACCGTCGCGAGCTGACGTAGCGTGGTCGGCGCAACCGATTCGGCAAAGCGATCCGATTGAAATACGGCCCGCGCCCGATCATACGACCAGCCGCGATCCTCGCCGGCCAGGCGGCCTTTGCAGATCAGCCCGACTTGCGGCGTATTCGCGACCGTCAGGAACAGGTTAAACCGATTGATCGCGTTGGCGTCATTGTTATTGATGCCGTCAAACGTCACCTGCTGACCGACCGCGGCGTGCGTGTCGTTCGTGAAGCACATCATGAACGCCTCAACATCGCGGCGCTGTTGCAGGCCGGTTGCGCCGGGCGCGAAGTTGAATCCGGCGAACAGCAGATTCCAGACCGTATCGAACTCGCTGTGATGATTGAAGCCAAATCCGCGATTGTTCTCCTGGCTGTCGCGCCGCCAGCCCAGCTTTTCGTGCAGGCCGCGCAGCTGCGCCATCTCCAGCGGTTGCGGTGCGAGCGGTAGATTCGGATTGTCAATCTCGCCGTTCGTGCCTGTGCCGTTGCCCGGACCGTGGCACGAAACACAGCGCGTGTTCCCCGGCAACACGGGCAAATTGTTGTAATGGCCCACGCCCGTCTGCGGATTTCCCGTGCCCGTCGTGACTTGCAGGCTCGTCGGCAACGTACCGTCAAAATTGCGATTCGGATTGGGCGGATAACGCACACTCGACAAAAACTGGTCGAATAAGGCCATGTCAGCGGGGGTCGGTTCCGCGCCGCGCCCTTGAAGCCCCACAAACGCCGGAGCAAACGCGGCCAGATCGCGGCGATCGCCGCGCCAGTGGAACGGCGCCGAGTTCGGCAGGCTTTGCAACGATTGCGTTACCATCGGGCCTTTCATCGGGTGCCAATCGTTGCAAACCGGCTGACGACAGTCGCCTTCGAACGGCTGCACCTGTCCGGCCGGATTGCCCAGATCCCACGCCAGAAAATCCGTTCGCCCGTCGATGTGGCACGATGCGCACGACGCCTGGCCCAGACCGCTGCTGTTATGCGTGTCGTAGAGCATCGGGCGGCCGTTCCGAATCGGCGGCGTGGTCGGGTCGAACATGGCCGTGCGGCTGATTTCGGAGTTCGTGGCCGTGTCGATGGTCGAAATCGTGCCGTCGAATTTGTTCACAACGTAGAGCCGCGCGCCGTCCGGAGCGAGCGCCAATCCGGTCGGCCCCTGGCCGACATCGATCGTGCCCAGCCGCGCGCCGCTGCCGTCGATCACGGCGATGTTGTTCGAGCCCATTCCGGCGACATACCCGACATCGCCGCTGCTTTGCCACACGATGCCGCGCGGATCGCCGATGCTCAGATCGCGCTCCGCCTGGGACGTGCTCGGCGACGAATAATCGAGATGCGGGTTCAAGTCCGCGAGCGTCCGCGCCCCCGGCGTCGCCGGCACGAACGACCCCATTTCCACATGAACAAATGTGCCCGTGATATTCGGTTCAAAGCGCATCTCATTAAACGCGCTCAGACCGATCGCCGTAACCGTGCCGTCCGACCGCACGCCCAGCGCCATCACCGTGGACAACATGCCGTCGGCGTATGTAATGCTCAGCGCGTTGGCGTCGATGATCGCCACGTCGTGATCGAGCAGATTCCACGTGACGAATTGCGACCAATTGCGGCCGTTGTCGTCGCGCCAAACTCCGGCCGCGTCGCGTCGCACGATTTGTGCGACGGGGGGCGGCGGCGGAAGCCCCGGCGTGAGCGGCGGGTCAAACACGTTTCCAAAGTTCGGCGGAGGATTCAATCCGCCGTAAGGCCCCGTCGGTGCGCTGACGTCCTGCTGACGCACCGCGGTCGTTTCATTCGCCGATTCAAAGATCGCCGCGAATACCCGCGAGCCATCGGCGCTGACAGCCAGCGCGCGCGGGTCTTCGCCACGGATGGTCAGGATGACCGGCGCGGCCGCGAGATTCTGCGGATCGAACACGCGCACCTGGTTCAATTGCGAAACAGTCACGAAAACGCGCTGCGGGTTCCCCGCGAACGCCACATCGGCCGGCTCGTCGCCGGTGAACAGCGTTTGAACAACGCGGCCTGACGCCAAGTCAACAATGCTAATCGAGTCAGAAACGTGATTGACGACCCATGCTTCGGTTTCAGTGCGGCAGCGGACCGACACCGGGTCAAGCCCGACCGGAATCGACCGCAGCGCCGCCGGCGTTTCGCCGCTCACGTCAAATAACTCAAGTCGATTATCCGGCGTATTGACCACCAGCAGTGTCTGGCCGGAAGGCGTGAGTGTGATCGGCGAAACGTGCGGCGTCTCCCAATTGACGAAATCGTTTTGAGCAAGAGCACTATTCGTCAGCATCGCGGCCGCGGTGAACATTGCCAGCGACAAAGCGATTCGGTTCGTGTTCATTGTTGCACCCTTGTTTTCAAAGACGTTGCCATACCGCAGTCCTCGCCATTTGGGGTTCGCGGTCGAAAAACTTTTTGACCTATCGTGATCGGCTGATTGCGCGGCGAGCCTGTGACAGCCGCGCTGGCCCATCCGCGGCCGCACCGCGCCGCGCGTGGTATGAGCGGAGACGCACGGGACACCGATTTATTGATCAAACCCAGGAAAAACCATCCGGGCGAACGGCTGCGGCCATTCCGCGGCGCTTGGCCTGTTGAGCGCATACGGCCCGAAAATGCCGGCCACCAGCCACCGTGCCGCCAGAATGCTTGCTACACCCGAGCGTTTCGATGCGCACCCGCGAGCTCACTGCTTCAAAACGCCTCGCGTGCCGATCGTCGGACGCCCGGATAAGATATCCCGTTTACAAAAATCGCGACCGCCAGCACCGAGTAGCGCCGATGAGCAGCAATACGTACGACCCCAAAAACGTCGAG
>JAEUIR010000007.1:27898-45612 GCA_016795025.1 Phycisphaerales bacterium
ATTTACGAAATGTGGGAGAAAGCCGGCCATTTTCATGCCGAACCCGACCCACGCCGCAAACCGTTCGTGATCGTCATCCCGCCGCCGAACGTAACCGGCGCGCTGCATCTCGGCCACGCACTGAACAACACGCTTCAGGACATCATGATCCGGCGCAAGCGCATGCAGGGTTTCAATGCCTGCTGGCTGCCGGGGACCGATCACGCGGGAATTGCAACGCAGGCCGTTGTCGAGAAGCGTCTGCGAGAAGAGCAGAAGCTGACCCGCCACGAGATCGGTCGCGACGGATTGGTCAAAAAAATCTGGGAGTGGAAAGAGGACTACAACGCGCGAATCCTCAATCAGCTTCGCCGCATGGGCTGTTCATGCGACTGGGAGCGCACGCGCTTTACGCTCGATGAGCAATGCGCCAAAGCGGTCTATGAGACGTTTTTTCGGTTGTTCAAGGATGGCCTGATTTACCGCGGCCTGCGCCTTGTGAACTGGGATACACAGCTCCAGACAGCGGTCGCGGACGACGAGGTCTATCACGAAACCGTGAAAGGCAGCCTTTGGCATATTCGGTATCCCATCGCGGGGAACAATGGAACAAGAGAACAAGGAAACAAGGGGAGTGCGGGCATCCTGCCCGCCGATGCACAACTTGGACGGGACTATCTCGTTGTCGCAACCACGCGCCCCGAAACGATGCTGGCCGATACCGCCGTCGCCGTGCATCCTGACGACGAGCGCTATCGACATTTGATCGGCGGGCAGGATGCCCGCGCTACCTATGTGGTGTTGCCGCTCACCGGCCGGACGATTCCGATCGTCGCCGACGGCTTGCTCGTCAGCAAGGAATTCGGCGCGGGCTGCGTGAAAGTCACACCGGGGCATGATCCAAACGATTACGCCTGCTATCAACGCAAGCTCGGCAAGCCGGACGAAATCGAAATCCGCAACATGATGACGCCGGAAGGCCGCGTTCACGCGGATAACGCCGGTGCGCCGGAGACCCCCGGCGGGGCGGGCCGCTACGCCGGGCTAAAGCTCGAAGAGGCCCGCAAGAAAATTGTCGCCGATCTCGAAGCGGCAGGTTTGCTTGAGAAGGTCGAGCCGTACGAAACGCAGGTCGGCCATAGCGACCGCAGCAAAGCCCAGATTCAACCATTCCTAAGCGAGCAGTGGTTCGTGAAGATGGACAAGCTCGCCGAACGCGCGATGGAAGCGGTCCGCGACGGCCGGGTGCAGTTCTTCCCCGAGCGCTACGCGAAAACGTATCTCGATTGGCTGAACGAAAAGCGCGATTGGTGCATCAGCCGGCAGCTTTGGTGGGGGCATCGGATACCGGTGTGGCGCTGGCCGAGTGAGCCTGGGTTCATACAACCGGGCGCACTAGCAGCTCTGGACGACTCAATTTCTAATGGATCTGTGTCGTGTAATTATCAGCGCGATACCCGAGAATACAAAGCTCTACTTGAAGTAATCACTGGCACCAGTATTTCCCCAGCGGCTATTCCGGGGATTTATGTCCACCAGTTTTGTCCACAGCCAGGTTTCCTGAAAGAATTTGAACAGATTGCCAACGGACTCGGTTTGCGACAAGACCCCGACGTCCTCGACACCTGGTTCAGCTCCGCGCTCTGGCCGCACAGCACGTTCGGCTGGCCTTCCGATCAGAGCCGCGCTTCTGATCAGAGCCGCGACCGTAAGGGAGCGGTCGCTGAAAGTGTCGACGCGGCCCGACGAACCGAGCCGTCAAATGACCCGAATGCTGAATCATCACCTGATCGGGGCGATTCGGTATCCCAGCAACCGCTCCCTTACGGTCGCGGCTCTGATCAAAGCGGTCGCGTCGTTTTTCGCACGCGAGGCACGCATCAGACTAGCGAAACCGCTCCGTCTCGTGATGCCGACCTCGACTACTTCTACCCAACCTCCGTCCTCTCCACCGCCCGCGAGATCATCACGCTTTGGGTCGCGCGGATGGTCATGACCGGCCTGTACAACGTCGGCCGCGTGCCGTTCCAACATGTTTATATCCATGCCGTCATTCAGGACGGCCACGGCAAACGAATGAGCAAGTCCGCCGGCAACGGCGTCGATCCGCTCGACATCATCGATGCGTACGGCGCGGATGCGCTGCGCATCACGCTCGCCCAGACTGCGACCGAAACGCAGGACATCCGCATGCCCGTGAAACCGGCGCAACTTCCCGACGGGCGAACGGTCAACACCAGCGAGCTATTCGAGCGCGGCCGGAATCTGGCGAACAAACTCTGGCAGGCCGCGACGGGGTTGGTTTTGCCGAGCATTGAAGGCATTCGCGTGGGGTCCGCGGCCGCAACAAGGCAAAGTGGAAACGTGGGAGCGGGAGGCGCCGCAACCAGCACTGGCGCCGCATTCTCACATTCTCACGTTCCCACCTTTACACCATCGTTCCACACCAGCGTCCCGCCGCATGAACTGCCGCTTTTTGACCGATGGATCCGTACGCGGTTGCAACACTGCATCGACGCGGTGAATGAGCATCTCGATCACTACCGCTTTGCCGGCGCGATGGACGAGATCCGCAATTTCTTCTGGGGAGAATTGTGCGATTGGTATCTGGAGGAAATCAAAGTCCGCCTCAAGGAGACTGACGAGCGCGGCGCGAATGACATCAAGATCGTCCTGCTCGGCGTGTTCGACACGTGCCTGTGCCTGCTCCACCCGGCCATGCCGTTTGTTACAGAGGAAATCTGGCAGCGCATCGGCGAAATCGCGCCGCAGCATCACGAGATCATCTGGCCGGATGCGAACGATCTGACGCCGGAGCTGCGCGCGGTGTGGGGCGATGCGCCGCCGGATCTACCGCCGCAATTGATCGTCGCACCCTGGCCGGAGCGCTGGGGAGCGGCCGTCGATGAACTGGTCGACCGCCAAGTGGGCGATCTGCTTCAGCCGGTGATTCGCGCGCTGCGCGATGTGCGCGCGACTGTGAACGCGCTGCGCAGCCAAGGCAAACAGTCCCCCGTGCGAATGTTGCCGCACGCGGGGATTCGCGCCGGCGGCGACGCGGCCCGACTGTTGGAAACGAACATCGCGCTCATTCGCAGGCTCGGGCAATGCGAGGTGATCGACATCGGGGCAAATGTTTCGAAACCACCGGAATCGGCCACGCGCGTGCTGAGCGGCGGAGTCGAGGTGTACGTGCCGATCGGCGGACTGGCGGATCTGAGCGTCGCCCGCGCGAAGCTTGAAAAAGAACACGCGGATCTGGCGGGCGTCGTCGAAAAACTTCGCGCCAAGCTCGATACCGATTTCGCGCAAAAAGCCCCGGCCGCAGTCGTCGCGCAGGAACGGGCCCGCCTGGCTGATCTTGAATCAAAGCTGACGACGCTCGAGCAACATCAGGCGGACCTCTGCTGAGCAGTTCATGCGCACGCAACGCAACACGCCTGGCCTCTCATGCAGGGCCGGGCGGGCCGCGAAACGATCATTGCCGTGTCGGTAGCGGCATCGTTGCGCAACCCGCGCGATCGCTTCATGTCAACTTTGCGAGCAACAACGTATGGCATGCATTTCTAATCACTCGCTACGCCGCTATGCATCTTCGCCCCCGGCGGTTGCGACTGGATGATCTCCGCTTCGCGATTCAGCATGAAGTTCCAACGCTCCTCAACAACGGCCGGTTTGCCGACCATCCGGCTCAGCTCCAGAAAGATGCGATAGTGTCCGTTCTCCGAAGCCCATAGTCCGCCGTAAAGCCGCGCGAGCTCGGCATCGTCGCAATGCCGGCTGAGCAGCTCAAACCGCTCGCAAGAGCGCGACTCAATCAGCGCCGAGATCATCAGCCGATCCATTAGCTCCAGCGGGCCTTCTCCCAGCCGCACCAGCCGCCGCAACTCATTCGCATATGTGTTTCGATGCTCGCGCGTCAGTTCGCCACCGCGCCGCGCCAATAAACGCGTCACAATCGCCAAATGTTCGGCCTCGTCGCGCGCCACGGTCGTCAGCGCCGAAACCCAATTCTCCGTCGGCCGCGCCGTCGGCCAGCGACACAGCACGTCGAGCGCATTCGTCGCGGCCTTTTTTTCCAGATGCGCATGGTCATTCAGCAGCGCCAAAGGCTCGCACAGCGCCTGCCGCGCCCACACGCTCGGCGTGCGGTAGCGAAGCGGAAGGTCCACCCCGCGCGCTGCGCCGGTCTCGATTTCCCGGCTGGAGTTGATTTCAGGTTCAATGCTCATCGACGGATCTTACTACATCCAAATCGCGTTCCCACAAAAATTCACGGCCTTTACCGCCCGCTGTGGCACACGAATTGATAGCAACGATCCAGGTTCCGGCCGCGATCGCGCGTGTGCTTTCGCGATGAGCCGGACGGGCCGATATAATTCCAGTTGGCGACGCGCTGCGCGCCGGAGACGAACACCCGTTCGTCGCGTGCCGCATCGTCCGCCGCAACGAGCATTCCGCAATGACGACGATCGCTACAAATCCGATTGAAAAGCGTACCGAGAACCGCTCGTCCGCCACGATCCGGTTCGCGGGCGATTCCGGCGACGGTATGCAGCTCGCCGGCAGCCAGTTCACAAACACGTCCGCGCTCTTCGGCAACGATGTGAGTACATTGCCCGAATTTCCAGCGGAAATTCGCGCACCTGCCGGCACGCTCGCCGGCGTTTCCGGCTTTCAGATCAACTTCAGCAGCGAGGATATTTTCACGCCCGGCGATCGCGTCGATGCCCTGATCGCAATGAACCCCGCCGCGTTGAAAACGAATCTGCGCGATCTCGTCGAGGGCGGCATCCTCATCGTCAACAGCGATGAGTTCAACATCGCCAATCTCGCTAAGGCCAAATATCCCACGAATCCGCTCGAAACGGATGAGCTTAGCCGCTATCAGGTCTACGCTGTTCCGATCGCCACGCACACCGTCGAAGCCGTCAAAGACCTCGGACTCAGCGCCAAGGAGGCCGAGCGATGCAAGAATATCTATTCGCTTGGCCTCGTGTATTGGCTCTACGATCGGCCGCTCGAAGCGACTATCAATTGGATCAAATCCAAGTTCGCCAAGAACGATCAGATTGCTCAGGCGAACATTCGCGCATTGCAGGCCGGATTCCATTTCGGCGAGACCGCCGAGATTTTTCCCGTTCGTTTTCGCATTGAGCGCGCGAAGCTGCCGACCGGAAAATATCGCAACATTACAGGCAATCAGGCCACGGCGATGGGGCTGATCACAGCCTCGCGCCTCTGTGGAAAGCCGATCGTCTACGCCAGCTACCCGATCACGCCGGCCAGCGACATTTTGCATCAGCTCTCGCATTACAAGCACTTCGACGTCAAAACAATTCAGGCCGAGGACGAAATCGCCGCGGTCTGCATGGCGATTGGCGCGTCCTTCACAGGCGCCATCGGCGTGACCGCATCGGCCGGTCCCGGCATCGCCCTGAAACAGGAAGCGGTCGGCCTCGGCGTCATGACCGAGCTTCCGCTCATCATCATCGACGTGCAGCGCGCCGGGCCAAGTACCGGCATGCCCACCAAGCCGGAGCAGACCGATTTATGGCAGGCAATGCTCGGTCGAAACGGCGAATGTCCCGTGGCGGTGGTCGCCGCCGCTTCGCCCAGCGATTGCTTCCAGACAGCGATCGACGCGGTGCGCATCGCCGTGCAATACATGACGCCCGTGTTCGTTCTGAGCGACGGGTTCACCGGCAACAGCGCTGAGCCGTGGCGAATTCCAAAGGCCGCGGATTTCGCGCCGTTCCCCGTCATCCACCCCGCCGACCCCACCGTCTTTCAGCCCTACGCACGCGACGAGCGCGGCGTGCGGCCGTGGGCAATCCCCGGCACGCCCGGCCTGGAGCATCGCATCGGCGGCATCGAGAAGGCGGATATCACCGGCAACATCAGCTACGACCCCGAAAATCATCAGCACATGGTGAATCTCCGCGCGGCGAAGATCGATAATATTGCTCGCGAGATTCCGCCGCAGGACGTATACGGCGACGCGAGCGGCGATGTGTTGCTGGTCTCGTGGGGCGGAACATTCGGAGCGGTGCGCACCGCCTGCGACACGGCCCGCAAGCGCGGGCAGCGCGTTTCACATATGCACATGCGCTGGCTGAATCCGTTCCCATCCAACGTCGGCGATGTGTTGAAACGCTTCAAGCACGTGGTGATCTGCGAATTGAACATGGGTCAATTGCAACTGCTGATTCGCGGCCGCTTTTTGATCAACGCGCACGGCCTGCATAAGGTTCAGGGCCGCCCGTTCATGGTGTCGGAAGTACTCGCGAAGGTTGACGAGGTTTCGCGTGGGTAGCACCGGCATCTTCCGGTCCGTATTGGGTATTACCGGCATCCTGCCGGTCGTTTTTGTCCGAGCTGATCCGCCCCGGTGATGGAGCGGACGCAAAGCCGCACACGCGGCCACACAGGTGAGACATGACAACTGCATCCGCCCCATTAACCCCCAAGGATCTCAAAAGCGACCAGGAAGTGCGCTGGTGCCCCGGCTGCGGCGATTATTCCATTCTCGCCCAGACGCAAAAAGTGCTGGCCGACATCGGCATCGACCGCGCCAACACGGTGTTTGTGTCGGGAATCGGCTGCTCCAGCCGCTTTCCGTATTACATGAACACGTATGGGTTCCACTCCATCCACGGCCGCGCCCCGGCCATCGCAACAGGCGTGAAGTGCGCCAATCCGCAACTCGACGTCTGGGTTGTTACGGGCGACGGCGACGGGCTGAGCATCGGCGCCGGTCAACTGCTCCACGCGATTCGCCGCAATATCAGCCTGAAAATCCTGCTCTTCAACAATCGCATTTACGGCCTGACCAAGGGGCAGTATTCGCCGACCAGCGAGCAGGGTAAGCGAACAGCCTCCACGCCGCTCGGATCGATCGATCCTCCGGTGAACCCGCTTTCGTTCGCACTGGGCGTCGGCGCAACGTTTGTCGGACGCGCGATCGATGTGGATATCAAGTCGCTGCAACTCGTGCTGAAGCGGGCGGCCGCGCATCGCGGCACGGCTTTTGTGGAGATTTATCAGGATTGCAACGTCTATAACCATAAGGCGTTCGAATTCGCGACTGATCGCAACACCAAGGAAGACCACATCGTCTATCTTGAGCACGGCAAGCCGCTGATCTTCGGCAAGGATCGCAAGAAGGGCGTACGCCTGAACGGCTTCACGCCCGAAGTGGTCGATCTGGCGGGCACGCCGGCGGACGACCTGCTGATCCACGACGAATCCGCGCATTCGCCGGCGCTGGCGTTTTTGCTGGCGCAGATGAAGTTCCCGTCGATGCCTGAGCCGATGGGCGTGCTGCGCTGCGTCGAATCCACCACGTATGAACACATGCTGGAAGACCAGATGGCCACGGCGCGTCGCCAATCCGGAGCGGGCGATCTGGACAAGCTGTTCAGCCAGGGCGATACCTGGGAAGTCGAATAGGGTAGCGTTGGCGTCCTGTCGGCGTTCTGGCGTGTCTAGTCTTCCGTCAACTCCGAATTGGCGGGGAGCATCGGCGTCTCGCCGGTGCGCACCGGCGAGACGCCGATGCTCCCTTCCGTCAATACACGAATGACGGAACGCTGGTTGCCGAAGGCGCTCAAGGCGCTCGAGTTTTTGTAGCGCCATTTTGAGCATGTTGGTTATCGGGGGCGTGCGCGAGAATAACGGGGCGCGAAGCGTCTCGCAAAGGAAAGAAGAGAAAACGAATGGCGCACGTACTGGCTCCTCGGAAGATGTTCGGTGGCGAAAGCGATTGGCGAGGCGTTGGTTTAGAACTCAGGCGCATGCGCGCGTTCCCCTGAATTGATGATAGAAGGCGGCGGCGCGGCGGGGAATGGCGAGCCGGAGATTGCGGGGAAAGGGCGGATTTTGTCGCGAATGAGCGGGAAATACAGAAACCAGGGAACAAAGATCGCCTAGCAAAACCGAGTCGCGACGGTAAGGGAGTGGTCGCTTCGAGGACAGTGAGGCTTTTTTGTCGGGCGCTCAAAGGAGCAGGGGGACAAAAGTAGAGTGGGGGAGGAGAGAAGAAAACGGCGAAGCGGCACGGCCGCGAGGATTGGGTTGGAGGGGGACGCCGGCGCCGCTCTGAAGGTTGTCAACCTCTTCGACCATCAACCACCCGTCCCACCCGAACTTGCGATCCACAGGCGGCAGACCGGGATATGTACACCGCTTCTGCGTGCCGACTCAACTGCCGTCGGCAGGGCACCCGGCATTTGGAAATATAGCAACTATCTGAGTAATACATAAGGAGCAATTAACATTATTGTTAGTATGCAATGAACTTTGAAAGCAGATGCAAGGAGGGGTCGAGATTCTCGATCGGCATCACGGCGTTTGTCATTTGTGATGAAATAACCTGCTGCATTGCATGCTACGAGAAGCATGCCAACCATCTCGATTCCCATCTTGATGCCCATTGCCGAAACCGCGTTGTGCTTTCTGACAAGTAGCATATGGTACGAGAATCCAACAAACACATCGCATCCGATCATCCCTGTCAGAATGACCGTAGCAACAATCCGCCTATTACTCCGGACACTAAACATTTAACGTCTCTACCCTGCCGCGTAATAATGAGTCTGGCCGCGGCAGTCAATCGAGACTGGACGAGGATGATAGTCACCGCTGCATGATAGCCTCCACCATCGGTCCGGGGTCGTCAACCGCGAGATCGCACGTCGGCAGGGCGAACTGTTGTTCCAGCGCCGCCCGTTCTTCGCGTGCGGCCGCTGCATCGACGCCGTGCGAATTCACAGCGATGCCCACTACACGGGTCGGATGCACGAGCGCGGCCGTCGCTTCATAGGCCGCGATCAGCGCGCCGATGTTCGGCAGCGCGTGCCGCGGCGGGGCGCTGAACGTCGCTCGGCCGAGATGATGCACCAGCACCAGCGCATGCGGGCACACGCCGTGCAGCAGAGCCAGCGTCACCGCCGAAAAACCCGGGTGCGACAGGCTCCCCTGCCCCTCGACGATGCAAAGTTGGGAATCGGCGCAGCGGGTCACCAGTTGTTCGGCCGCGCCGGCTGCGAAATCGCTCACCACGGCGTCGATCGCAGTGCCCCAGCCCTCGATCATGATTCCCGTCTGGCCGGTTGCGGCGAATCGCCCGTCGATGCCGCGCTCGCGAACCGCGTCGCGCAGCCGAAGCGCCGCGAACATTTTGCCCACATTGCAATCCGTGCCGACGGTCAGCACGCGGCGACAACGGCACTGGGCCGCCAGCTTTGACGCGACGATTTGCTCCGTCGGCGGGCGGCGCACGTCGTGAATCACCGCGCCGCTCGCTTTCGCCGGCGCGGCCAACTGCTCGTCGTCGCCCAGGAAATTGTGTAAGCCACTGACGACGTGCAATCCGCTCATCAGCGCATCGACGACATGCCGCCGCATCGTCTCGGGCAATGCCCCGCCAACGGGTGCAACACCGATGTACAGCGAATCCGGCCGGCACGCTGCGGCGTCGGCGACTGACGCAAAAATCGGCACGCGCGGCGCGAATGGCACAAACTCACGAACATCCCGCTTCGCCGTCGTTGAGTCGATGATGCCCGCCACGTCGTGGCCGCGAAAGCGAAGTATCGCCGCGGCCGTTTTTGAGCTGAAAACCCCAAGCCGCCCTTCAGTCAGCAGCAGCATGCGGCGATGGCGTGGTAATTCCTGCATTTCGTTGATGATATCGCCCCATCGGATAAGTCGGCGTTGAATAATGCAGCCGACGAGCGGCCGTCAGTTATCGCATCCGTGGCTGCCACTGTGGTTGGAATCGTGCGAAAAATCCCATCGCAAAAGCCGCTTTCACCCCTACAATAACGGCCGAGCTTGATATCGGGTCGTGCGAGTCGGTTCAGAAGAACTACAACGGAGTCTGAGTCGCGCTCCCGCGAGGGCACCTGGCTGTTGTTTATGCCGGGGGCTATGTCGCGGCCGCAATTTGCCGGAGATTCAAATGCGTCACCGCGCATTCACACTTATTGAGCTTCTGGTCGTCGTCGCGATTATTGCGCTCCTGATTTCGATTCTCTTGCCGTCGCTTGGCGCGGCCAAGAAACAGGCCCGCATGGACGTGTGCCTCAGCAATCAACGGCAGATCGCATCGGCCTGGCTGCTGTATGCGGCGGATTGGCGCGATTGTTTGCCCGGCGGTGCGTGGGATTGGATCGGCCCGACGAACCCGAATTACAACAACTCCACGACGCTTTGCTGGCTCGGCTCGCTCAACGGCAACGGCGACCGCCAGCACATGCCGTCGCACGGCACGGTGTATCGCTATCTCTCCGAGCAGAAAAACGTATTCAAGTGTCCCGAAGACAATTTTGAAAAGCGCGCCCAACAGGGTAATCAGTGGACCGACAAGCCCGAATATAGCTACACCGCGCCGGCCGTCCTCACCGGAGCGCCGATCCCGCTGCTCGCTCGCATGCGCTGGGCCGAGAGCTTCGTGGGCACATGGAATTTCCAGACGATGTGGGATCGCGCCACCGGCCGCGGCATGCCCTGGATGATCGTTGAAGAGGACGAATCCTATTATCTGGCGTTTGTCACCGATAGCGGATGGTCGAATACCGACGCCATCACCGCGCGGCACAACGGCCGCGGCGTGATTGCATGCGTGGATGGCAGCGCGTCGCCGTTGAAATTTCAGCGTACGCCGCTTCGGTTCGACGCGTGGAAGGCATATTACGAGCTGACCGATGGCCGCATCGTTTCCGCCGGCGAATGGGGCACGGGCGCTCCGGGCCGCGCGGATATCAAGCTCGGTTACATGCGCAAGGCTCGCCGGTTGAATCCGCTGCCCTGATCGAGCGCGCGATGTGCCACTGTTGGGCAGTCGCCCTGAGACGCCTCAACATTCGGGTAGCTCGACGCGACCGCCCAACAGTGGCGCACACCGGCGTGTTCGTGGATGCCAAAGAGATTGGCGATACCCTCTGTCATTTCTTTGCCGCCGATTCACGGTGCAATCGCTCTAATTTGCGAGTACGCTCTTCGCGTTCATGACGCGCTCGTTCGCTTTCAACGCTTACGATTGGAGTTTGCAGTGACTTTTGGCCAGGCATTTCGAAGCAGTATTTATTCCACGTTTCGTCGCGCGTTCGTCGCGGCAAGCGTCGCGGCGCTCGCCCCATCCGTAACGCTCGCGCAGCAAGCTCCGCCGGCCACGACGGTGTCGGCTTCGACTAGCGCGCCTGCAACAACCAGCGCGCCAACCACGCAGCCGACGCTTACCGCCGAGATTCTGGGCGGCCTGAAGTTTCGCGGACTCGGACCCGCCGTGACTTCCGGCCGAATAGGCGATTTCGCGGTCAATCCGAAGAATCGCAGCGAATACTATGTAGCCGTCGCTTCGGGAGGCGTGTGGAAAACGACAAACGCCGGCACGACGTTTACGCCGGTTTTCGATGGCGAAGGCTCGTACTCGATCGGCTGTCTGGCGCTCGATCCAACAAACCCAAATGTCATCTGGGTCGGAACGGGCGAGAACAACAGCCAGCGCAGCGTGTCATGGGGCGACGGCGTCTATCGCTCGCGCGATGGCGGAAAGAGCTGGGAAAATCTTGGTCTTCGCGATTCCGAGCACATCGGCATGATCGCGATCGATCCCCGCGATTCAAACGTCGTATACGTCGCCGCGCAAGGCCCGCTCTGGCGCGCCGGCCCCGAACGAGGGCTTTACAAAACCACGGACGGCGGAAAATCGTGGCGAAGGGTGCTGGGTGTCAGCGAGCATGCGGGCATCAACGAAGTACACATTTTCCCGCAAGCCCCGGATACGCTCATCGCCTCCGCCTATCAGCGCCGCCGCCACGTATGGACGCTGATCAACGGCGGCCCCGAATCGGCCATCTATAAGAGCGACGACGCCGGCATGACCTGGCGAAAGATCACAACCGGTCTGCCCGGTGTGGACATCGGCCGCATCGGCCTCGACATCGCGCCATCCAACCCGGAAATCGTCTACGCGATCGCAGAGGCCGCTGACGGAAAAGGCGGCGTTTTTCGCTCTGCCGATCGCGGCGAAACCTGGGAGAAGCGCAGCGAGTACATGGCCAGCAGCCCGCAGTATTACAACGAGTTGATCTGCGATCCTGCCAATGCCGAGCATGTGTACTCGATGGATACATTTCTTCACGAAACGTGGGACGGCGGCAAGACGTTTCGCCGGGTGAACAACACCAATCGCCACGTGGACGACCACGCGCTATGGATCGATCCGGCCAACCCGTCGTATCTGCTCATCGGCTGCGACGGCGGCATATACGAATCATTCGATCGCGGGCAATCATGGCGGCACATGCACAATTTGCCGGTGACGCAGTTTTATCGAGTCACTATCGATAACTCGTCTCCATTTTACTATGTATATGGCGGCACACAGGACAACAACACAGTCGGCGGACCTTCGCGCACCATCGACCGCATTGGCATTGCGAATGAGCATTGGTTCGTCACGCAGGGCGGCGACGGCTTCGAAACGCAGGTCGATCCCGAAGACCCGAACATCGTCTACAGCCAGGCGCAGCACGGCGCGCTGGTCCGCTACGATCGGCGGACGGGCGAAGCTGTGGACATCAAGCCGCGCGAGCTGCCGGGCGAGCCGGGCCTGCGCTGGAACTGGGATTCGCCGCTGCTGATCAGCCCTCACAACCGCAAGCGGCTTTATTTCGCCGCGAATAAGCTCTTTCGCTCGGACGATCAGGGTAACTCGTGGCAGGCGCTCGGCGGCGATCTGACGCGACAGATCGACCGCAATCAGTTGGAAGTGATGGGCCGCATTCAGCCGGCCGACGCGGTAGCGAAGAGCAATTCGACGTCGTTCTATGGAAACATCGTGTCACTGAGCGAATCGCCGCGCGTCGAGGGGCTGCTGTATGTCGGCTGCGACGACGGATTGATTCAGGTGTCCGAGGATGCCGGCAAAAACTGGCGAAAAATCGAGTCATTGCCGGAAGTTCCGGAGCGAACGTACGTGAGTTGCCTTCGCGCTTCGCTGCATGACGCCGATACGGTTTATGCGTCGTTCGACAATCACAAGATGGGCGATTTCAGACCATATCTGCTCAAGAGCGCGGATCGCGGGCGAACATGGAAAGCGATCGCGAGCGACATTTCGGAGCGTGACGTGGTCTACACGATCGCCGAAGACCATGTTTCGCCGGAGCTTTTGTTTGTCGGGACGGAATTCGGCGTCTATTGCACTGTGAACGGCGGCGAAAAATGGCTGCGCCTGAAGGGGGGCCTGCCCACCATCGCTGTGCGAGACATCGACATCCAGCGGCGTGAGTGCGATCTCGTGCTTGGCACGTTCGGCCGAGGTTTTTTTGTTCTTGATGATTACTCGCCGCTGCGGGCTCTAACGCCGGAGCGCCTCGCGGCCGATGCGGCGCTCCTGCCGATCAAGACCGCGCTACGTTACGCGGAGATGAGCCGGCTGGGCGGCCCGAACGGGAAAGGCTGGATGGGCGCGAGCTACTACTCCGCCCCGAACCCGCCGTTCGGCGCGACGATTTCGTTTTACATCAAAGAGAAAATCAAATCCCGCAAGGAAACGCGAAAAGACGCGGAAAAGGAAGCGGCGAAGGGCGGCGGCGCAGCGCCTTATCCGGCGCTTGACCAGCTTCGCGCGGAAGACCAGGAACGCGAGCCGCAGGTGTGGGTGACAATTCGTGATTCCGCCGGCGGCGTCGTGCGGCGTATCAGCGCTCCTCGCGACAAGGGTTTGCATCGCATCACCTGGGACTTGCGTTATCCGGCCTCGACGCCGACGCAGCTTGGGGGCGGCCCCGAGCTCGACCCTTGGGACCGCGGCCCTGAAGGACCGCTGGCGGTCGCCGGCAAATACACAGCCACCGTGTCGAAAGAGGTCGATGGCGTCGTCACCGACCTCGCAGGCCCGGAGGGTTTCGCGGTGATTCCGCTGGATCAGGCCGGCGGCGCGACCGCGGACAAATCGGAAGCGCTCGCGTTTCAGCAGAAAGTGGCGCGCTTGCAGCGGGCCGTGCATGGCGCTCTGCGCGTGGCGAATGACGCGCAATCGCGCGTGTCGCATCTGCGCAAAGCGCTCACCGACACGCCGGCCGCTGAACCATTGCTGCTCGGCGATCTTGAGCGCGTTCAAAAGGGTCTGAGCGCCGTGCTGATTTCGCTGCGCGGCGACCCGACGATGGGGCGGCGCAACGAGCCGGAACCTCCAAGCATTCTCGAGCGCGTGGAGAGCGTCACCGGCGATCAGTGGTATGTCACGACGCCGCCCACGCAGACGCAGCGTGATGGATTTGCCTTCGCCGCGGATGCGTTTGAAACGCAACTGGCGTCGCTGCGAAAGCTGCTTGAGGTCGAGTTGAAGTCGATCGAGGATCGGCTCGAAAAGGCCGGCGCGCCATGGACACCTGGCCGCATTCCCGTCTGGTCGAAGGAATAGATCTCGCGGGCGTTAAGCGCGAGCTGTGCGGAAGCGGTTTATTCCGCGCCGGACAGAAGGACGCCGCCGCGCCGAATGCGGCTGAACGCGCCAAACATTGCTAGTATTCCGTCAACCATAATTTGTCGGGGAGCATCGACCCAGGAATGACGACGCACTAGACTCAAGCCTGGTCCGGGACCGCTTTCCTGACGAGCGCGGCTCTGTGCGGCTGGGGCTTGTTCTGTTGGGTGCTCTAATTTCCCGTCGGATCGCGCACAATGATCCGCCCACCCGCGACCGCCCGATTGTCATGCGGCGCGGCCCCATCCGAGTCGATGTACGCAAACAGAAAATACGTGCCGGGGTCGAGCGTCGCCGGAACCTGCCACGAGAACGAATCCTGCACGCCGTCGGGTTTCGCGTCGCGCGACGCCAACACTTCCACTTCGGGATCGCCCGTTTCGGCGCCCTCGGCCGGCGTCGCGTCATCATCCAGAGCCAGCCGCACAATCGCTCGCCCGCTCGGATCGTCGTCGCGCCAGCGAATCGAAACAAACGCGCCCGGATCGACCGTTTGCGTCGAATTGGGCTCCAAAATCGAAATCAGCGGCAGGCCCGCGCCGCCGCCGAAAACAACCACCCGCGAGCCTGCAATGTCATACGCCGCCGCATGACCTTCTCGCGCCGCGGGCGTTTGCGCCGGATCAAGCTGCCCCCAATCTTCGCCATTCCAAGTCCATGTATCAGACAGCGCGGTGTTTCCGCCGCCGCCGCCGAACAGGACGAGCAGGTTTCGGCCCGTGTCGCTCGTCAGCGTGTGATTGCGCCGCGCGAATGGCACGTGCGCGGGGGACTTTTGCGTCCACGTCGTGCCGTCCCATTCCCATGTTTCGTCATTCACGCCGCCCGCATCCTGTCCGCCGAACAATACGATCGACTGCTTCACCTCGTCATACGCGAGCGCGTGCCCGCGCCGCGGCGTCGGGCTGCTCGCCGGCGCGCGAAGCGTCCAAATCGTGCCGTCCCATTCCCACGTGTCGTCCAGAAGATTCGTACCGTCAAAGCCGCCGAAAACGATCGTCACCCCGCGATGCCGGTCGAAGGCGGCAGCATGGTCGTGCCGCGCGCCGGGGCCGGCCACTCCGGCATTCGTCCAATCCGTGCCGTTGTAGGTCCAGGTCTCATCGCTGATCGTTGTGCCGTCCGTGCCGCCGAACAACACGGTTACGTTCCGATCCCGATCGAACGCCATCGAGTGCTCGAATCGCGCGGTGGGGCCATTGATTGTCCGCTGCGTCCAGTTCACGCGGTCATATTCCCATGTCTCATTGCTCGCTGTTCCGCCGCTCAGACCGCCGAACAGTACGCTGCGCGAGCGCGTCACGTCATACGCGATCGCGTGATCGCGCCGCTGCGACGGCGACGCTTCCGGATCGATCAGCGTCCAGTTGCTACTCGCCAGTTCCCATGTTTGCTTTGTTTCCGCGGTGTCGGCGGAGCGCAGGAAAATCTGCGCCGTGCCGGCGCGCGTGGTGGCCGCGCCGCTCCCCGTGTTTTGCACAATAAGCAGCGTGTAGATCCCCGGCGCCGGCGCCCCGCCAGCCGAATTCGTGCCGAGCCAGTCAAAGCTATCCGTCTCGGTGTTGGCTTCGACAAAACGCTGCGAGAGAATCGTGACTTCATTGCCGTTGCCGTGATTGTCGTCACTGTCGATTTTCAGATCGATCAGCGTGTCGCTCGAACTGTTTACGCCGAATTCGATATGCAGCGCGGCCGGCGCGCCCGGGATGAACTCCACGTTTTTCGACGGCTGTCGAATCGAGAGTTCCACCGGCGGATCTTCTTCCTCCTCTTCCGGCGGCTCGGGCACGATGATGCGCGCGAGCCCTTCAACCTCGCGAATCGGATTGATCCCGTCCTCCAGCAGCGCGAAGTAGTTGTACGTTCCCACCGGGACGGCCGTGTTCCCAGTGTCGCGCCCGTTCCAGTCGATCGTGATCTCGCGCGACGTCGTGGGCAAATCCTGCTGGTTGATTGTTATTTCATTGCCCGATGCATGATCGCTGTCCGTGTCGAGCTGAATTCGAACGCTGCCCTGGTTCTCCGGATCGAACGCGCGAAAGCGAATCGGCAGATTCGTGTCCGTTTGCTTTTCGGTGTCCACCGCGGGCGACAGAAACACAAACGACGGCGCGGCGTCGATCGTGATCCGCCCCGCGGCCGTATGATCGCGCGTGCGAATGCCGTCGCTGATGCGCGCGCGAAGCGAGTACAGCCCGGCGTCGACATTGGCCGTGTCCCACTGAACCGTGATCGGGCCGATGGTGCCCTTCACGTTGTTAACGGTGTAGATCGCGCTGACGGCGAGTGTGGCCCGGTTCTCAGCGAAGATGGTGATCGTGGCCGATCCGTCGTTGTCGTACGCGCCGCTGAAATTCACATCGACGCTCGTGCCCTGCGGCACGGTGCGATCGCGACTGGGCGAATTGATCGTCACGGCAATCAACGTGGTCAGCAGGTTCGGATCATCCGCGCCGAGCGGCGGATTTACGCAGGTCGCCCCCGTCAGAGCGCCCAACGCCAGGCCCATCAACAGCAACGCATATCGCATGCGATCGCACCTCGCCAAGTTCTGTTCTTCGATCCGCGGCCAGCGACGCCGTCAGCTCATTATCCCATGCAACGTCAATCCCGCGACGGCGTCATTCCGATCTCATCGTGAATGACGTGCCGCACGCCTGGTACGCTCGCCGGTGGCGAAAGAGCGATCAACGATCCCTCTCCGCCGATAATCCTATCGGCGGTCTACGCGAGTTTATTCAAATTTACGTTAAAGGGCGAGACGCCGCTTGTTCGGTGGGACAGGGGGGTAATGGGTCAGTTTCGATTTCGGACCTAATCGTTTAGCAGCCCGATCGCTTTTTCGACTGACCAGACGTGATTCGTGATTCCGGTGTGGATGGCTGGCGGCAATCGCAACGTCTGATGAATCCTGGAGAAATTGAACTGCATGACATGCAGCGCGACGGCATGCTCAAGGTTTTCGACCTTCTTCGAGGCAGCTTGGTAATCGTGTTCTTAGAAATGCCAGCCATGTGCGCGGTCGCCCTAATCGAGCAGTCCTCGACGAGAGCTCGAACAACGGGAACGACAGTCGCGGGTGCGAGGCGTAACCCTTGGATGTTCGGCTCTTTACAGAATTCAAGACGGGCAAGATCGTCGATACGACGTTCTTCATGCCCGCACGAAATCACACTCGGCGCGGTTACATTGCGTCAGACGCCCTCAATTGTGTCCCGGTGGTAGCCCCGCGCTG
>JAEUIR010000080.1 GCA_016795025.1 Phycisphaerales bacterium
AGATCGCGATGGGACCTTCAGGGCCGCCGGTTGGGTATCTCTTCGCCGATATCGAAGGCAGCACCGAGCGTTGGGAAAAGGCGCCCGGGCAAATGCAGATCGCTGTCGCGCGCCTGGATGTTCTGACTGACGAACTGATCGTGCGCCACGGCTGGCGGCGCGTTGTGGAGACGCCGATTTCATTTCGCGATCGAGCGGCCGGTCAGACGAAACTCAATGTCGCCGAGCAAATTCGTTATCTGCGCCACTTGTCTCGATTATATCCGCTGGCATTGCGGCGCTGGCTCGGCGGGCGAACGTGACGATGGCGGTGAAACCGGCCATTGTCGATCGAATCATCGCGCGCTTCACATTCGGCGCGGTCGCGGTGTATTGCCTGGCAATCTGCGCAATCGTCGGTTATCGAGCGCGCAGCACGGATCGCGAGGCGGCGACGCTCGATTTTCGCGACTTCTGGCTGACCGCTCGCGAGTTTTTTCGATCCGGTCGGATTCGCGACGATCTCGGCGTCCACAACTACCCCCCGATTTTCACGATTCTCATGACGCCGTTCGGCGTTGCGCCGCTTCAACCCGCGGCCGTCATGTTCACGCTGTTTTCCATCGCCATATTCGCGTGGAGCCTGTGGTCGCTCAGCCGGTCTCTGGGCGTGGCTTCGCGCGGCCCGATCGCGCTCGCAACGCTTGCGGCGCTGCCGTACATCCACGCGACGCTGGTATTGGGGCAGGTCAATCTAATCACAGCGGGCGCGCTCATCGCCGGCCTGGCGACGTTGCCTCGATTTCGAAGCACGCTGACCGGTGTGTTTATCGCGCTGGCCGCCGTGATCAAGATCATGCCCGCGCTGTTAGTTGGTCTTCTCGTATTGCGCGGACGAGTGGTCGCCGCGATCGTCGCCCTCACATTGATCGCGACAATCGGCTTCGGTTTGCCAATCGCTCTGCTCGGCGCGAACGAGTCGCGCTCGCAATATGTCGCGTTTTTTGAGCGCGCCGCGGCCGGACATTCCGCGCGTGCCACGATCGCCGCCGAAAAACCGCAGAAGGCCAAGTATTCGAATGTCGCGGT
This sequence comes from Phycisphaerales bacterium, assembly GCA_016795025.1. GTDB lineage: Bacteria > Planctomycetota > Phycisphaerae > UBA1845 > Fen-1342 > JAEUIR01. The sequence continues at coordinate 1,069 of JAEUIR010000080.1, forward strand.
TCCGATGGTGCTGCGGCGATTGTTGACGGGCGTGGACGCTGCTCCCGGAGCGCCGAACGGACCGATGTTTGTGAACGTGGTCGATTGGCCGACGCAGCGAGTCTGGTGGGTGTATGTCACGCTGGCGGCGCTGATCGCGCTCACCACGGTCAGCGTGACAGTTCGGTTGACGTGGTTTCATGCGACCGACTCTGGCAGCGCGACAGTCGCCCTCTACGGAGCGTGGTCGGCCGCGGCGCTGCTCGCTTCGCCGCTGGTCTGGACGCATCATCTGGCGATGGCGTTTCCGACCGTCTTCGCGCTGGCGTTTCATGCCCTCGGAGAAGGTGCCGGATCGACCGAGCGACACAGCGCGTCGAAGACAGTGCGCCGCGTAGCGATCGTCGGGTTGATCGGTTGGCTCGTCGCGGCTGCGACGCTCATTTCGCCCGAGGCCCGAGCGGCGGGCGGTCCGATGTGGGGAGTATTATTTGCGTGGGTTTGCTGTTTGATTGTGGCGTTTCAAACGAACGCATCGCAGCCGTTGGCAGCCGAAGCGCTCGCGTGAATTGCACGACGGGTCGATGCGCATTCGCGCGACAGCAAGAGCGCCGCGTCATAAGCCGCTGTACAGCGGCGTTCGCGCATGATAGGCTGTTATTGCATCGTTTGATTGTCTCCGGCTGTCGGATCACCGCGTCCTCGCTTCGAGACGAGATTCTATGAATATCGAACCGCTCGATACGCTCGAAGGAAGCGGGTTTCCCGCCTGCCAACAGCTATCCGTATTTCTCGAAAACCGCGTCGGCCAGTTGCTGCGGCTTACCCGCGTGCTCGACGCCGAGCAGATTCGCATTCTGGCCCTGTCGGTTGAAGGCTCGGTGGATTGCGCGATCGTGCGGATGATCGTGAACGACCCGGACACCGCCACGTCCCTGATGTCTGATTCGGGATTTGCGGTGGCGAGCACGGAAGTCTTGGTGGTCGAGCTGCCGGCCGGAAAGCGCGGCATTTTGAGCGTTTGCGCGGCGCTGATCTCCGGAGAAGTGAACATCAACTACACCTATCCCATTCTCAGCCAGGCGGATCGCGGCCCGTGCCTCGCAATTCAAGTTGATAATCTCTCATTGGCGGCGAAGGTGCTGAGCCACAAGAAGTTTTTGGTATTGGATCAACACGAACTGTAACGATCGGCCCATTCGCTCCCGCCGGCCACGCGCTCATGCACAAACCTATTACCGCCCCGCAAATCGTTACGCTTCCGGTGTCGGACGGTTATGAAATCAAGGCTCGCCTTTGGCGCGGAACGCGGCCGCGCGCGGTTGTCTATCTGCATGGCATTCAATCGCACGGCGGCTGGTACGAGCGGTCCGGCTCGCTGCTCGCCCGCGATGGCGCCAGCGTGCTTATGCCGGATCGCCGTGGCAGCGGTCTCAATGAAACGGCACGCGGCGATACGCCCGGTCTGGATCGGTGGCTGGAGGATTTGACCGAACATGTGGCCTGGCTGAGACGCGAGAGCGGCGCGGCGCGAATCGACCTCGTGGCAGTCAGTTGGGGCGGAAAGCCCGCGACAATCTGGGCCGCCCGCAATGCCCATCTGGTTTCGCGCATGCTGCTGATCGCTCCGGGCATTTTTCCGCGCGTGACAATCTCGCTGATCAGCAAAGCGCGAATCGGCCTGGCGTTGCTCGGCGATCCACAGAGGCGATATCCGATTCCACTGAACGATGCGCGATTGTTCACCGAGAATCCCGTCGCCCAGGGGTGGGTCGATGCCGATCCTTTGAAGTTGACCGATGCGACCGCGCGTTTTTTCTATCACTCCGCCCGGCTGGATGTGGCGCTCAGCCGCGTTGCCGACGAGTCCGTGATGGCGCGGGTCGATTTGGCGCTCGCCGGCCGGGACAAGATCATCCGAAACGACGCGACGGTCGCGTGGATTTCCCGAATTTCGCGCGGAGATTTTGGAATCCGAGAGTTCGCAGAAGCGTCTCATACGCTGGAGTTTGAAAGCCAGCCGGATGAATTTGAGTCTTTCCTCGTAAAGTGGAATTTGGCGAATTAGTCCTATAATGCGTGCCGCCGTTCCCCGGACGGCAGGCGTAAGAATTTTGACTAATGTCGCTGCGCACACAGGCCACCTAAATTCCATCGACTTGTAAAAGTGATTGTGGTACAAAGCGGCTGAGTATTGGTGCGATCTAACTCTCGCTGCGAGCCTGAGTTAATGAACCGTCAGCCGTTGCGTCGATAAGCCAAAGGACAGGCGCTTACGCGACGACATCACCCAAACGGAGTTTACTTGATGTCGCTTTCCTCACGATCTGCGATCGTTACGGTTTCATTCTGCGCCACCGCGTTTCTGTCGCCGGCCATCGCTTGGCTTCCGGGGACGTCACCGGTGTTCGCGCCGATGGCCCGTTCGGAGGCGGCCGTTCCGACCGTGGCGCCGGAAATGCTCGTTTTCCCGCCGGACGCCCGGCCGGCGATGGAACTCGTTCAAAAAGGGCTGGAGCGCTACCGCGGCACGATCCGCGACTATCGCTGCACGTTTGAGAAGCAGGAGCAACTGCCGGACGGGATGACCCCGGTCCAATCGATCGATGTGCGTTTTCGCGAAGCGCCGACCAGCGTTTTCATGGTGTGGACGAAAAACGAAGATCGCGTTCGACGGGCGCTTTATGTCGATGACCCCGCGTTCGTTGACAAGCAGGGCGCGAAGGTCGCTCGTGTCGAGCCGGCCGGCGCGATTATTCGACTCGTCGTATCCGACGTAACGCTACCGATCCACGGCGAGCAGGCCCGCACGGCCAGCCGCAGATCAATGGACGAATTCGGTTTCGGCAGCACGCTGAATCTGTTCTGGAATATCAACACGAGGGCCGCCCGCGAAGGCGATCTCAAGCTGTGGATCGACGGCGATGGTGTTGTGGCCGGACGCCCCACGCATATCGTGATCCGACATCTGCCGGCGGACTACGCGAAGCGCGGATACCCCGACGCGCGCCTGGTCATGCACATTGACAAGGAATGGCTGCTTCCGGTCGCGGTATATCAATATGCGGACTACGCCGGCAAGAAGTTGCTGGCAAGCTATGTCTATCGCGACGTGAAGCTGAACCCCGGCTTCAAAGATTCGGATTTCAAGTTCTAACACCGCGAGAGCGCCCCGAGCACACAAAACCGCGACGATTCGACACAGAATCGCGATCATTCGGAACAGAGCCGCGACCGTAAGGGAGCGGTTGCTTGGAAGCGCAGCGACATATTTTGCGCGGCGAATAATCAACGGTCATCCGTTTCCTGAATCGCCGTAGCGATGGCGATCAGCGCGCAAAGCGCTCTCCGGCGTCGCGATGCAATGCACAGTCCGTTTCACCACTCGCTCGAAGAAAAATCGGTCGTGCGTTTTTCCGAATCGCATCCCCGTCTTTGCAACGATTACTCTGTTTTGCGATCCGCCGGCTTTTGCCCGCGCATGCGCGGTCGCATACGCTACGACGCACGATCGCTGCGATTGGAGGAGTTGGTTGATGCCGCTTGTGGGAATTCTCGGCGCCGGGACGATGGGCTCGGGCATCGCTCAGGCCGCCGCGCTGGCCGGATGGGATGTCGAGTTGATCGATGTCAGCGAGGATTTTGTGCGGAAATCGCACGAGAATTCGCGGCGCACGTTTGAAAAGCTCGTGGAAAAAGGCAAACTCACGCCAGCCGCCCGCGATGCCGCATCCGCCCGGCTGAAAACCGCCACATGTGCGGATTGCCTCAAGGATGCCGATCTGATTATCGAAGCCATCGTCGAAGACCTCGCCGTGAAAGTGAACACGCTTCGTCCCATCGTAGCCGTCGCGCGCCCGGATTCGATTTTCGCCAGCAATACGTCGTCGCTATCGATCACAAAAATCGGCGCGGGCATCGGCTGCGAAGCCCGCACGGTCGGTATGCACTTCTTTAACCCCGTGCCGCTCATGCCGCTGGTGGAAGTGATTTCGGGCAAGCACACGAGCACGGCGGCGGCCGATCGCGTCGCCGCCATCGCGACGGCGTGGGGCAAGACGGTGGTTCGTGCGGCCGATACGCCGGGGTTCATCGTGAATCGCGTCGCCCGCGGCTATTACCTCGAAGCACTGCGCATGCTGGATGAAGGCGTCGCAGGGATCGACGAGATCGACCAGACCATGCGCGGCCTCGGGGCGTTTCGCATGGGGCCGTTCGAATTGATGGATCTCATCGGCATCGACGTGAATTTCAGCGTGTCGAATTCGGTGTGGGAGCAATTGGGCCGCCCCGCGCGGCTGCGACCGCACGCGATTCAGCGCGATCTGTTCGAGAAAATGCAATTCGGCCGAAAGAGCAAGCGCGGCTTCTATTCATATGAGAGCGAGCATCCGCTGCCGGCCGTGTTGGTCGAGCGACAGTCGTTCCAACTGCCGGACAAGACATATCAGGCAGTTCGGATGTTCTTCGACGCCGTAACGGACAAAGGCGGATCGATCACCGAGCAGTACATATTCTCGCGCATCGTCGCCACCGTGATCAACGAAGCGGCGCTGCTGGTCGATGAAGGCGGCGCAACGCCCGCGGACATCGACACGGCCATGAAGCTGGGCACAAATTATCCGTTTGGCCCGTTGGAGCTGGCCCAAAAAATCGGTCGGCGGACGTGCGCGTTTCTGCTGCGCTCGCTGGATGAGGGTCTCGCCCAGTCGCGCTTCGCGCCGGCGCGGTGGCTGACCGACTAACAGGATTGCGTCACTCCCGAGCCGTATCATTTTGGATAGCGCCGGCTTCTGCCGGTCATTCTTGGGTAGCACCGGCATCTTGCCGGTCACATTGGACTGATCAGAGCCGCGACCGTAAGGGAGCGGTCGCCGAAGCGCTAATGTAGTACCTCGAAAATTACTGGGCCGTATCATGCGAGCCGTGCAAATCGAAAAACGCGAAAACCAAAAATCGACCGGATTGGCGTAAGCCCGCGCGAGGGGAGAACGCTAGAATGCGCGCACGATCAGGAGACGGCGAATGATGGACTATATGCGTGCATCTCGTGCAATCGGACTTCGTCGCGGCGCGATCTGCGGATTGGCACTGCTGGCTGTGCTGGGAGGCTGCCCGTCGCACACCGACGATCCGAACAAAAATCAGCCCGGCAACGTGCCCGGCGATCTACTGGTCGTCACGGCCGACGATCACGTCGAATCGGCCGGTGCACCGTCGCTGACGGTGATCGAATACCTTGATTTCGAGTGCCCCGTTTGCGGCCGCTTCTTCCGCGAGACCTATCCGACGATCAAGCGCGATTACATCGACACCGGCAAGGTGCGCTGGGTGGCGCGGCAATACCCGCTACGAAACGCGCACCCGCACGCGGAGCTTGCGGCGCAAGCCAGCGAGTGCGCCGGGCAGCAAGGATTATTCTTCGGTTACCACGACGTACTGTTCGCAAATCAAACCGCGCTGGAATCAAGCGATTTGAAGGCGTACGCCGATCAGGTCGGCGCGGACGCCGCTGCGTTCGCGGCGTGCCTCGACAGCAACGCAACCGCCGATGCCGTGCAAGCGGATGTGGACGGCGGCAACCGCATTCCCGTGACGGGCACGCCGACATTTCTGATCGGCGATGAAATCGTCGTCGGATTCAAGACCGCGGAGCAATTCGCCGCGTTGCTGGATGCGGCGTTGGCGGAGTAGCGGCGGATGGCTTTCGCGCGCCGCTGGTATCCGATCCTGCTGGCGGCCGCGGCGTTCGGCCTGGTCAGCGCGCTGCCTTGGCACACGAACGATTCGCTGCGTTCGGCCATCGCGCTGGCGGCGGCCGTGCTGATTCTGTGGGCCAGCGAATGTGCGCCGCTCGGCGCGATCGCGCTGGGCGTACCGGTCATCGCGGGGCTTTCGGGAATTCTGAGCTGGAAAGAAGCCGTCGCGGCGTGGGGCGATCCAAACGTTTTCTTGTTTCTAGGCGCGTTCCTGCTCGCGCGCGCGATGGAAAAATTCGGCGTCTTCGACGGTTTACTGTTCGCGCGGCGCTCTGAAGCTGGATCAACGCGCTCGCCGCTAACGTTCGCGCTGCTCGTCATGCTCCTCAGCGGCGCAATTTCCACCGTGCAGAACAATACGGCCGTAACGGCCATGTTGCTGCCCGTCGTCATCGCCGGAGCGCGGCACATGAAACCAACCGCTCTGCCGCTGCTGGCGCTCTCATTCGGCGCGACATTCGGCGGAATGGCAACGCCTGTCGGCACAGCGCCAAACGTCATCGGTTACGCCGCTGTGAAAGAGGTTGATCCGAACTACACGTTTCTCGTCTGGCTGGCCGTCGGCGTTCCCGCGTGGATCGGCTGCTCGCTGATCGGCATGATCGTGCTTCGCGCCGCGCGACCGATCGCGCTGAGGCTTGCACCAGGCCCCGCGGACCCGCGCAGCGCGGCGATGACGTCGGGCTCTCATAATCATTCAGAGTCACCGCGCGGACCGGTGGGTGGCTACGCGTCGGATGATCTCAGAAACGGACGGCGCTGGGCGCTCGCGGCCTGCCTGGCGACGGCGGCCATCTGGCTTTCGGCGGGATTTGTCATCAGCGTAGCGCCGACATCGCATCCGCTGCGCGCGTGGATCGAATCGCGGCTTCCCGAATCGCTGGTGCCGATCGCAGCATCATGGCTGCTGTTCGTGCTGCCGATCGGCCATCAGGGACGCACCGTGCTGGATCGCCACGATCTGAAGCACATCGACTGGGACACGCTGTTTCTCATCGCAGGAGGATTCTGCCTCGGAAAGGCGCTTGAAAAATGCGGAGCGGCCTCGGAGCTGGCGCGCGTTGTGACCGAATCCGGGCTGACCGGCGTCTGGCTGATGCTGGCGCTCGGCGCGGTGACAGTGCTGCTGAGCGAGATCACAAGCAACACGGTGACGGCGGCGCTGCTGGTTCCGGTGGCCAAAGCGCTTGCCGTGAGCGCGGGGCTGGACCCGACTCAGACGATCATCTTAGTTGCGCTCTGCGCCAGTCTCGGATTCGCGATGCCGATCTCCACGCCGCCCAACGCGCTGGTTTACGGCACGGGGCAAATCCCGCTGCGCCTGATGATGCTGGTCGGAATCATTGTGGACGCGATGTGTATTGTGTGGGTGGTTGTATGCGTGCGAGCGCTCGCGTGAGTTGCTCGGCCGTCAAGAATTTCGGTGAACACGCGATCGAATTACACAGACGCGGCTTCGGCCGATCCCACCGGCCGAAGCCGCCGGTTCGGTCAAGACTATGGACACGCTTCGCCAGCCGGCGGCGTGTTTGACAGACAGTCCACGAACAAATCGATATCAAAATTGTCCACCGTTGCGTCGTTGTTCAGATCGTTTCGGCAGCGCAGCGCCGCCGCGCCATATTGAGCCGAGTACGCGACCGGATCGACAATCGCCAGGACAAAGGCGTCGATGTCAAAGTTATTCACCAGGTTGTTGCCGTTCGAATCGCCGCGCAAATAACCGGCACACGGATTCTCGAATCCGCGCACAACAATGACGCGGCTGCCGCCGCCGAATGTCGAGAATAGAAAATCGCCGGTGAGGGGATCGATCACCGCGCCCTCCGCGCCGGACAGCCCGTCCAGGAAGTCTCGCCGCGTCGAAACTACGGGATTTCCGTCGGCATCGACTTCGTACGCGCCGACCTTACCCGCGCTGTATTCCGAAACCAGCATCGCTTCGCCGACGAACGCGGGCGAACCCAGCGGCACGAAGATGAACCCTTCCGGCCCGCCGCCGAGGCGCGAGTCCGGAATAATCGTCACCGACGTGACATCAAAAGTTCCATTGCCGTCTGGCGCGAGCTGCACTTCGCTCCATTGTCCGCCGCTCCAAGTTGCGATCTTCATGCGGCCCGCCGCACGATAATCCAAGGGCACGAAATTCAGCGAGGAAATAGAACCTTCCACCCCGAATGGAGCAAGCGGGACGATTCGATCCGTCGCCGAGCTGCCGAGCCGGGTTTGGCCCAGCTCGTTCACCGGCCAACGCGCGAGAAATAGGACATTGTCAGGACCATAAACGACGCCGCCGTCGTTGTAAGCGGCATCTGCAAATCGCTCGGCGGTTCCAACGAACCCAGTCACATGGTTATCCGCATCGCGCGTGACGCCAATTTGATAAACGGCTCCGGCGGCGCCGTTGGCCGCCCCGCCGATGAGAATGTAGTCTGGGTCGGAATACTTGAACGTGAGACCACCATAGTTATTGGGTAGGCCGGTTATGCCACCCAGATCAACAAACGTATAATCCGCTTGAAAATCAGGGCCGAAAGTTTGAGCGCGGCCGCTCTGAACTGCGATAATCGCAATAATGCTAGTGACGCCCCAGAAAAGCCAAGCATTTGGTTTCATTTATTGTCCCTCGTTTTACCCAAATTGCAACTTGATCGCCCATACTAGGCGGTTGGCGCTGGCTTTTTCTGAAGATGATCGAGAATTTATGCTTACCGACAAGCAACCGACCCACGCCGCAAGCGCGCCGTGGGCCGGATGAGCAAACCAGGTTGTCGAGGGAGAGCTTAGCCGCCGCCGCCGCTAATCAAGCACGCAATGGAAATGCGATGAGTGGCCCATCCAATTGCATCAGCCCGCCGCCGCCCGTGTGTTCCGATAAGCCAAGCGCGGACTTGTTCGCAAGAATTCGTTTGGCCCGCCGATCCTGCGAGCTATGATCGTGAGCAGTCGCGCTGCGGCACGAATCCCCGGCGGGGCCGCCGCGCGGCCCGATTGCGTGCCGGGTCGGGTCTGGCTCGGCGGGGATGGCTGCTGCATCGTTGTGCGCTGAGAATGGAGAGAAGCAGAATGTTTCGTAACCAATTGTTTACTCGCGCCCGCCGCACGACCGAGGCGCTGGGCGCAATGCTGATGCTTTCGGCGGGCGGGCTGTCGTTCGGCGGCGGCGCACCATCGAACGACAATTGCGCCGAGGCTGAAACTATCGCCAATCGCGGCACCGCCCTAGGCGACTTGAACGACGCCACACCCGATGGGGCGGCAACCTGCGGCTCGTCGAATGGCAATCGCGACTTGTGGTATCGATTCACCGCCCCGCCGCCCGGAGGCATCGTGGTGCTGGACACGTGTGGCTCGCGCAACACGGGCGGCGCCAACGCGGGCGCAGACACCGTGCTTTCCGTGTACAGCGATTGCGTGGGCACCGAGCTCGCCTGCAACGACGACGGCGGCCTGGCGGGTTGCAGCAATCTCGATTCGCGGGTGATCGTTCCAGTCGCGTCATGTCAGACCATATGGATCCGCGTCAGTCACTTCGGAACCGATCCGGTGAACTTCGGCAACGGCCTGTTCGAGCTGCACGTCAACCTGCAATACTGCATTCGCGCGGACGCAAATTGCGACGGCCTGCTGAATAACTTCGACATTGATTGCTTCGTACTGGCGCTCAGCAACGGCGAGGCCGCGTGGGAATCGATCTGCGCCAGCCCCCAACATTGCGGCTACGTCTGCGCGATTGATGCGAACGACGACGGTTTGGTGAACAATTTCGACATCGATATGTTCGTGCAAGTGCTATCAAACGGCGCTTGCCCGTAAGCACGGGCGGCGTCAATCGACGTGGCAGACGCCGGCAATTGCGCAGCCGCGAATCGGCAATTCGCGAAGCTCATCGAATGACGCTTGAAGCGGATCGCCGCCCCAGATCGTTACATCGGCCGGCGCGCCGGGCAATAGCGTTCCGCGCGGCGCGGCGTCGCCAACCGAGCGCGCCGCGTGCTCCGTGAATCCGGCCAACGCCTGTTGAATCGTCACGCGCTGTTCGCGATGCCAGCCCGCGCTCGGATTTCCGTGTTCGTCCCGCCGCGCGACTGCCGCGAACAAGCCGCGACGCGGGTCGATCGGCTCAACCGGCACATCCGACCCGAACGGCACGCACAAACCCGCATCGAAGAACCGGCGCAGCGGAAATGCGTGTTTCCTCGCTCGTGGCCAGTTGCGATCCGCCACCGGAATGTCCGAAAGCATATGACACGGCTGGACCGATGTGATAATGCCCAGCCGCGCCATCGCCCGGATGTCCGCCGGACGCACACACTGCGCATGCTCGATGCGATGCGGCAGCCGTGCCGATTCGACCTTTCGCGCGGCCGCGATCGCAGCGACGCATTCGTGTGCAGCGCGATCGCCGATGGCGTGAATCCACACAGCCCAGCCGTGGCGCGCGGCCTTCACGACAGCGTCTCTCAGTTCCTCGCCTGTGACGACTCCTACGCCAAAGCGTGATGCTGGATCGGCCATGCCCGGATAGGCATCGAACATCAGCGCAGTCCGCGAACCCAGCGTGCCGTCGGAAAAAATCTTGATCGCCCCGACCCGCAGCCAGTCGTCGCCGATTCCGCTGCGCAGACCCAGCGCGATGGCTCGGCTCATCTCGGCGTGAGGGATCGAGTGAACAACCCGAAACCCGAGTGTGCCGGCGCTGCGTTGCCGCTGGAAGTGCGATAGCGACGCTGCGTCATCCAGCGCGTGTACGCCGCAGAAACCGAAGGACCACGCCTCCCGATAGGCCGACGACAATGCACGATCCACCACGCGACGCGCGGCCGCGTCGGTACGCTGCGCGAGTTCAACAATCGGATTCGGCAGCGCGTCCACCGCGCTTTCCTGAACCACGCCTGTCGCTCGGCCGGCTGAGTCGCGCAGAATCCGGCCACCCGGCGGGTCAGGAAATTGAGCGTGAATTCCAACGCGCCGCATGGCCGCCGTGTTTAACCACGCACAATGACCGTCGCGGCTGCGAACGATGGCGGGCACTTCGCCGGTCGCGAGATCGAGGTCTGCGGCGGATGGAAAGCCGGTCCCCCAGACGTTGATTTCGAACCCACGGCTGACGATCCAGTCGCCGATCTTCCGGCGGGGCGCTTCCGCCGCGATGCGGCGAAGCGTCGCGTCCAGCGACATTTCGTGCGTGACATCGATGACCAATTCACGATGCAGCGCCCAGTAAAAAAAATGCGTATGCGAGTCCACCAGCCCGGGTGTCAGGACCGCGTCGCCAAAGTCCGCCACGCGCACGCGCCGCGAACGCAACGATCGGGCGGCTCGCCGCGACACGCAAGCGACCACGCGGCCGTCGCGAATAACGAGCGCCTCGCCGTAGCGCCGATAAGGATAGTGTGTATAGATTCGCTGCCCGAGGATGAGCGAATCACCGAGTGCCGGCGTGCCTGATTTCATGCGGAGATTATCCGCATGAAGCTGAGTCAGCTCAATCCGGCTTTCGCAATGCGCGTCTGCGGCAATCGCCGAGAAAAAAACCGCGGCGCGTGAAGCACGTGACACGCGCCGCAGCCGCTCATGTCTCGAAAAGTGGGACAGGTTTACGACGACCGGGTGTTCGGGCCGATGGGGTGAGGCCGCCGTCTCTCTGTCCCTTCGTGATTGCGCTAGTTACATCAGCAAGCCGCGTGCCAGCAGGAATAATTCGAAGTAACCGCGATAATCACGGCGACAGCGCGGTTGAGCCGGAGCAGCGGCCACGACATTTGGTTATTTCGCGCAGAATTGCGGGGAATAGTCCGCTGCGCAAATTCGACGAGAGCGGGAGCCTTGATTCTCCGTCGAATCGCACCTACATTTTGCAACCGGCGTCGTGCGGGCGTCATGATCGCCGATGTAGCTCAACGGTAGAGCACAGCTTTCGTAAAGCTGGGGTTGAGGGTTCGAATCCCTCCATCGGCTTGTTTTGTTTTCCACCGCGTTTCGACGTATCGCTCCGACTTCATCCGCGCTTGCCGTCCTTTGCCGATTCGCACTCGCTCGATATCGGCACGCTACTCATGCCACAGGCGCATCCGCCGCACAGCGCGGATCAGGCTGCGGCTTTTTGTGACGCCGCGCTTTTCGCCGCGTATTCCATGTCGCACTCGACGGCGTACGAAGCTCGCGCGATCAATACTTAGTTTCGTGCAGGTGCTCTTCAATCGCTTGTCGCTGCGAGATCGCCTCAGACGTTGACCATCGCGCTTGCTTATCGTCCGGTGGATCAAAAAAAGCATCGAAAATGACTGGAAATCTCCCCGGTGGTTCGGTTACAACTCGCTTCAGGCAAATTGCGATAAGCTGTTTGCCGATCAGAAACTACGTGACTCGGGCGAACGCAAAGCCCGTTTCAAAGCGATGGAAGGTCGCCAGAGCGCCACGGCTAGACCTTCCATCTTTTCTTTTTCACGCTCCGGCGCGAGTCGCCCCTTCATCAGGCAGGGCGCGCAAACGACTATAATCCGCCCATGATTTCGCCTCGAAACGATCGAGCGCTGCATGAGGAGTTGCAGCGGGTCACGGAACTCGTCGCGCAGCGCGACGATGCGAACGCGGTGCCCACACCGGCCGGAGAGTTTCTGCACGCGCTCGTGCTCGCTGGTGGATTTCGGCGCGTGCTGGAATTGGGAACCGGGCTTGGCTACAGCGGACTCTGGATCGGCGCGGCCCTTCGCCAAACCGGCGGGGCGCTCGTAACCATCGACGCCAACGCCGAAAAGAGCGCCGCAGCCGCCGCGGCCTTCCATCGCGCAGGCCTCTCAAGCGTGATCTCGCCAATGGTCGGGCGCATCGCCGCGACGCTTGAAACGCTCGGCGGCCAATTCGATTTCGTGTTTATCGACGCAGACAAACAGCCCGTGCTGGATTACTGGCGATTGTTGCGACCTCGCCTGGCCGACCGGGCCACAGTCGTAACGGACAACGTCAAGACGCACCCGCAGGAGCTGGCCGCGTTTCTGGAGTATGTGCGAAGCCTGGCGGATTTCCATAGCGCTCCGCTCGATATCGGAAACGGTATGGAGCTGACCGTCCGTTTGCCAGGGAGCGCCCGCGGATGATTCGACTCGGCGTGGTTTCGTTTCTGAACGCTCGGCCTTTGGTCGACGGCTTGTCGCAGCGCGCCGAAGTCGCGCTCGCTTACGACGTGCCCGCGCGGCTGGGCGAGCGCTTGATCGCCGGAGAATATGACGCAGCGCTGGTTCCGATCGTTGACGTTCTGACTGCGCCGCGCCCGTTACGGATCATTTCGGATGCGTGCATTGGCTGCGACGGCGAGACGATGACTGTCCGCGTTTTTTCGCAGATTCCGCCGCACCGCGTCGATCGCCTGTACGCCGACGCCGATTCGCACACGTCCGTGATGCTCGCCCGCGTAATCTGGCATGAGCTGTTCGGGCGCGAGATTGTCATCGAGCCGCTGGCTCGCGGGGCGAATTACGGCGCGCTCCAGACCGTGTTGCTCATCGGCGACAAAGTGATCGACCCGCGCCGCGGCAGTTTCGCGTATGAGATTGATCTTGGCGGCGCGTGGCGGCAACACACCGGGTTGCCGTTCGTTTTCGCAGTGTGGGCGATGCGCGATGAGCCGCAGTCGGCGGATTTCTCGCGGCGATGCGCTGAAATTGAGGAGTTGCTCGAATCGGCCCGCGATCGCGGGCAATCGCGAGCCGCCGAGATCGCCCGCGAGCAAGGCCCCGCGCTCGGTTGGCCGATCGAGCTGGCGGAGCGATATTTGTGTCGCCGATTGATGTTTAAGTTGACGCCGGATGCGATTCGTGGCGGACAGCGCTTTGAGGAATCGTGCCGGTCGATAGGCCTGATTGCGCCCGGCCCCGCATTGCGCTGGCCCGCGCAGTTGATCGAATCGAGGCGCTAAGTGTGGCTTTTCAAAGCCGCACCTGCCGGAGACACGCCCAGCCCCGGTAAGCCGCCCAGCGAAATCACCGAGCCGTCGCGCGCAATCCCGTCAAACGGGTCGTCGGCCAACAGCAGCGCCCCGTCAAGATCGCAATAATCCACCAGAGACGCGATGGACAGCGCCGGCGCGATCGCCAGACTGCTTGACACAAAACAGCCGAGCATGGTTTTGAGCCCGAGGCCGCGCGCCAGCCAGATCATCCGCAGCGCCTCGCGGATTCCGCCGCACTTCGTGAACTTGATATTCACTCCATCGACCGCATTCGCCAAGCGTAATACGTCCGCAGGCCTCTGGCAGCTCTCATCCACGAAAATCGGCGCGACGCCCAGATCGCGCAGACCCCGCAAATGCTCCCAATCAGCACGGGCCAACGGCTGCTCAATCATCGTAGGGCGATATCGCGCCAGATCGGCGATGCGCCGCCGAGCTTCGCCCGGCGTCCACGCCTCGTTCGCATCAAGAAACAATGCGCCGCCAAATCGCGAGCGAATCATCGAAAGCGTTTCATGATCGCGCTCCGCGCCCACCTTTACCTTTAATGCCGTGAAACCTGCGGCCAGCGCTTCGTCCACCTTCTGCCGCGTCTCGTCCGGTTCGGCCACGCCGATCGTGAATGTCGTGCGAACGCTTGGCCGATCCAGACCCAAGATGCGCCATACCGGCACGCCCCAGCGCCGCGCCGCCCAGTCATGCAGCGCACTGTCCAGCCCACCGATCGCCGCGCGCTGATCGTCAAAATTCCCGAGGCAGCTCGCGATGATCGACTCGATCCGAAACGGATCGTTGCCGATGAGCTCAGCCATGCCGCCCAGCGCCGCCTCGGACGATTCAAGCGTCTGGCCGTAAAGCTTCGATGGCGCGACTTCCCCCAGGCCCACGACGCCTTCATGCTCCAGCCGAACGACGATCGTTTGTTTCTCAGTGACGCCGCCCTGCGACGTCGCGAAGCGATGTCGCGGTCGCAGCGTCTGCCTATTCCAGCTAAGGCGGGGCTTTTGAGCCATGTTACCTTATTGACAGCGCTTGCCGCGCGTTCGCGGCGTCGATCATTCTGCGTTCAGCGTTCAGCCTGGTGCTCTCGCGGCTCGACCATCCACGCGTCGTGCTCGCTCGGTCGATCGTCGGTCACGACATCGTCCAGCGCGGAGATGCTCATGATCGCGTGGCGCTCCACGAACACGCGCCGGCGATTGATGTTGATCGCGCCTGTCTTTTCAAGTTCGTGCGCCTGATTGATGTACATTTCCTTGGTGCTGTGCCCGTCATTGCGGTCATGCACGTCGGCATCCCGCAGCCAATAACCGCGATCATCATGGTGTTCGAGCAGGCCCAAATAAATCAACGGCCCGGATGTGTCCAACACCACGCGCCGCCCGACCAAATCATCAAGCGAAGGCCGGCGCCGAGATGGATGAGGGTCGTTCATTGAGAATTACCTGAAAGGTCCGAAATTTGCTTGCCTAGCAGAGGAGCGACTATAGGCAAGGGGCACCGGTGCGCCCAACGCCCGGTATTTTTAGCCACGCTCAGATCGCCCAATTGTATCGCATGCCCAATCGAACCCCTAATTTGAAAAAAATCATCGCGTGCATGATGGAGTTTTGTGCCCAAATGCGCCTGTGGGTTTGAATGCGACGCTCCGGCTCGGGGCGTCCGGGCGGCGAAGCACGAAACTTCGGGAACAACTCCCCCTGATCGCCGAGGTCACGGCGCGAACTTCGCAGGTTCGCAAGGGGAGATTCCGCGCTCGCCCGACCATCAGCGTCATCTTCCAACAAGGAGAAAACTCATGCGCAAGATTCTCGCTTGCTTCGGCTTCGGGCTTGTCGCCCTCGCGTTTGCCGCCAACCTGGCGGCCGCGCCAATCAGCACAGGCTTCACCTACCAGGCACAACTCAAGAACGCCGGCGCGCTGTACAACGGAAACGCCACACTAACATTCCGGCTCTTTGATGCCGCATCCGGCGGCAACCTGCTCGGTTCGCAGACGCTTGCGAATCAGCCGGTCGATGACGGCCTTGTCACGGTGCTGCTTAACGGCGGCGGCGAGTTCGGCGGCAGCGCGTTTGACGGAAGCGAACGCTGGCTCGAAATCGAAGTGGACGGCGTCACCCTGACTCCGCGCCAGGCCCTGACGGCCGCGCCATACGCAATGGGCATGCGCCCGGGCACGCGAGTCAGCGGAGCCGTTGATGGCACAGCCACCATGAGTGCGGTGAATGCAAGTTCGTCGCCGAACAGCGCCGGCTTACTAGGGCAGGTAACGACCACTACTGGATACGCCTTTGGCGTATGGGGCGAGAATGCCTCGTCGCTCGGCGCCGGCGTGTACGGAAACGCGTCTGCAACGAGCGGCAACACCATCGGCGTCATCGGAACGGCCAGTTCATCAACCGGATCAGGCGTTCGCGCGTTCGCGCTGTCGTCGAACGGGGCGAATTATGGCATTCTCTCTCAGACCTTCAGCCCGACCGGATACGCCGGCTATTTCCTCGGAGGTCGCAACTACTTCGAAGGCCGCGTCGGCATCGGCACCAATGATCCGCAACGGAATCTGCATGTCGCATCATCGGCGAACCCGGAAATTCGCCTTCAGGACACCAGCGCCGGAGGCAAGACTTTCCATTTGGGCGTCGCGACGGCCGATGGCTCGTTCCGCATCGCGGAGTCTGGCGTGGCCGACCGCATTGTGGTCAGCAGCGCCGGCAATGTGGGAATCAACAATGCTTCTCCGATCGCTCCGCTGAGTTTTGCCAACGGTTTGGGCAACAAGATATCGCTGTATGGCGCCACCGCAAACTCACTTTACGGCTTGGGGGTGCAGGGTAATCTATTTCAGATTTTCGCAGATATCGCGGCCAGCGACGTGGCCATTGGCTATGGAGGCAGCACGGCATTCACGGAGGCGATGCGCGTCAAAGGCAACGGGCGCGTAGGCATCGGGACGACCAATCCGGCGCAAAAGCTCTCGGTGAATGGCGTAATCGAGTCCATGACCGGCGGATTCAAATTCCCGGATGGCTCAGTACAGACATCCGCCGCAGCCGGCGGGAGCGCGTCTTGGGTTGATGCAGGCGGCGGCAACATTGTCAATTCCAATGCTGGAAATGTCGGCATCGGGAACAGCACGCCACAATTCAAATTCGACCTGCTTGGCGTCGATAATGTCGCGCGATTCGATGGAACGGCGACGTTCGGCACGATTCTGTCGCTGTCCAATCGATCCGTACCAAACGGCGTAAATTACAGCCTGATCACCACCGGGAGCGGCAACTCAGCGGGGCAAGCCAAATTCATGATTCGCGACGTTGGCGCCGCGCAGGATCGCTTTACGATTACAAACACCG
Source organism: Phycisphaerales bacterium (assembly GCA_016795025.1). Lineage (GTDB taxonomy): Bacteria > Planctomycetota > Phycisphaerae > UBA1845 > Fen-1342 > JAEUIR01. The sequence goes on from JAEUIR010000080.1 coordinate 18,114, forward strand.
GAAACGTCGGCATCGGCACGACCGCGCCGGCGGCAAAACTCGATGTAGCTGGGACGACGCGCACGCAAGTGCTGCAAATCACCGGCGGCAGCGACATTGCGGAGCCGTATCACATCAATGCAGAATTCAGAGCGCAGCACGCGGAAAGCGGCCC
>JAEUIR010000081.1 GCA_016795025.1 Phycisphaerales bacterium
AAACTTCGGAATGCGCGCCGCTGCCGCAGCCGACATCGAGAACCGAGTCGAACGGGCAGTGGTCAATGAGCGTCTGCATCGCGAAGCCGCCGCCGAGGATGTGACGATGTTCCGCGCGAAAAACGCGATCGACCTCCGGCGTGAGCCAATGCGGATTCGAGGCATGTGGGAAAATCAGCGGGTCAACTGACGCGGAGATTCGCATGATTCGAGAATTTAGCGGCCGATTCACCGCGCGAAAAGTCGATGAGGAACAGGGGACACGCTGGACGGAGATTGGAGACAACGAAACTCGGGAATATTGTGGTCGAAACGGCTGTGCTTAAATTCCGGCAATTCCGTTGGGGGGATTGTAACAGTTCCCCCGTCTGCAACGATTGTCTCCGGTAGCGGCGGGCGCTGGCCGGTTTGGACGTAGCGGCGCAGAGTGTTTTCGAGCGAGCGGAGCGGGTCGTGGCCGCGGAGTTTGAGGGTGCGGTAGATGCTCATCGCACGGCCTGGGCGGCGGCGTGGTCAAGCATGTCGTGGACCAGCGCATCGAGGCGCACTCTCAGGCGCGGGATGCGCGTGGCATAGTGCCGCGCGCGAGAAGCCGGGCCGTTTGCGTAGGCGGATTCCGTCGCGGATCAGGCGGCGCGGCGGACGCGCGAAAGATCCCCCAGCTTCTACCCACACCAGACAGCGAGGAGCCAACCTTTTTCCGATCTGATCGGCGCGGCTTTGTTTTGTTAATCGTACTAAAGCTCGACGCGAGCGATCTGTTATTCCGGCAAGCGCTCGACGCTGGTCACAATTACATCCGTCACCGGCACATCGTCGAAGCCGTTGCGCGAAGTCGTTTGCACCGTGGCGATCTGATCCACGATGTTCATACCCTCAACCACGCGCGCGAATACGGTGAACTTCTGCGCGTCGAGAAACGTGTTATCAACCAGGTTGACGAACCACTGCGATGTGCCGGAATTGGGATTGCCCGCCGTCAGGGCCATCGCGACGGTGCCGCGCACATTGCTGAGGCCGTTGGGCGCTTCGCCGTTTACGGGATCGCGAGGCGTCTTTTGCACCAGGCCGGTCTCGAACCCGCCGCCTTGAATCACAAAGCCGGGCACGACGCGATGTACGATTGTGTTGTTGTAGAAGTTGTCATCGACGTATTGCAGGAAGTTCGCGACCGTGTTGGGCGATTTTTGAGTTTCCATTTCCATCACAAAATCGCCCATCGAGGTGCGGAATCGCACGCGGGTGTTGGTGGTAGTTCCGCTCTTGGCGGTGATCGTAATCAGCACGCGGTCGCGCGCGGTTCGCGCGGATGAGTCGCGGACGACCAATTCAAACTCAAGCGTGTTTTGGCCGCCGGTTTCAAACGCCGGTGCGGTAAACGTCGCGCGGGCCGCGGCGGCGCTATTGATCGTGACATCCGTGCCACTGAGCTGCCGCCATTGAAAAGTCAGTCCGCCGCCAATGCTGCCCGATCCGTCGAGCGTGACGGTTGATTCTTCCTCGGCGGACTTGTCGGCACCCGCGCGCGCAATCAGCGAGCTTCCCTGACTTCCAGAGCCGCCGTTGCCGCTTCCCGTATCAACTCCAAAATTCGGATCGGCGGTGACGACCGTTTTCACCTCGGCGCTGCCTACGTCGCCGGCCGCGTTATGCGCGGTGACGCGAAAGCGCAGCGTTTGCGTGGTTTGAAGCGAAGGCGCGGCGAATGAAGCCGATGCCCCGTTCGCGTCGTCGATGCGAACGCCGGGCCCGCTTACCTGCAACCACGCAAATGATACGTCCGCTGCCGCGACGGTCGTCTGAGCCGACAGTGCCACACGGTCGCGAGCCGCCGCAGTCGGCGTCGCCGACGCTTGCACGCCGATTACGCCGCGGTCGGGCAGGCTTGTGTCATTGTTATTCCCCGAAAACGGGCACCCGGCTGGGACGAGTTGCGCAAGCAAACTCGTCGCGAGCATCATCAACGACATTCGCAGCATGCGATTCTCCGCACGGATTATCGGCCAAGCGCCCGCTTTGCCCATGATACCCAAACGCCCGCCATGAAATCGGCGAAGCCCATTTCAATCCTATCGGTTCGCTAATCGCCCAACAATGCCGAGTTATTGCTCAGTGCGCAACTCCGCCTCGCGTGGCGGCGCGTGCGATAGATTGTATGATCCGCTGTGTGCCGGTCAGACGATCGAGGGCGGACGGTCTGGTCGTACGTCTCGCGCAACGCCCGCGATGGTCCATACGGGCCGCGCCGGCCGACGGTTCACGTCCCAGTGCTGTGGATCGCTGCGAACCCGTTCGAAACAATCAATGCACCGCCTGCAATGAGTGGCGGGGAGAGCTATCGATGGTTGCGACGCTTGAATCGACTGCAAAAGCTGAGTTCCCGCGCCGCTACGTTGCTGCGGACGCTGTTTTCGATAACTGGCAGACGGCGCAGCCGTACTTTGAAGAATTATCGAATCGCGAAGTCAGCACGCTCGCGGATTTCGAGCGCTGGCTAAGCGATTGGAGCGAGCTGGATAGCTGCTTTGACGAAGAGGGCACACGGCGGCAGATCGAGATGACTTGCCAGACCGATGATCCGCAGCGCGAAGCCGCTTTTCTGCATTTCATCGAAAACGTCAAGCCGCACCGCGAGCCGTGGGAACACAAGCTGCGGCAAAAACTCGTCGCGCTGTCCGCGCGAATCGCGATCCCTCGGCAGCGCTATGACATGTTGATCCGCAGCGCGCACAACGCGATCGAAATCTATCGCGACGAAAACATCCCGCTCTTCATCGAAAACGAACGTCTCAGCCAGAACTATCAGAAAATCACCGGGATCATGACCGTCACTTTTCGCGGCCAGGAGATGACGCTGCAACAAGCCGGCCGCTATTTCGAAGAGCCCGATCGAGCGACGCGCGAGGAGGCGTGGCGGCTCACGGCCGATCGGTTTTTGAAGGATGGCGATGAGCTGGATGGCCTCTACGACAAGATGGTGAGCTTGCGCCACCGGATCGCCAACAACGCGGCTTGCGCAAATTTTCAGCAATACGCCTTTCGAATGTACGAGCGTTTCGATTACTCGCCGGAGCATTGTTATGCGTTTCACGATGCGATGGAAAAGTGCGTCGTGCCGGCCGTGCTGACTTTGGCGGAGGAACGCCGCAAAAAGCTGGGACTTTCGGCTCTGCGGCCCTGGGATATCGCCGTCGATCCTGAAAATCGCCCGCCGCTGCGGCCGTTCTCGAACGACGAGGAATTGTCGGCGGGTTGCAGCCGCGTTTTCGATCGTGTTGATCCGGAGTTGCGCGAGGTGTTCGACACATTGCGGCGCAACAAGGTGCTCGACCTCGGCAGCCGCAAGGGCAAAGCGCCTGGGGGCTATCAGGCGACATACCCCGAGCGGCGCATGCCGTTTATTTTCATGAACGCGGTCGGTACCGAGGGCGATGTGCGGACGCTTCTGCATGAAGGCGGCCACGCGTTTCATACCTGGGCCTGTCGGCAGGATCCGCTGCTCGCATACCGCAACTATCCGATCGAGTTTGCCGAAGTGGCGTCAATGGGCATGGAGTGCCTGGCGCTGCCGCATCTGGATCTGTTCTATGGCGCGGACACAAATCGCGCTCGCAAGCGATTTCTGGAGGAAATTGTTTATACACTGCCGTGGATCGCGATGGTGGATGCGTTTCAGCATTATGTTTACACAAATGTCGATCATTCGCCGCAGCGCCGAAATGAGGAATGGGTTCGCGTGGCGCAGCGTTTCGCGCGGCACACGGATTGGACCGGGCTTGAGGCGTACCGCTCGCGCGCATGGCATCGTAAGCTGCATTTCTTTGAAGTACCGTTTTATTACATCGAGTACGGCATTGCGCAGCTTGGTGCGCTTCAAGTGTGGCTGGCCAGCCGCAAGGACTATCGCAAGGCCGTTCAGATGTATCGTGCCGGCCTGGCGCTGGGCGGGTCTCGACCTCTGCCCGAGTTGTTCGAAACGGCCGGATTGCGGTTTGATTTCTCGGAAAAAACCGTTCGGCCGCTAATCGACGCACTGATGGAAGAGATCGGACGAATGTAATTTTTCGGAGGCCGCGGCGGTTATACTGAACGTGGTGTGTCATGACCCCGTCTCCGAAAAACGTCCAACAGTCGCCGGCTGACACTTCGCGCGATGGCGCACCGACGATCGCGACGGCGCGTGTCGGGCCAATACCTTCGCGAGAACATTCTGCCATGACGGGCTTCGCTCCAACTTCCGGCCGAATTGCCATCGTCGCTTCCCCCGGCAAGCCGTCAGCGCAGCACGGGCTGAGCCGCGTTCAGGAGTGGATTCGCACGCGCGGCGAGGTCGTATTCGCGGAGGTGACGCACGATGTTGAGGCGGTGTCGTCGGCGAATCCGGATTTGCTGGTCGTGTTGGGCGGCGACGGCACGCTGATCGCCGCGGTGCGGGCGCTGGGCGAGCGACAGGTGCCGATCGTTGGCGTGAACCTCGGCAAACTGGGCTACCTGGCGGAATTCACGCTTGCGCAACTCGAAGCCAGCAGCGACTTTCTTTTTGACGGCAGCATTCCGATCACGCGGCGCATCATGCTGTGCGTCGAGCATTTTTCCGCCGATGGCAGCGTCTTCCGCACGCTCGCGGTGAATGACTGCGTGGCGCTGGCCGGCGTTCCATTTCGCGTGATTGAGTTGAGCGTCGAGGCCGACGGTGATCGCGTGGCCGTTGTTCGCGGCGATGGGTTGATTATTGCGACGCCGTCCGGCTCGACGGCGCACAACCTATCGGCGGGCGGTCCGATTCTGGAGCCGACGGCGCATTCATTCATTCTCACGCCCATTTGTCCGCATGCGCTGACGTATCGCCCGCTGCTGCTTGGCTCCGAACGGCGCATCACGCTGACGGCGACGCGCGCGAACCCCGGAACGACGATTGTGATCGACGGCCAGATCGCCCGGCCATTCGCGCTGGGCGATCGCGTTGTTTTGACGCGCCACGTCGCGGATTTTCTGCTGGTTCGCAACCCGCGGCACTCGATCTGGCACACGTTGCGAACGAAGCTCAAGTGGGGCGAGGGTCCGGCGGCGTGATCATCGCGCAAAATTGACTGAGTGGGCCGAAGGCGCTCAAGGCGCTCGTGTTTTTGTAGCGCCATTTTGAGCATGTTGGTTATCGGAGGCGTATGCGAGAGAAACGGGGCGTGAAGCGTCTCGCAGAGGAAGGAAAAGCAAACCAACGGCGCACATACTTGGCTCCCCGGGAAGATGTTCGGTGGCGAAAGCGATTGGCGAGGCGTTTGGTTCAGAACTCAGGCGCATGCGCGCGTTCCCCTGAATCGATGATAGAAGGCGGCGGCGCGGCGGGGAATGGCGAGCCGGAGATTGTTGCGAAAGGGCGGATTTTGTCGCGAATGAGCGGGGAATACAGAAACCAGGGAACAAAGAGCGCCTAGCAAGACCGAGCCGCGACCGTGAGGGATGAAGTTTGCACACATCTTACCCGCTCATCAGCCACGCGCCGGCGCACATGTCTTCCAGGCGCGTATAGCCGCGCCGGCTGCTGCCCCGTCCGCTCGTCACGCGCCAGCCAACGCAGCCGCAGCACATGAACCGCCAGCACGCTCACCAGCGCGATCACGTTGCTCAGCCCGTGCAGTGTCGTCATCTGCGCCTTTTCGGTCCTGCAACCCGCCTTCTGCGCCTTGTGATAATCCTCGATCATCCACCGGCAGGCGTAATCCTCCACCACGCCCCGCGCCTCATCCGCCGACACAATCGGCAGATTCGTTAGCAAAATTCACTCCAGCGGCGTCTCTCCCGGCGGCGCGTCGATATCGCGCGCGATGACGCCACTCAGAAACAGCGCTTCTTTCGAATGCGCGCCGCGCGCCTGCCGCGGCGCGCGGATCGCCAGCGCCGCCGACGCCACCGACATGCGCGCCGCGTGCCAGCCCTCGCCGCTCGCCCGCACGCGCAGCGTGTAGGTCGCTACGCCGGCCAGACGGCCAAGCCGGTCGTGCAACTTGACCGACGAGTACAGCCCGGCTTCGTCGCACAGCAAGCGATTGTGCTGCGAGCCATAATTCCTGCGGGGGCCGCGCCGTCATTTTTTGCTTTGAGAGAGGGCAAATCTACGGTTTTTGATCGGCGTTGACTCTGTAGCCGGCGACGGTTAGGCTCTCCGGCGACCGTAAAGATCGTTTTGCACCCGATTGACAGGCGACCGCCGTCCGATACCGGAGTTTCGGGGCATGCGCAATCCCGGCAGGAAATATCGCCCCACTATCTTGACGCATGTCGATTCAAAAATGGAGCCCAGAATGCTCAAGGGTAATTCTGTTAAATGTGTTTGGGGGCTAATTGCTATTATTTCGATTATAACCAACGTATCTCTGGGGTTTGCTCCGCCACCGCTCAGGCACTTGCGGGAAGTGGTGGGAAGCGAGTCTTTTACACATTCCATTGTCGATGTTATTTACCCGCTGAACGCAAATGCGACGACCCATCCGGCTTGGGTGTTGGAGTGGCCCCGGGTGGACGGAGCCACGTTTTATCGTCTTTTCATCATTGGACCAAGTGAGTACACGACCGACGTAACCCGCTTCATCACTGGCGAGAAAGTTTTCGCTACCATGGTTCCACCGGTAACTGCCCGCCCCGGGTTACACAAGCTGCGTGTCCAAGCGTTTGATGCATCAGGACCATTGGGGCCGCCCTCGGATCCGATCGAATTGCGCGTCGTAAAGATGAGTCCTGTTACGATTGCGCCGAACCAAGACATGGTACTCGATGGTACATTCCTCGCGACAGATGTATCTGTGCCCGCCGGTGTGACTATTCGAGCCAGACAAGGAGTGTCTATCTATTCGCTTGGTTCAATAAATATCAACGGCTCGATCATTGGAATGGACGGCGATCACCATGAACGCAACGGCGCAAGTGTCTCTCTCACCAGCATACAGGGAATAGCGATTTCCGGCAGGCTTTGTGCTGGGAACGGCGCTAGCGGGGCAAGCCAAATCACGAATGCTGACACGGGCGAGATGGCATATGCCTCAGGAATAGATGGTGGAAGCGGAGGCCAGTTGTTAATCGCGGCAATAGGTGGCATTACTCTTGGTGCGACAGCGATTTGCCAATCTGGATCAGGCGGCGAGGGGGGCGATGCGGCCGCGACTGCTGGTGTGGCAACTCCTGGGGCCGCAGGACCCAATGCCGAGGCTGTTGCCGGCGGCGGCGGCAATGGCGGCCCGCTATCCGTCATCTGCACCCGCGAACGATTCACCGCCATCGCGCGCCCCGGATTGTTCGTCTGCAGCGATGGCGGGAACGGCGGCGATGCGAGCGCAAAGGGAGGCCGCGGCGCAGATGGTTCCGCTGGGGTACCGGAAACGATTGGTGGAATTGGCATCGCCAATGGAGGTAAGGCAGGGAATTCCGGGCAAGTGAATATTCCGACACCTGATTTTGATGGGAACGGCGTAGTTGAGGAGGCCGAGTTCAATTCTTTTGTGGGCGGTGCCGGTGGAGTGGCTGGCACAACCGATTCGATAGGCGGTAATTCAGGCAATAGATTTTCCAACTTTTCAGACGACCCATGCGCGCCACGCGAGGGAAGCACCCCACGCCGTTTTCCAACGCCCGGGGCGCCCGGAGGAGATGCCTGGTGCAACCCAACCAACGGCGGTGCCGCGCGCGTGATTGGACGTGACGGCACCGGGAACGGTAAGGGTGAGAGCGTCGTCGCAACCGGCGGTGCGGGTGGCAATCTGCTTCGGATCGGTTTCGACCGGAACGGAATAGGATTGCAATGGGGTCTTGCGTTTTGCACGGCTGGGGACGGGGGCATCGCGTTAGCGATTGGCGGCAAAGGCGGTCCAGACGGGGGCGACGGCGGTGACGCTGAAGCTTACGGCGGCGCGGGCGGTAGCGGCGGGGGCGCCCCCGGACCTGATCAATATGGCGGCAAAGGCGGTGACGCGAGCGCGCGCGGCGGAGACGGGCAATCCAATGTGAACTGCTGCGATCCACCCACTATCGGCCTTGCCGGCGGTCAAGGCGGCGTGGCCGCCGCAATAGGCGGGCGAGGTGGCGACGCGAACAATACGGGCGGTGACGGCGGCGCCGTTTCCGCAATCGGCGGAAACGGTGGGGCCGGTGGCGCGGGAAATCCAGGTGGCTTCGGCGGATTCGGCGGGGGCGCAGGGGCGACTCCCGGTGGTGGTGGAACGGGATTCTGGCGTCAAGGAGCACCCGGACTATTGCTTTTGACGCACGACGGTTGCAATGGCCCGCCCGGCCCTACCTGTTCCACGACTGAGCCGGGTTGTTCGAATACCAACGTATTCGAGCCATGCACCCTCGACTTTAGCGGGGGGCATTGTGAATGCCGTAGCGGCTGTCGAATTCGTCACGATCAAAGCATCGAGGGCGGTGCCCAAATGTTGCTAACATTGCCAGCCTGCGATGGCCGATGCGGATTAGACAATACTCGCGAGACAACGGTGCAAGGCGATGCGACGGCGAGCTATGACGCCTCGATCACGACCATTCCGGGCGGGTGTGCTCCCGGAACCGCTTCCTGCTCCGCGACGGCGGTCGATCAGGGCGAAGCGTCTGATGATACGTGCCGGCATAACGTGCCCCTTCTCATTAACGGTGGTGGTGCCAACACATGGTCGCCTTTTGGATTCTCCTACGGATGCTGGCAGGTTTCGGCAAGCCCGACTGGAGCCTCATTACAGGCGGGACAATTCTCCGCGAACCATTCGTTGTTATATAGAGAATGGAGCGAGGATTGTGCTTGGTCTTACACCGCCGAAGGGCATGGCGACGCGCAGGCGGTCGGAGCATGTTTCATCGAGAATTTTCGGCATGTGGTCATATCGTCTGGCTTATATCTTCACATTGAAACAAGCGATGTCGATGATTGTGAAGATGGGCTTTTGGAAGCGGGAAACCGCCCCTCCACCTGGGTTCAAGTCAGCGTTCACGAAGTACACATTAATCGTCCTGCCAACGTAGGTGTGGAAATTCGGCGCGGAATCGTCGGCATAATGAGCGATGGGGCCATTGCGGCGATCGGTTTCTTCACTCCGCAGGACGTTACTGTTACAGGAAATGACCTGGGGCGCGATTTTTCAGGGCATGCGCTCATGGAAGTGAAGCTTCCATCGGACGACTTCGAGGGCGCTTCGTTGTTCGCGCGGGTAAAAGTAATGTCCCGCCTTAGCGGAGACGTAAATGAGGATAAAATACTGTCGGTTGATGACGAAATAGCGCTTTGGGCGCTCATACAAAGCGCTACTTCAGTCCACGACTTTTACTATACAGTAAATGCGGATTTTAATCTTGATGGCATCATAGATGAATCTGATGCTGCCTATTACTACCGCGCGTTTCCCCAACGGTGAACCGGAAGGGTTGGTATCCGAAGCCGCGAAGGCGTGGTTGAATGGCCACAAACGCGTCGAGACCGTCGTTTTGCCAGAGCCGTTGAGCCCGATTAACAGATCTAAGCGCCGGCGACCGATCCCACTTCGGCCGCGCCCCTTTTCGGCGTATGAACAAACTCCCATGATTTTCGTTCACACGCCACGAACGGCGACTCGCGCCGGTCGTCATTTTTTGAACACCGTCTCCCCGCTCACCGGTTCGAATCTCGCCTGGAAAAATCGCAAATACTTCGGCTCGTGCGTGAAGCGCAATCCGACGATCTTCTCGCGATTCTCTAATAGCTCGATCACAGACTCGGCCGTCACGTCCATGTGCGCCTGCGTGTACACGCGCCGCGGGATCGTCAGCCGCACCAGCTCAAGCGACGGAAAGACATTTTGTCCCGTCTCATGGTCGCGCCCCGCCGACACCGCGCCGCGCTCCATCGCGCGCACGCCGGACTCAACATACAGCGCCGCGGCCAGCGCCTGCGCAGGAAACTGCTCATGCGGAATATGCAGCAGAAAGCGCTTCGCATCCAGAAAAACGCCGTGCCCGCCGATCGGCCGCACGATCGGCACGCCGCCTTCGATCAGCTTGTGCCCCAGATACTCAACCTGTCCGATACGGGCGTGCATATGGTCAAATTGCACCGATTCCGCAATCCCGATCGCCATCGCTTCCATGTCGCGACCGGCCAGGCCGCCGTAGGTGTGCAGTCCTTCGTAAATCACGACCATGTTGCGGGCGCGCTCGGCCAACTCCTCGTCGTTCACCGCGAGAAACCCGCCGATATTCACCAGCGCGTCTTTTTTCGCCGACATCGTCGCGCCGTCGGTGCAGTCGCAGATGTCCCGCAGAATCTGGGCGATGGTGCGGTTCTTCTGGCCGGGTTCACGTTGTTGAATGAAATAGGCATTCTCGACCGCGCGCGTCGCGTCGAGGTACACCTTGATGCCGTGCTTGTGACACAGCGCGCATGTCTCACGAATGTTCGCAAGGCTGCACGGCTGTCCGCCGGCCATGTTCACATTGGTTTCGAGCGAAAGATACGCAATTTTCGCTGCGCCGTGCTCTCGGATCAGCCGCTCGATCTTGGCGAGATCGCAATTCCCCTTGAACGGAAATTCGTTATCCGGGTCATGCGCCTCATCAATGATGACGTCCACGAATTTGCCGCCGGCCAGCTCCTGATGCACCTTCGTCGTGGTGAAGTACATGTTCCCCGGCACCAGTTGCCCCGGCCGGATGCAAAGCTGGCTCAGAATATGCTCCGCGCCGCGGCCTTGGTGCGTGGGGATCAGATGCTGATAGCCGTAGTAGCGGCGAATCGCGTCCTGAAGGTGATAGAAATTCTCCGACCCGGCGTACGCCTCGTCGCCCATCATTAATCCGGCCCATTGCCGATCGCTCATCGCGTTCGTGCCGGAGTCGGTCAGCAAGTCGATATAAACAAAGCGGCTGGGCAGCAGAAACGTATTAAACCCCGCCTCGGCGATGGCCGCCTCGCGCTCTTGGCGCGTCGTCATCTTGAGATGTTCGACCATCTTCACTTTCCACGGTTCGGCCCAGGAATGACGCGACATGGGGGGTTCCTCCGGTGAGTCGTTGAAAAGCGCAATTTTCAATTTCGCGGAGCGCGATTGCGAGTTCGCGCTGCGGCAAATTGTTGATGTGGAATGTGGCAAACGGCGTGCCAGATGCCCGCTACAACCACTCGCGCGAGAGCATCATTGATCGGGAACCGGCGCCATCGTGGGCTGCGTCAAGCCCCATGCGCAGTACTCACGATGCAATACGATCGCGATTCGACGAAATCGTTCAGTGCGTAAAACACCCCTATATGTACAACGAGAGCACCGCGATCAGTGCGTTCTACGCCGGGCGAAGTATCCGGCGGACCGGATGCCGAGTAACCCAAGGCCGAGCAAAGGTAAACAAGGGGCAACACCGGCACCGCACAGCCCGACGCCGCAGGCCGGTGCGGAGTTCGCCGCTTGATTTACATCCGCATCACTTTCGTCGAGGCCCGGATTTCCGTCACCGACAGTATTTGCGTTTGCGCTCGGGCTCAGACCATTACTGTTCTGATTGGTAGCTCGCCCGTTGGTATTGTCGCGCCGGGTATTGACATTGCCTGTGTTGGGATCGGAGTCGCCTTCCTCATCATTGTCGCTGGCGTTGTCATTAATGTTGCCATTGCTAACGCCGTTATCATTGACATTTGCATTGGTATTATCGTTCGCGTTGCCCGAGTTGTCACAGGCATCCCCCACACCGTCTCCGTTCAGGTCCGCCTGATCGGGGTTTATTATACTAATGCAATTGTCCCGACAATTCGGCACACCGTCGCCATCATCGTCGCTGGTTTCGGCCGATGGAACCAATCCGTCACAATCATTGTCCAGCGCATCGCACAGCTCCGCTGCGCCGGGATGTCGGGTTGCATCTGCGTCATCGCAATCGGTATGATCAAAAACGAATCCGGTTGGTTGCGTGCAGTTCTGCTGAGAAGTGCCGGGATCGCCAAACCCGTCGCCATCAGAATCGCGGTACCAGACAGGTATGCCTTCATCCGTCTGGCCGTTGCAATCATTGTCCTTACCGTCGCACAATTCCGGCGCGCCCTGGTATACACTTGGATCCTGATCGTCACAATCCGCCTGACAAACGCGCACGCCATCGCCATCGGCATCCGCCTCACCAGGCGGAATAACACCATTGCAATCATTGTCGATGCCGTCACAAATCTCCGGCGCACCGGGATACACCGCGCTATTGCCGTCATCACAATCTGAAAGATTATCGACGTAGCCCGTTGGAGGTGTGCATGCTCTTTGGAAGCTCTGCGAATCACCATACCCGTCACCGTCGGCATCGCGATACCATGCGGGAACGTCCGGGTCATTGGCGTCATAAAGATTATCGCCATCGTTATCCAGCCCGAGAATGTCCCCAAGCGTCCAATTTTCCCTGGTGTTAATGCCGGCTGGAGCGTTGCACGGATCGCTGGCGCGTGTATCCACAGTGCCGTAGTACGGCGGAGGCGAGGTCTCCGGTAGTGGTGCGGGATCATCGTGGCAATCGCTGCAATCGCTTATTCCGTTGATTGCATGATGTGCTCGCAGCCCCGCGCCGGTCACGCCGATCGCGCCGCCGTAATTCTGGCCGTGACAGCCTAGGCATCCGAGTCCCGGGTTGTTTGTAGTTCCGTTTGACGAACGTATGAACGGATTGCCGCTATCCCCCGTTGTATGACATAGGTCGCAGGCCGTGGCCATATACGCGGCGCCGCGGTGCATTTCGTGTTTGTCGTTCTCGGGGAATAGAAATCCGCGCGGCGAGGCAGGCCCCGTAAATGAGCCATGGCAGTTTTGACAGCCGTTATTGTACCGATCGTAGTCGGCAAATGCGGCCGAACAGGAATACAGCATAACGTACAGCAGGGCGATGCGCATCGGAAAGCGGCGATCGCATGGTGCGGGGCTCGCGAAACTCGCGTCGTGTGGGCGATTCGTCCTCATTGGTATTACCTTTTAGCCTACTACACAACCTACCGCGCGCTCGCCCGTGCAAGCGGCTTGTGATTCGGCGATTGCACGGGCAGACATACGCGAGCGCAACGTCAAGACTGGATAACTGGGACCGATTGCATGGCGCGCGATGACTTACTGACAGCCGCCGGCAGTGAGGCATAGAACAAAGGGATCGATATCGAAGTTATTAACAAGTCCGTCGCTGTTGATGTCGGCATGCAGAAAATTACAGCCTGGAAACGCCGCACGATATGCGTCGGGGGACGTCAGCGCAAGCACAAATGGGTCGATGTCGAAATTGTTGATGGCTCCGTCGCAATTCAAGTCGGCGCGAATGCGGCCGCAGTTCGGATCGCTGCCGTCGTATAGTCCGTTGCCGTCGTTATCGAGGCCCAGAGTATCGCCAACGCTCCAGTTTTCACGTGTATTGGAGCCTGGCGGCGAATTGCACGAATCATTGGCGCGCGTGTCGGGCGTACCATAGTATAGCGGTCGGACGTACTCTGGCAGAGGAGTGGGATCCTGGGTATGACATGTCGCGCAAACGGCCACGCCACTTGTTGCATGGTGCGCGCGTAGACCAGCGCCGCTGACTCCTACCGAACCACCATAGTCATGACCGTGGCATCCGCTGCATCCGACTCCCCTGTTATTCGCGGTGCCGTTCGAGCTGCCAATGAAGGGGTTGTTGCCGTCACCGGTTGTATGGCAAAGGTTGCACGCGGTGGCCATGTAGTTCGCGCTTCGATGCATGGTATGTTTGTTGTTGCTGGGGAACATGGTCCCTTGCGGAGAAACCGGCCCTGTGAAAGACCCGTGGCAATTCTGGCAGCCGTTGTTGTAACGATCATAGGCCGCGACCGGCGTGACATACACCAGCAAAGACGCCGCCGCGGCGAGTCCGAACGCCGTTACCGTCAGCGTTAGGGCGCTATTTCGATGCTTCATTAGTCGATTTTGACGGACAGATCCTGCCATTGGAATGCTCCTTTTTTGGGTCGATTGATAAGCTACGGGAGCGAGGGCCAGCGCATGCCACTCTCGCCGCTGAGAAACCAGCACGCCGCATTCCAATGCAGCTTTCAACCACCGCGTCTAAGCCCATTCCCTAGAACCGAGTAATGCGTAATCGGCTGCGTCACGGTCGCGAAAGCGGCAGGCGTGTCCATGAGTTGTAAAGGCCGACGGTTCGCCAACCGCTGAAATGATTGCTGGAGCGGAACCATCGGCCAGCGTTGCGATACGCCAGATTTCCCGACTTTGGACACATACTCAAGCGTACGCAACCAAGGCGGCCGCAATCACTTACAGGCAGAAGCGTCTTCGTGCTCCGTATCCGTTGAACACAATATGCGCGCCCGCACTGCGCGAATGTGTTCACTGTGCAGATGCCGAGCCGCGAGCGGTTTGCATATGAAACCCCGGTCTTTACATAGGTATGGGCGACGATCGCGCAAGCTCCCAATTTCGTATGCTGCGAAACTGCATGCACACGACCTGCATGAACGTCATTGCGCATATTTACGCGGGGAGTTGCGGAATTCGGCGCTGGCACCCGGGTGCCATGCCGCCGGCCGTTGCGTCGGCATGAACTTCGCCAAGCGATAAACGACAGCGCTGCTCGCAAAATCGCGTCGGTCAATTCTCTGCACGGACCCGCGGGCGGCGCGCCGCAACGGGTTCGGCGGCTCGGCCGGCGCGAGCCGCCTGCCGCTGAACTTCGAACACGAACTGTTTGCGTGACATACGCCGGCCGAAAAACGGCGATGAATCGCCAGGCCCGGGCAGGGCCGCGACTCATTTCTTCACGATCGTCAGCCGCGCGCCGGCGGAGGCGTTTCGCGTGATCGCCGGACAACTCGCACGTTGGCGATTCCATCGATCCGCCCATTCATTCCATGCTTCCAACTGCGTGTCGTAATGCATGGATTTCTTGAACAGCGGATGTCGGCGATCGGCGTCGTTGAAGCAGGAGACGCGAAACGACAAGTGGCCGAGAGCGCGATCGCCCGTCAGATTTTGAACGACAATCCTCGCGCCGCTCACACCTCGCACATCGTGAATCGTCTCGTTTCGCAAGTACAACGTCACAGTATGGCTGGAATCATGGGGCGCGATTCGCGGACAGACGCTCACAAGCACCGGGCGGCCGCCGGATAGGCCCACGAGCGAGCAGAAGCAGTCCGACACAGTCCCGGACGAAGCCAATCGGACGCTCCATTCCGGATGCGCTTCGATGATCAGCGTGCCGTCGCTTTGGTCATCGGGTGGTGATGGGTTTACCTGCGCATGCTGATCCTCGGCTGGCGCGGCGGGCTGGGGGCTGGCGGCTTGAGCCTCCGTCTTGCACTCGACCTCACCGAAGGCGTCGCATTCGATCACCACTCGCTCATACGGCTTCAGGTCGAGCTTGAGCATTCCCACGGCCTCGCCGCTTGATGCGTGATACATACAATCGCGCAACGTTCGCGCGAAAAGCGTCAGCGTGCGGTCGTTCGCGCTCAGCGACGCGCCGCCCGAAGCTGAGGAACGCTTGTCGAGATTCGTTCCGTCGCGGGCGATCGCGTGAACCACGACATCCTGGCCGCGCATCGCCCAGGACGGCGGCGATTCTTCGACTTCGTCGGCCTTGTCCCATTTGAGCGGGCGATTCCATTGAGTTTCGATTTGCTTCCCGGTGTTGGCGGCGCAGTTGGCGGGTTGCGTCGTCGGTTTTTTTTCGTCGCTGGCGTAACGAGCCGGCGACCGATAGCTCGCGGGTTCGGTCGGTGGTTGCGTCTGTTCCGTAACCGCGTGCAGCGTCACGCTCCAGCGGGATGAATCACATCCCGCCGCGCACGCAGCGACCAGAATCAAGCGAGACACGAATGCCGCTGAAGCTCGGCCGACGCCGTGTATGTTCGAGGCGCGTTGCATCACTCTCTCCATTATTCCGGCGTTCCGCCCTGCGGGGCGCGCTTGCGCCACCAAACCGCGTTTCCGATGTATTCAGCACACTGATTCACGAAGTCCATGGCCGCTTTGGCCTGGGCCAGGACGAAAACGAATGCGGTGAGAAGCACGGCGTACCTGACCCACAGATCAAACTTCAGATACGATTTCAATGATTCCGCCTGATCGCGGATTTCAAGCGCGCAGTTGGAAAGATGGCCGGAAAGCGTTTCAGCGGTTACCAGTACTTTGTCCAATTGCGGATCAAGCACTTTTCCCGCGCGGTCCAGCGCCTGATCCACGAGAATGCTGCCTTCGTTCGAAATCGCTCGTTTCAACTCGTAAACATGCTCGCTCACACACGAATTCAGGTGATCGGCCAGCGCCGGCAGCGATTGCCCTTCGAGCAGTTGTTTTGATGCGTTTTCCATAAGCGTCTTGGAGTTGAGCGAATCAACCGCCTCCAATCCCTTGTCGATTTTTTCCTTCGGCCAGTTGCTGCAGATGCTCTCGATCGAGCCTGCGAGGCCCTTCATCATCGGCGCCGCGTCTTCGGCCATGCGGTGCAACGTATTGGCCAGATCCCGCGCGCGCTCCGAGAGCACCTCGATGTCATCCGCCATCTGCTGAACACGGGGCTCGTTGCGGCGATATTCCTCTTGTAGCGTACGCGCGACGCTCGTCACTTCCTGGCCCGCTTCGCCGACTACGCTGACGGTGCGATCCACACGAGCGCCGATTTCCCGCAGCATCGCGCAGCCGGCCAGCGGCCACAGCAGCACGGCCGCTACCGCCGCCGCGACCAATTGTCTGTCGCACCGGCATGATCTGTCGTTCTCGTGCATTTGAAGCCTCCGGGATTGCGCACGAGGGCCGGGACACCTTCGCGGCCGATACCGAAATCGGCTCGCGCAGGTTTGACCGGACAAGTGCGGTGCAAGTGATCAGCCGAAAAACGCCAATACGATTTGTGAAAGAGCAGGCTCGAAATTTTTGAATTGGGCCAAGAGCGCCTGACAAAACAGAGCCGCGACCGTAAGGGAGCGGTCGCTTCGAAGCACAGTGAGGCGTTTATGTTAGGCGCTCTAAAAAAGCGCCGGCGACTCGAGCCTGACGCCGAGCGAGGATTCATTTGGCGAACGATCGCGTCGCGGACACATCACCCAGCGCGGGCCGAGCGTGGTGCGGTGGGTGTTGGTTGAAGCGGCCGACTGCGCGATGTGTCGTTGCGCGGGGCGGATCGCGCGTGGCCGCGAAGATCGTCGCAAAGAGGCGATGGTCGCCACCGCCCACGAACTGGCGATTATCATCTTTCGCAGGCTCTGAAGCGTCCACCATCGTCAGGGCCCGGCGACCGCCGTCATTGATTCATACGGGCAATTAGGGCTGTCGCTGCGGGTCAGGTGTAACCGCCAGGCGACCAGGCGGCCTGCGTGCTCCGTCGAGTAGTTGTAGACTCGCAAACGCCATTCGCCTTGTGCGTCGGCCCCATTGCGACTCTGCTGGGTTTCGACCGGCTGCCACCGACCCGTGACATTGTTCCGCGGCGCTTCGGCGGTATGAATTCGGTAAGCTGCTCGGGCGGCGCGCGTAATGCGCATCCAGTCGCCGGTGTTCGGATTTCCGAAATTGTCCTCGTAATAGACTCCAGGGTACGCAGCAGTGTCGCCGGTGCCGGGGCGATTCAGCAAATCTCGATAGTCGCCGTTTCGCACCAGCTCCACGCGCACGTCGCTCTGGTATTCATGCTCGATTTGTAGAGAGACGTCTTCGACCTCCACAGGCAGGGACTCATCAATGTATATGATGTCCTCGACGACAGAATACGCCGATTCGCGGGGGGCCACAGGAATGACCAGTGACGGTTGTGCTTCCCACACTTGTTCCGCGTGACACAACTCGCCGTCGC
Organism: Phycisphaerales bacterium; assembly: GCA_016795025.1. Taxonomy (GTDB): domain Bacteria; phylum Planctomycetota; class Phycisphaerae; order UBA1845; family Fen-1342; genus JAEUIR01. The sequence continues at coordinate 17,794 of JAEUIR010000081.1, forward strand.
CCAGATACTCTCCGCCGATTTCGGCACAGCTGAATTCGTTGCGGATTTCACAACCCCCGATGGGAAGACAGCAAGCGCCGCGGTCATCGCGCAGGCAGGGCTGTGGGCCGCAGACGGACTGGTCGCCGCGGTACATTCCGCCGCGACGGTGGCACTCGATCGGTGTCACGAAGGCGTGGCAAGTAATCTCGCCTCCACTTCGGTAGCAACAGGCGCCCACCGGACATGCGACATTAAGGCAAGTTGTGCCGGCACCGGCGAATTCGCCACCCCTTTCAAAACAAGTGTTTGCATCGACGTACGAACACGAGCCTGCGGATGTCGTCGCCATGCAACATGCGCCGATGTTTGATTGTTCGTAACAGTTCAGCCGTTTGCAGCGATTCGATTCGGTAGTTGGGGGAGTTGTCCGGTTTGGACGTAGCTTCGCAGG
>JAEUIR010000082.1:0-17971 GCA_016795025.1 Phycisphaerales bacterium
GAAGAGTTACTCGACATCGGTGGAACGCAGATTCTCATGCAGGGCGGACTTGTGCCCGATGTAAGCGATCCGAGCGGCCACGGCCTGCCATTCGAGTGGTATCTCGAACTGCTGCGATTCATTCGGGGAAACTATCCGACTGTTCACATTCACGCCTTCAGCCCGCCCGAAATCTGGGCGTTTCATGAAGTGTTCAACATACCGCTGCGCGACGTGATTCTGCGCCTGCGCGAAGCGGGCCTGGCGACAATTCCCGGCGGCGGCGGCGAGATTCTCGCGGACCGCGTGCGAAAGAAGATCGCGCAGGGCAAAACACTCACGCATCAGTGGCTCGCGGTCATGCGCGAAGCGCACAAGCTCGGTATGAAAACCAGCGCCAGCATGATGATGGGGCACGTCGAAACCATCGAGGAGCGCCTCGAACACATGCGCCACATCCGCGATTTGCAGGATGAATACGGCGGTTTCACTGCATTTATTCATTGGCCGTTCCAGCCTGAAAACACGCCGCTCGGCCGCGCGCGACCCAAGCCGCTCGGTGACGCGATCGACGCCGTCGGCGGCGCGTTCGGCACGCCGCGGACCCGCGCCGACGCACCGCGCTTCGCACGGCCTGATTTTGTCGCGGATGGCGCGCACCTGCTGCTGGCAGAAGGACAGGAATACCTGCGCTGGCTCGCGCTCGCGCGGCTGTACTTAGACAACGTGCCGAACATTCAATCGAGTTGGGTGACTATGGGGCCGAAAATCGGTCAGCTCGCGCTCTATTTCGGCGCGAACGACATGGGCTCGATCATGATGGAGGAAAACGTCGTGTCGGCAGCCGGAACAACATTCAAGCTCAGTGAAGCCGAGATTCGCCGGCTGATTACCGATGCCGGTTGGACTCCGCAACAGCGCGACCAATACTATCGCCCGGTCGAAACCGCTCGGCGGCGCGTGCCGCTGCCGCAGATGACCGGCAGCGCCGCCACGCCAGGCGGCTGCTGCTCCACACAGTCATAACCGCATGCGCGTCGCACTCACCAAATCGTTCACGTTTGAGGCCGCACACTGGCTGCCGACGTTTCCACCCCACCACAAGTGCCGCCGTATGCACGGCCATAGCTTTCGCGTGTCCATCGTCGTCGAAGGCGATGTAAACCCCGCGACGGGCTATCTCATCGACTACGGCGAGATGCGCGCCGCGTATGAGCCCGTGCGGGCGCGGCTCGATCACTTTTTGCTCAACGACATCCCAGGCCTGGATGTGCCGACCGCGGAGAATATCGCGGCGTGGATCTGGCGGCAGATCAAACCCGCGCTGCCGATGCTTTCGGCTGTCATCGTCGATGAAACCTGCACCAGTCGCTGCGAATATCGGGGCGAGTAAGCGGCTTGCCGCATGAATTCTTTACTCGTTTTTCGCTTGATCGCGTCCGATCGTCGCTGCGCATTTTCCCGAAAGCCCGCGCCGCCCGTATGAATCATGCGGATATCGGCGGGACGTCCCATACAGCTCATTCGCGGATTACCGCACATCACGTCGGCGTTGACCGCGCCATCACCGATTGCAACCTTTCCCTTGTCCGGATCGCTTCGCAGCAACACGCGAAGCCCGTCCGGAAGGGGAAGAAGCCATGCCACGATTTCTAAACAGCGCCCGATTCCGCGGCGCATGCGCCGCGATATTCGCCGTCGCGCTTGTAACTGGCGGCTGCCCGCCAAGCGCCGGCACCGACGATCCGCTGGACGATCAGAACAACACAAACGGCGTCGTGCCCGACAATTGGACCGGCGGCGGAGGCGGCGATACGCAGGTTGCGGGCACGACCGACCAGCGTGTGGCGGCATTCTCGACCATCCCCTCAATTCTCGACTTCGGCGACGTGACCAGCGAAATGGCGTTCGAGCTGCGCGGCATCGCGACGACCGAAGTTCCTTTTGACATCGTCTCATCCCAGCCGTGGGCGACGGTCAACCCGTCATCCGGCACGCTCGGCGCCGGAACGTCGCGGATTGTGACGGTTACGATTGACCGCTCTTCGTTTCTGCCGGGCGGCTATTCCGCCGACATCGACATCACGTCAGATGGTTTTCTGCCCGCCCGCGTAACGCTTGACGCGACTTCCACCGGCTCGGGCGGAGGAGGAGCCGGAGACGGTCCGCTGCTTCACGTTTCGGTGGATTCTCTCAGCTTCGGCTCGACCAGCACGTCGCGATCGTTCCTGGTTCGGAACCGCGGCGACGGGGAGCTCGCTTACGCACTGAGCGCCGACGCGACCTGGATCACGTTCAACACTTCAGAGGGAACCAGCGCCGGCGAATATGACACGATTCGGGCGAACGCCAACCGCGACGGACTGGCGCCAGGCGATTATTCCGCGACTATTACGGTAACCGCCGCCGATCAACAGCACACGATCGCTGTCACGATGACCGTGCCGCAGCCGAGCAGCGGAAGCGGCTCGACGCCGCCGAATCTGACGGTCAGCCGCACCGAGCTTGTGTTCAGCGCTACGCAGCGCCGCGTTTCGGTGCTGCTGCGAAACACCGGCAGCGGCGAATTGAATTTCACCGTGAACTCCAGCGAATCGTGGGCCATCCCTTCCATGGCCTACGGCGTCGCGCGGCGGACGTATACGACGCTGAGCGTCAATGTCGACCGCGCGGGGCTGACCGATGGCGAATACACCGGCGTGCTCGCGATTGTCGCCGAAAACGGGCAGCGCTTCGATCTGAACATGCGAATGACCGTCGCGGCCGGAGGCTCCGGCGGCGGTGCCGATCCGCCTGTGTTGGAAGTCAGCACGACCACGCTGAATTTCGGCGCATCGACGACCACCGTCTCATTCTCGATGCGCAACTCCGGCGGTGGAACGCTGAACCACACGACGATGTCAGACCAGTCTTGGCTGACGGTTACGCCGACGTCCGGCGTCGTTTCGCCGACTGTGACGGTCGTTCGCGGAACGGTGAATCGCTCCGGCCTGACCGAAAACATGTATTCCGGAAACATTACAATCGCCGCCGACAACGGCGAAACCGTCACGGTCCAGGTTGCGATGCAGGTCGGCGACGGCGTGCCCGATAGCGACCCGCCCGCGCCGGCCAACCCGCTGTTTTGGACGAGCAGCGACGAACGCATCGACTCCATCGGCGGACTTCAGCAATACGCGGCCGAGGGTGTCGGCGGGCGTTATGGCTACCCGCCCGAGCGCTGGGCATATTCGCCGGTGCAACTGTGGCTCTCAATCCCCTTCCAGGAAGGTTTCACGCCGTCTTCGCAATACGAACAGATGGTGGAGTTGTTGCAGGGCTACAACCCCGATGCCATCTGGTTGAGCGCGGTGTCAGGCAGCGCCGTGCGACGATTGGAAGACATGACCAGCTATCCCGGCGAGATGATGCTCTATGAGTTGATCCCGGAAGCATATCTGGCCGGACCATACGACGATACCTCTTATGCCCGCGCCGAAGTCGATTTGTCGATTCCCGACGCACGGCAGCTGATGTCCGACCTGATCGTTCAGGAAATCCTGGCACGCGATTGTCGCGGCGTTTTTCTCGACAATATCGTCCATCGCGCCAGCGGTGGCACGACCGCGACGTGGGTGCAGATGACCGACTATCTGCGCAGCATCACGTCGCGTCTGAACGAAGCCGGCAAACTGACCATCGCGAATATCGCCATCGTGCCGCAGTCGCTCACGTATCTCGCGGACGGACATGACGATGAGCGCGCCGCCGACAGCCTGAACGGTGTCTGCTTTGAAACGCCGTTTCACTGGAATCTGACTCGTTCGCACTGGGAAAAAGTCGTGTCCGAAATCGACATGTACCGGCGATGGATGGATGGCGGCATGCACGTCGAGTTGCTTCCGGCCTGGTCAACGGTGGTCTGGGATCAGCAGCTCCGAAATGCTGAAGCGCGAGTCCTCGCCGCCATGGTCATGATGATCCGCCGCCCCGGCGACTCCATCTGCGTGCCGCGTACCTATTACGAGGAAATTCCGGACTGGGCATTCTGGCCGCAGGCGTTCGGAGCCGCTCTGGACGACTATATCATTACGCTTCAGCCCGTGACGCTGACCCGCGAATTTGAAAATTGCACCGTGACGGTCAATCTCACGATGAGCATGGATCCGGCACAATCGATGAATGCGGTAACCATCGTATGGCGATGAACCCGGCGTTTCGCTCATTAAGCAGTGGAAAACGCGGAAAAAACGGGCGAGCCAGGCATGGGCGTTGGCGGGACCCAGCTCGCCCTCATCAGGGGAACGGAGATCATGAAATAACTACGGCTCGCAGCGGCCCGCAAAGGCCGATAAGGCTGATTCGCGAAGCACGCCATCCATGAACGCGCCGCGAGCCGCACAACTGACTGATCAGCCGTCAACGTGTCGGACATCGCCGCCGTGGCGCTTCACACCGCGATATCCAGCGATCAGGCTGATCGCCTCGCTCAAACAACTACGCTTGGAGGAGCCTGCCAAATCGTCGATTCCACTCGCCGCGGCACGGTCACTCTTCTCTGACGGGCCACTTCGATCCGACAGGTTCGCTCCAAAGTTCCGCGTGGCGCCCGACCGCGAGATCGTCGATCAGACCCCATGCCATCAATTCGTTCCGAATCATCTCTGAGATCAGTGGCGAGCGAACAACCTGATAGCCGCTCGCGAACACGCGCATCTCCACTTCGCCGGCGAGCATCCGCGCCACTTTGGCGTCGAGTCCGTGCTTTTTCAGCAAGCACTCGACCAAGGCGGATTTTCGCCAGACCTTAAGGCCCTTGCTCGGGCGCTCAGGGTTGAAAACCCGCGTCCGGCGACGCAAGCCATCGCGCTCGCGCTGGCGGCGCTGCAATTCATCAGCCGCTTCGCCTGCGCCGGTTTGCTGCAAAACGGCCGTCGCACACGCCAGCAAATATTCACTTGTAAGCTCGGTCGTGTCGGCCTCGCGCTGCAGGTGCATGCGCACCGCCGCAGCAAGCGCACCCGCGTGCATTGTCTCAAATCCGCCGCTCTCCAGCGCGAGCGACAGGCAGCGCCGCAATTTCTCCTCGGAAAACAACTCCCGCGAGCCGTCAGCCTTAGTCACCATCAGCGGCGGATTCACGCTCACGCGTCTCTTTTCACGCTGCCGGAATCGTTTTCTTCGAATAAATCCTGCTGTCCTGGTATGTCGGCCGCGGAGCGCTCTTTCAAATCCCGCGCCTCCTCGATGAACTCGCCGACATCCTGAAAGCGGCGATAGACGCTGGCGAAGCGCACGTATGCCACCGGGTCTACCCGCCTCAACACCGATGAGATTCTCTCGCCAATCGTCTGACTACTGACTTCCTTCTCATGATTGACGACCAGCCATTCCTCAACTTCGTCGACAATCTGGTCGATTCGCTCCGACGAGATCGGCCGCTTGAATGCGGCCCGCCGGATTCCCTCGCGCATTCGCTCGCGATCGTATGGAACCCGCAACCCGTCACGCTTAATGACCAAGAGCTTGACGGCGTCCTCGACGTGCTCGTACGTCGTATAGCGACGACCACATCGCTGACACTCGCGACGACGCCGAATGCTGCTGCCGCCCTCGCTGGCGCGAGAGTCGATGACCCGATCGTCATCCTCTTTGCAAAACGGGCAACGCATTCGTTCGTGCGTCCGGCTTTGGTCATCGTTCGGCTGTGACCCACCGGACCAACCGCCTGGAACCTGACGCAGGCCGCGCCGTGCCTCGCAATCGCGCCGAAGCGCCTACTACAAATTGCGTCATTCACTAACATACAATACTAGATAGGGTATGTCAACCTTTTCGGGCCTGCCTGCAAGATTTTCATCCGCAAAATCGATATAACTCCCCGTCCCATGACCGCACCGGCCGAATTCGAATATGACGCCATTCGCCTGCGCGGCGTTTCGCTCGCGGGTGAGGAGTCATACATCGTTGCCCCGGAGATGAACCTCGGATTCGACATCGGCCGTTGTCAGCGTGATGTCCTTGGCGTAGATCATCTGTTTCTTACGCACGGCCACATGGACCACGCTGCCGGAGCAGCCTACTACTTTTCGCAACGCATGTTCATCGACAACGCGCCGGGCAATGTCTACGCGCCAGAACCAATTGTCGAACCGCTACGGCGACTCATGGGCATCTGGGCTGACATCGACGGGCACGAACCGCCTGCAAACATCCATCCAGTAGCGCCGGGGCAGGACATCCCGCTGCGCCGCGACTTGATCGTTCGGCCGTTTTACGTGAATCATCTATGTCGCCGCCATGATCGCTCGCGCGTCGATGCGCTGGGGTTCGCGGCTATTGAAGTGCGCCACAAATTACTCGATGAATTCACCGGATTAGCGGGTAACGAACTGGTCGATCTGAAAAAAAGGGGCGTGGAAATCACGCGCCGCGTCGAGATGCCGGTCGTAACGTACTGCGGTGACTCGGCCGATGGCGAGTTCTTCGATCTCGATTACGTAAAGAACGCGCGTGTGCTGCTGATGGAGTGCACGTTCGTGGATCGCGACGACCGCGAGCGGGCCCGCGCAGGCTATCACACGCACCTGTTGGATTTGCGCGGGATATTGCCGCGGCTGAATAACGAGCGAATCCTCCTGACTCATCTCACACGCCGCACGAATCTTCGCGATGCCCGCGCCGCCCTGAAAAACGAGCTTGATGCATCCATGCTGGAACGAATCAGTTTCTTCATGGAGCACCGCCGCCGGCCACGGAAGGCGGCGCAACCCGGCGACGCCGAGGAGTAACGCCCCGTCAGTCGAATCGATCGCATCGCCCTCCGCTCCGGTTTTAAGATGCTGCGATTCGAAACTACTCCCCGATTTGTAATGCTGCCCGGAGCGATTTCCCTTGACGAATACCGCGCAAAAATCGATGATCAACTCCCGCGAATACCAAATCGCACACTCGCTATTGCTCTCGGCGCGGCGCGCGCCCTGACGATAGAAGATGAATCTGAAAGGAGATTCCATGACACGTAGATTTTCGTGGCTGCCCGTTGGCGGCTTGATTTTGGCGGCGATCCTCGCAAACGGCGCAATCACGCTCGCGGCCGACGAGCCCGCGAGCGAACCGGGCGTGATCTCAGGCACGATGGACATCGATTTCAAAACCCGCACGACGCCTGACACGTCGGGCGAGTTGGCCGAAGGCTCGGCCGCAAAGGGCGTGCAGGACAAATACACGTTTTCGTTCGTCGTCGGCAAGACGACCGAATTCTCCGGGTCCATCGTGCGCCAGCCGAATCTGTTCACCAAGGGAATCCGCAAGCGGATTCAAGGCGCGGCGCTGGGTTTTGATGTCACGCTGTCCGTGCTGAATCCGAAGGATCTGAAACAAAAGAAGAGCGTCGGCAAGTGGGTCGGCGTATTGCCGATAAACACCGAAACCGGCGCGTACGATCTGGCCGGCGGCAAGAAAGAGGAACGCCCGCTGCGCATCGCCATCGACGCCGTCGGCTCAGGCAAAGCCTTCACCGATCAATTCGCCGGAATCCTCATGGGCAAGGCCGAGAAGAAGGACAACCTCGCCCAATACACCTACAAGCGCCTGGTCGGCAAGAAGACGGTCGAGATCGTCGTCAAGAAGAGCGACCCCATGCGCTTCGATAACGTCGAGCTCGCCAAAGGACCGTCGGAAAATTATCCGCGCACCGTTGTCAACGGCCGCCTGGATTATGACTACGAAACCGGAAACTGGTTCACAGACGGAATTCGCTTCAAGTATGCGCTCGACGGCAAGGACTTCGAAGACGTGATCACCGGCTCAATCAAGTGGGTCGAGGATCCGAACCGTGCCACCAACGGCAAGGGCTACTACGAGTTCAATCTTCGCTTCAACGAGGAGAAGAACAAGCCCGCCGCCAGCGAGGCGGCCGCGTTCGACAAGATGAGCGACGAGGAAGCGTTTTTCGCGGTCGATGACACCATCCCGTGCATGACCGGGCGCATCGAATACGTCGATACGATGTCCTCCGGCAGCGACGCGCCAAGCTCCAGCAAAGTGACGTACACGCTGAACTCAAACAAGCTTACCAAAGTTCAGGTGATGAACTTCTTCAAGCTGTGGCTGGTGTGCATCGGGCCGACGAACGACGAATAGTAGTTCGATTTAGCTCATCGCACGCAACGATTTGATTCCTCATCCGACGCGCGCTTCGCACCCGGCGAGGCGCGCGTTTTTTGACTGGTTTGTCACCGGGCCACCGGGCCCGGGCTGACCGACGGCAAGAAAAGTGGCCGGAATGTTAAACGGGGATTATTGAGCGCAAGTCATTGCAGGGGGCTTGGTTAAGCGTTAATTCTCATATTTTTGTCGTGCGGAAACTACGGCAGGAAATAGCGAAAAACGGCTGAAATGACGGAAAGTCGCGGGGCAGGTGTTACAGCGGCGGAAATCGTAACTTACGGGCGGCGAGCCCAATATTGATTCGCAAGCTATGTTTGGTGTAGCACTCTATTACCTCGCTGTCGTGCTGTATGCCGCGCGGTTTTTGCGGAATTTGCGCATGCCGGCGGCGGAGACCGGCGCGACGGCGGGAGACGTGATCGCGGTTGCGACCGTGGCGCAACAGGTTGTCGGCAACGGCAATCTCGTTGTCGGGCACGGGGACGTCGGCATTGGAAAGGGCGAGTAATGCACCGCGGTCAGCAGGATATTGAAGCGCTGTCGCAAGCGATGGTCTCGATTCGCCAGCTCATGAAGGCGGCGCTTGACGTTGTGGACGCGGCTCGTGCTGAGGATGCGCTATTGCGCGCCGAGCGCACGGCGCGTTCGGTCGCGACCGAGCTGCGCCAGCGACGGAGCGAATCGTCGTTGGCCGGCGTCGCAGCGCGGAATGCGGCGGATTCTTTTCTTTGTTTGGCGGAGATTTGTAGTTGCCATTGGGTTGACCGAGAACTTCGACCTGCATTTGCAGGCGTTCCGCGATGCGCTTCTGAAGCACGGCGCGCCGCGCGAAGCCTCGTTCGACAACGGTGAACCGTAGAAAGCGGCCTACGGGTCGCGGCGCGGCAGCAAGCAGCAGCGGGCGATGATCGATCCGGACAGCCGCGTATTGTCGTTGTGCAACGCTATGGGATTCACGCACCATGCGGCGATTCCGAATCGCCCCTCGTCGAAAATCATCGAGAGCCATTTCCGCAAGCTCAAGAACGCGATGGATCGCTGGTATCCGTCGTTCTGCGGCGGATCATCGACGCACTGCTGGAGCTCCCAATCCCACGAGCGGCAGCCCTGCTCGGTGCGGTGGTAGCCGCAACCGAACGCGCCCTCGCCGCCGAACTGACCGAGCGGGTCGTAGCCGTCGCAAACCGTGTCCTCCCAGTACTGCCGATCGCACGGGCAATCGGGATTGCTCTCGGGCGAGTACTGCGAGTAGCCGCTCTTGCGGGCCATCATGTGGCACTTGGCCGACCCGCAATTCTGCGTGCATTCCTCCCAGGTCGGCGTGCCCCACGGCTCGCAGGTGTCGGGATATTCAGTGTACGAGTTCTCGTAGTCCGGCCCCCATTCGTGATACCAGAAGCCGAGGACGTGGTCGTAGGGCCAGCACGATTCCGAGTTGGCGCAGCACTTCTGGCAGCCGACGCGCCACTCCGCGCCGCTCGTTCCGTAGCAGTCCGCGTAGTTCAGGGCGTAGTGGTAGCCGCAGTCCCTGCCCATGAACTGGCCGGGCGTGCGCTTCCGCGTGCAGATCGGGATCGTGGACCAGACGCCGTAGTCGATCAGGTAATCGACGGCGTCGACGATTTCCTTGATGTGGACCGCCTCGATCACGTCGCCCGCGCGCAGGCCCCACGACGGGAATTTCGACCAGACCTGCGCCAATTCGTCGTGGTTCGGCTTGTACATGAGGATGAATGTGCCCGGCGCGGTGCCCCACGAGTACCCGCCGCCGTAGAACGGGTTATCGAAGTGCAGATCGTCGGCGTAGAGCATGTTGATGCCGCGCCACGTCTTGCGCGCCGCGGCGCTGCCCCACGCATCGCCCACCGGCGGCTTGTGATTCGGGTGGTTGTGCAGTGGGCGCGGGTCCGGCGTCGCGCCGCCGACCAGCCCTTTGCCGCCCGTCATGTAGTGGGGGTGGACGTTTGATCCGCTCCAGCGAAAGCGGATCGGCATCGGGATGCAGCACAGGCCCTCGTCGCCGCCTCGGAAGCGCGGGTTGTGATGAAACACGTCGCTGCGATCGTCCGTCTCGGCGCACGTGTCGAACTCACCGCCGCAGCAATCGCCGCCGAACCACGACAGAATCCAGCGGCACATGTCGATCAGCTCGGGCTGGATCGTCTCGCCGCCGTCAAACTGGTAGAAGTCGGTGCCATGCCGCACGTTGACGCCGCCGTAGGCCTCCAGCATCTCGGGCAGGCCATAGATGTACGGGTTGAAGTGCGTGAACCACTGGAGGTAGTAGGCCTGCTCGTCGGTCGGCGCGGCGTCATCGCCGGGATCGAACTTCGTGATGTCGGGATCGCCCGGGTCGGGGTCGTTGTAGAAGTATTTGATGTACCAGCGGAACTCCGTCCCGTGCGGCTGCGCTTCCCAGGTCGCGCTGTACGTGTCGCCTGCGGGCGTCATCGTCATCGCGTCCCAGCCGGACCACGAGCTGCCGGGGAGCCGGCGCTTCCACCAGAGCTGAATCGTGGTTGGCGTCGGCACGCCGGCGGGCTTGGTCCAGCGGAACGTAACGGGCTGACCGTCCTTCTCCTCGTATCCGACGCCGTCCGTGCGGCCGGGCTGCGTCGCGCCGAACCAGCCGTAGCCCTCGGGGTCGAACGGCTCGCTCGCGAAATCGCGGCTCACGCTGCCAATCGGAAAGTAGGTGCGGTCGTGCGTGCCCGTGCCGAACGCACCGTTCGGATCGCCCGAGCGGGAGCGAATCGGAACCTCGGAGCGCGGCATCGCGCAGCAGGGCGGATCGTCGCCGAGCGCCGCATATTCCTTGCCGTCCTCCTGGTAGTCCCAGCACTGGCCCTCTTCATGGCAGCCGAGCGGTGCCATGAGCAGGCGCCGCTCCCACATCTCCGGTCCCCACAGGCAGCGCGGATGCTGGCGGTCGTACCACTGGCGCTTCGGGTTGCCGTTCGGGCGTGAGCCGAACACCGCGTACAGCAGGCCTTCGAGCTTCTCGATGGCCAGCGCGAACTTCCCGCCGAGCGTGTCCTCCCAGTTGATCTCGCCCGGACCGGCCGGCGGCGATCCCTTCGGCAGCACTCTGACGCCCGGCGGATGCAGGTCGGACCATTTGAGCTGGCCCGGGTACGTGCCGCCGCGCGGGGCGAAGCCCTCCTCGGCATGCGAATGCGTGCCGTAGACGGCGTGCTGGTCGCTGGTGATATCGACGAACGGCATCCGTCACACCCCATCCAGTTGGAACTTGACCTTGCCGGGGACGCGCAGCGTGTCGCCGTTCGGCACGCTGGCGGGCGGATCGATCTTGGTGACCCACATCAACTCGTTTGAGCCGCCGATGCTGCCGTAGGTCGCAAGCCATGCGAACGGACCGATCGCGCCGCCTGTGGAATTGGTCCACTGGGGCGTGTTCGATGACTCGACCCGCGGCGGCGGACCAGCGACGTAGGTCCACGAGCTGAGCGCAACGGCCGCAAACTGCGCGTGGAAGTGGTCGTCGATGTCGTCGTAGGTCGTGCGGCGATTGGGCTTCGGCGCGGTGGACAACAGCGGCCGACAGTAGATCGTGTCGTAGCGGCTACCGGTCTTCTGGAAGGCATATTTGGCGAAACGCAGCGCGAAGTCGCGCGTGACTCGCGTGCCGAAGATGCGGGCCTTGTACTCGACGTGCAGCGTCGTGCCTGGCCGCAGAAGCACCGGCGCGGCGAACGTCGCGGCGGCGATCAGCTTGCTGTGCGCCGTGTCGATCAGGAAGGCGAGCGTGATAGGGAAGCCGCCGATCTTGCGGAAATCGCACAGCCAATCCAGTTCGCCGGTCGCGTCCCACTGGTGCATGTAGGAATGGATGCAGTCCAGCGGGTCGAACGGGTCGCACTCCTCGTAGCAGCGCTTGCGCGGCCACTGCCACGGGTAGCCGACCTCGGGCTCCCAGTCGTGGCGGTTGTTCCACTCCGGCGGCGGCTGCTCGATTACGTCCGGCGTCCAGGGCAGGTTCCAGGTCGACGCGGCTTGCGGTGACCAGTCGTGCTCGTTCGGGAACTCCTTCTCCGGCGCGGCCAGCGCGCCGACGTCGGCCTCCAGCGACGCCGCGAACGCGACCGACTGCCGCGCGTAGCCGAACGAATTCCGCATGCCCTGCGTGTAGCAGCCGCCTTCGTTCGCGTTGGCGTCGGTGACCTGGGCGAACGTCAGGTCGGGGCCGAAGCCTCCACCGCCGCCCGGGTTGGGGCGGTAATCGGGATAGCCTGTGTTCACGCCGCAGATGCCGAGCTGGAACGTCATGGCGCTGTCGTAGGGCGGAAAGATCTGGCGCAGCACGTAGCGTGCGCCTTCGTGGGCGAGGAAGTTCGGCGCGAGGAAGCGCGCCAGCTCGACGCCGGTGTCCCGATCGACCTGTCGCACGAGGAATGCGCCCATCAATACGTCCCCCGGTAGTGCGAGCGCGTGCAGACGAAGGCATCCACCTCGGAATCCGGCGCGGGGAAGATGATCACTACGTCGCCCACCACCAGCGGGTTGACCCACTGACCGCCCGCGCCCTGCTCCTCGAGGTTGAAGACATTGTTGTAGGCCGCGCCGCCGCCGACCTGGGACCAAGCGCCGTCCTCGTCCATCGTGGCTTCGGCGGCCGCGTACCGGAACGGTGGCGCGACGCCGGACTTGGACGTGATCATCGCAAACGACGCCGACGCCGTTCCGCCCGCACCGCCGCCGCCGATGCGCACTACCGTCCACGCAATCTCGGGATCGGCGCGATCTTCGACGGGCTCGACCCACAGCAGCCGTGCCGTGCCACTCTCCGCGCTCTTAAGCTGCGCTGCCTGCCCGACTTCGATATCCGCGAACTCGTGCGCTTCGTCATCCATGCGCACGCGCGCGGGGCAGACGCCGTCGAGGCAGGCCCGCACGATGGTCTGATTCGTAGCCGGTTCGAGCAGGATCGCGAACTTTCCGGCATGTGGACTGGATGGCACGACGCCTTTCAGCGCCACGCGCTGCTTGAACTCCTCGGCGTTATCGACCGGCTCGATGATCGGGCCACTGATACCCAGCACATCGAAGCGCCCGCGATCCCCGCCGCTCTCGTTCCGGATCATGATGATGCCGGTGTCGAGCTGGTCGCGCTGCGTGGTTCGTTGGGCGCTTCGCTGCCGCTGCTGGAAGTCGCGAGCGGCATCGACAAACGTGTTGAACGTCCCGGCCGGGATGACCAGCGGGTCGCCGCGCTTCACTTTCTGGAGCGTGCTCGCCATCGCTCAAATCCCCAGCGCGTTGAGATCGCCGTACGGATAGACCTGCTCGACGTAGGCCGCGATCGGTTTCTTCACCAGCGCCTTGGCGGCGGCGTCCTCGGCGTCGGCGTAGCGGACCCACAGGTATTCCCAGCCCTTCTTGTTAATCCCACTGATGTCGCCCACGGTCAGGCCCGTCACGTTCGGACTGGAGGCGAAGCGATACCCGATCTCCCAATCGCCGCTGCCGCGTTTCGTGCCGGCTGCGCCGAGGAAGAGGCATTCGCCTGCGGAAAAGCCCTTGAATGCGGAGTTGTTCACGCGGCCCGTCAGCGCGAACAGCGTCAGCTTGTATGCCAGCGTGACGACCGCGTCGGCCAGGTAGTGCGTCTCGGCGAAGTGGTACACCGGGACGGTGATGTCCACGCCCTCGACGCTGTCGGCCGTGACTCCGATCGCGCCCTTGAAGTTGGGCGCGGTCTGGCCCGCCGGCGCGTAGCGGGCCACGTTGGCCAGGCTCTGGGTGATGTGCTGCGCGCCGCCGCCGGTGTCGAACGAGAAAACGCTTTCGTTCGTCTGCGGGACCGTGCCGTAGCGAACGATGCCTTCCCACAGTAGATCGCCCACCGGCTGAATGCTGACGGTGTCGCGCGGCAGGAACAGCAGGCCCGAGCCCCACGGGTCGTACAGCGTCGGCGAGCCGGTGACGAGCGCGGCGCGGGCTTGCACGTCGTCGTTCGTGCCGCGAATTGCATAGCGCAGCTCGACGGACGGATTCGCACCCGTCGTGACCAGCCGGCTCTCGAACTTTTCGACGACTTCGACGGGCAAGCAGAGCTCCTATGCGAACGTGAGGCCGCCCGTGACCGCCGAGGAGGCCATCTACAGGGCCAAGGCGGAAGAGTTGCAGACCGAAATGCGGGCCACGGAGGAGGGTCTGGAACGGCTGGGGGATTGCGATCCGGCCCGTGCGGCCACGGCGCTCGCCGTGTTTGATTTCAGCCAGCGCGCCGCGGACCTCTGGCGCGGTTCAAACAACGGCCTTCGACGCGAGATACTCGACTCCGTTTATTTGAACCGCGCCCTGAGCGACGTAACTCTCGTGACCACAAAGAGAAAGCCGTTCGACGTTCTCGCCGAACGGCCCTTTTTGAAGAAAAGTCGGGGCGACAGGCGTTGATAGTAAACCGCGACCGCGGGCAACGCCACGGGGCAACGACCACGCCGCCGCGTCCGCCGCCCCCACGGGCCGCGTGACGCCCGACGGACCGCCACGGGGCCTCGGAACGGCCGTCGTCGAATCCGCCGGTAACGTCTTCCGCTTCCGGTGGGGTCCGATGGGTGTGAAGGATGCAGTCTGATCCCCGTGCGACCAGACGTGTTCCGGTACGTTGGACGATTCTCTGTAAGGCGAATGGGCTGTGCCGGCGGCAAGAGGTAAGCCTGCCCATTACTCGCCAACGCGGAGGTTGCGCATCATCCCGCCGTCCGCGTGCTCCAGATTGTGACAGTGATACATGTACTCGCCCTGAAAATCGCCGAAGCGGATCAGAAGCTTGACGCGCTCGCCCGGCATGACCAGGAACGTGTCTTTCCAGCCTTCATCGAGGTATCCGCGACGCACCGACTCCCAGCCTTCGGCGAACTCAGGCATCACGTGCCGCTCCAGAATCTGGAACTGCGCGCCGTGGATGTGCAGCGGGTGGTTCATCGCCATCGGACTGGTCTCGTTCACGAACTCCCACACCTCCAGGGCGTCAAACGGGACGCGCTCGTTGTCGGACAGGCCGTTGAGCTGAAAGGTCTGGCCGTCGAAACCCCATTGCATCCCGCTCATCATCTGCATTCCGGCGCTGATCGAAAATGTCCGCGGGTTGGCCGCGTTAACCGCGTCGTCCGTCCGGTACCGGGTGAACGTCGAGAGCTTGGCTGGAAGCGATCGCGTTTCCTGCTCCTGACGCTCCACCCGGATTCGAGTGATCCGCATGGCCGCTCCGTTGGGAACGCCGCCGATGCCGTTGCCATCCATCATCTGAGCGGTTTCGGACGATGCACCTCGCATGTTCAACCCGCCCATGCCCATCATTCCGCCCATTCCCATCGCGCCGCCCATGCCCATCATTTCCATACCGACGTCCGCGCCGGTGAACTCCAGGCTTTCCAGAGAGAGATCGGTGCCGACGGGGTACTCGGAGAAATCGGCCCACAACTCGACCCGCTCGCCCGGCGCGAGTGCCACGTACTCGCGTTGGACGGGAGCCTGCAGCAAGCCGCCGTCAGTGGCAATGACTACAAGCGGTGTACCGTCGCTCCACGCGAGTTTGTAAGTGCGCGAGTTGGAGCCGTTCAGCAATCGCAGCCGATACGCACGGGTCGAAACCACCAGCTCGTGGTTGGCCTGACCGTTCACGAGCACCTGGTCGCCGAGAAACCCGTCGAGCATCGTGCCGTCGTGCGGCGGATAGACGAGTTGATTGATGGCGTCGAACATGCGATCTTGAATCACCAGCGGCAGGTCGAACTCGCCGGCGGGCAACCCGGCCGCGTCCTCTTCGTCGTTGGAAACCAGCAGCAGGCCGGCGAGCCCGCGATAGACCTGGCGGCCGGTGACGCCGTGCGTGTGTGGATGGAACCAGTACGTGCCCGCGCGATCGCGGACTTCAAACTCATACGTGAACTCCTCGCCCGGATTGATGGAATACCGCGTGTGACCGTCCTGCTCCGCCGGAACGCGAATGCCGTGCCAGTGAATGATCGTCGGCTCATCGAGGTCGTTCGCCAGACGAACGCGGAGGCGATCGCCCGTCCGCACGCGAATGATCGGCCCCAGATACGAGCCGGGCAGGGATGCGACCTGCGCCGCGTCGCCAGAGATGACGCTCGGCACATAAGTGAGCACAGGTGTGGTCTGTCCGGGCAGGATCTGCTGCACGCTCGAAGTCGCCTTCAGTTCGAGATCCAGAGTTGGCTTGAACTCGGCCGTGGGTTTACCGACGTTTGCCGCAGTTTGTTGAGCTTCGGGGCTGTTTCCCGTGAGCGGGCACCCGCCAATGCCCGCGAGACTCAGGATTGAACCGAAGACGATGACCGCCGCCGGGCACGATCCGAACGTTGACCAGCGCGAGCTTTGGTTGACGGCTGGCGAATGGGACGCCATGACTTTCCTCCTCTCACGCCAACGAATGGACTGGCGCAATCCAATTGGGTACGTTGCAGTGGAGTTCGCGCAGGCGACGCTGCGCCGCCGATTCTTGTACAACGATCGCGCGCAACGTGCAGCGTGGGGCTACGGCGTGCTCCTCATGCCGCCGAACATCCCGCTACCCGAGAATAACCCGCCCATCATTCCCACAGTGGACGTGCCGGCACCGTTACCGTGCGAGTTCATGCCGTTTTGGCCGATGTGGGTCTGCATCGCGCTCGTGACCGCGACGAACTCCTGCGTGTCGCCATCCTGATCGAGATCGTTCGTGTCCTGCATCAACGTGCAGGAGAAGGTGCCGCCGCAGTCGAAATCCGAGTTCAGGAACCCGGGCACGCAGAAGCGGTTGTCGATCTCCGCGCCGTCGCCCATGTGGGCGGCCATCTGTCCGACGTTGGTAAGGCTGCCCATCCCGACCATCTCTGCGCAGGGCATCTCGAAGTTCACTGTGTCACCGGCATCGACCGTGACGTCCTGCGACTGCTCCCGCACGCCGTCCGGGCTCGAAATGAATGCGATGTGGAAAGTGCATGGCTGCCCGGTCTGGTTGGCAAGCTCCATCGTCATCATGCCACCGTCCTGCGCGAGATACTCCGTTCCGTGGAAGCCCATGTGGTCATCCATGTGGCCGCTGAATCCGTTCATCATCGCGCCGCCGAAGCCGTCTGCACCGCCGATGTTGGCCGCGACGGATTCAGCTTTTGCAGCGACTTCCGCCGCTACACCTGTGGGTTGCTGGTTCCCGAAAATGTCAGTCAATCCGCCAGGAACGCAGCCAACGACTGCTGTCATCAATGAAACGACGGCCAACGTGGGCCACATGAGCTTGCGATACATGCTTGGGTTCTCCTGTGTAACTTCTGTGTTGAGCAGCAGTTGCGATTCGCGACACGGGTCGCAGCGCAACCGCTGCCTCGGTTCAATTGTTGCGGGCAAGTTGCGCGCCAAATGAAATGTAAAATCTGCGAAAGCCGCCCGAACACCGGTGTCTCCGCCGGGACGGAGTACGGCCGTCGGCGTGAAAGAGTGGCGCTGGGACCGTGTGCGAACGGTCGCCGTTAGCTCCGCCGGCTCCGTCCCGAACGAGGTGGCGCAACGCAACGTCACAGACCGCTCGTCTCACGTCACGTCCGCTGGCGGGCCAACGCAGAATCGCGCCTGCGCCCAGTCGGTGCAATAGTTCGGCTTCGTCGCGCGCACCGTGGTCCAGGAGGGCGATCGTCCCGTTCGAGATTCGATGGGCCTGAAGCCACTTCAGCAGGGCGATCGCGAAGCCGACCGTTCCCGCGGTTTTCACGAGAATCGCATCGAACTCGTGATGTCGGAGCAGGCGGCACGCTCCGAAAAAGCTCCCGACCGCGACCGTTTCGAAGCGGCCCACGAACAAATCGTAAAGTCGACG
>JAEUIR010000082.1:17981-18222 GCA_016795025.1 Phycisphaerales bacterium
TCTGGTGATCGAGAATCAGGAGGGTCATGGAATTCTCCTCCGGTGCGGCGCTCGTTTTCCAAAAAACCGGGCCGCTCGGCCGCGCCTCGTTGGGGGCCAGCGAGCGTCCGACCGTCAGTTTTTTAGATGCGCAGCGCGGCACCGTCCTTCCCAAGGGCGCGGCAGATCGGCGCACATTTCCTCTTTGACGGCTCGGATGGACAGGATGATGTCGAGATACACACACTGCACGCCCGTTATG
>JAEUIR010000083.1 GCA_016795025.1 Phycisphaerales bacterium
TGAGCGGCTTTCGACGGTGGTGGCGCTGAAAAACACGGTCATGAAGGCGCTGTATGAGTCGCGCGAATCATTCGACGCGGTGGCGATCACGGATGAATACACAGCTTTTGGCGAGCAGCTTCGGCCGTTCGTGTGCGACACGGCCGAGCTATTGCACGACCGACTGAAGGCCGGTCAGCGCGCCCTGCTCGAAGGCGCGCAGGGCAGCTTGCTGGATCTGGATCATGGCACTTATCCGTTTGTGACGAGCTCCAGCGCGGGCGTCGGCGGCGCCGCGAGCGGCGCGGGCGTGTCGCCGCGCGCCATCAACAGTATTGTGGGCGTGGTGAAAGCCTATACCAGCCGCGTGGGGTCCGGCCCGTTTCCGACAGAGGAAAAAGGCTCGATCGGCGAGACGATTCGCCAGCGCGGACATGAATTCGGCACGACGACGGGCAGGCCGCGCCGCTGCGGGTGGTTCGACGCCGTCGCGGTGGGGCACGCGGTCATGACCGCGCAGCCAACGCACCTGGCGGTCATGCATCTCGATACGTTGTCTGGTTTTGACGAGCTGCGTATTTGCGTTGGCTATCGAAAAGCCGGGGCCACGCTGAACAGATTACCCGCCGATGCGTATCTGCTCGCGGATGTCGAGCCGGTATATGAAACGCTGCCGGGTTGGACGGAAGACCTGACGCGCTGCCGCAATATCGAGGAATTGCCGGCCAACGCCCGGCGCTACCTTGATGCACTCAGCCGGCGGCTCGGCGCGCCCATCGCGATCATCGGCGTCGGCCCGTCGCGCGAGCAGACGATTTTGTGCGGCCTGTCGAAGTAAGCAGCCCGCGCAAGTCGTACGCGCGCGAGCGGCGCGGCGCTAAAGTTGAGACATATAATACCGCTGCGCGAATTCGAGTTTATTAGACGAGGCGCTTGAGTCCATGTCTTCGAAGTCACCGATCGATCTGACCATCACGATGGGCCTGCAACCCGCGCAGTTGCCCCCGCATGTCGCGATCATCATGGACGGCAACGGACGCTGGGCTCAGCAGCGCGGCAAGCCGCGAATACTCGGCCATCACGAAGGCGCGCGGGCGGTGCGGCGCGTCACGACGACTTGCGCGCGGCTCGGCATCGACACGCTTACTCTATACAGCTTCAGCCTCGAAAACTGGAAGCGCCCACGGGATGAAGTTGATGGGCTGATGAGCCTGTACGTCGAGAATCTCATCGCCGAGCGCGGCGAAATCATGGATAACAACATTCGTCTGATGCAGATCGGGCGGCGCGAGGGTCTCCCCGACGCCGTGATTCGCGAATTGTCGCGCACGGAGGAATTGAGCCGCGGCAACACAGGCATGCGATTGTGCCTGGCGTTGAACTACGGCTCGCGGGCGGAGATTGTCGACGCGGTCCGCACAATTGCCGAGCGTGTGCGGATTGGCGAAATGCGGTCCGAGGATATCGACGAAAACACCATCGACGATGCCCTCTATACTCGCGGACTGCCCGATCCCGATTTTGTCATCCGTACGGCCGGCGAAATGCGGCTCAGCAATTTTCTCCTGTGGCAGGTCAGTTACGCCGAGTTCTACGCGACGCCGGTTTTGTGGCCGGATTTCACGGAAACGGATTTGTTCGACGCGCTGCGTGCGTTTGCGGTCCGCGAACGGCGTTTCGGCGATGTGGCGTCGGCGGCGAACGCCGCGGCCGGGAGCGGTGCGTAACGTCATGCTTCGCCAGCGCCTGGTGTCGGGTTCGTTGCTGGGCGCCGCGATTATTCTGCTCGTATTGCTGGATGCGTACCTGGCCTCGACGCCGCGGCCGATCGTGCAATTGCAGATTTACGGCGTCGATCTGAGTCAATGGGTGTGCAATGGTCTGATCAGCACGGCGATCGTGCTGGTGTTGACGTGGCTCACGGTGGGGGAGCTGATCGGCTTTGCCCGCGCGATGGGCTGCGAGCCGTTTGATTGGATCGCCAAAGTCTTCGCGGCCGGCCTGGTGCTCGGCCCGTATGTTTCCTACAACCTGAAATTTGGCAGCGCGTATCGCGATGAGTCGTGGGGAATGTTGGCGCTCGCGGTGGCGATCGGGCTGGCGTTTTTCGCGCAAGCGGCGTGGCGCCGCGCGCATCACGCGATGCTGAACCTCTCGACGACGCTGTTTATTCTGTTCTACACCGGCGGCCTGGCGGGATTCATGCCGCGGCTGCGGCTCGAAGTCACTGGCTCGTCCGGCGCGTTGTTGCTGCTGTTCTCAGTGCTGGTGGTCAAATCAACCGACATGGGCGCGTATTTCATCGGCAGCCTGATCGGCCGCAACAAGCTGATCCACTGGCTCAGCCCGAAAAAGACCTGGGAGGGTTTTCTGGGCGGATTGCTGGTCGCCGTGCTGGTTTCCGTCGGCGTCGGACACCTGCTGATTTATGGCGGCTATTTACCGCTCTCGACACAGTTGGGCGGCCCGGTGGTCGCGCTTTCGATATTCGGCGCCCTGGCCGGGATTACGTCGGTGGCGGGAGATTTGTGCGCGTCATTGCTGAAGCGCGACGCGGAAGTGAAAGACTCCGGCCAGGCGCTGCCCGGCATGGGGGGGATTCTGGATGTGCTGGACTCGCCACTGCTGGCCGCGCCGGTGGTGTGGTTCTTCTGGACGCGCGTGGTGGGACTATCGCATTGAGGATTTGTATCTGTTGTGGGTTTGGTTCTCGCCCACGCGCACCCCGCAGCAGTCCGCCGTAAGCGCGCACGGCTCGTTCGCATTCACATTTTTCGAAGATTCCTGCAATTCTCGCTATTCTTAGCGGCTGATATCAGTGTTGACTTCGCTTGGCCCAAAGATGATAAACCCCGATTCGCATGAGCACTTTTTGATCAAGGGAGGCCGAAGCATGGCGCGATCAGCTTGGCTGATGAGTGGATTGCTGACATTTGTATTGCTGCTGACGACGGGCTGCTTGCAGTATCGCTATTCCGGCGAGTTAACCGTGACTCCTGTGAGGCCGTTGAGGGAGTTCACAGACCTTGGTCACGAGATGATCGCTGACTTCGGCACACCCGGCTTGGCGTTCACCGAATATTCCAATCGCGACACGCGCCAATCTCGCCTGTTTCCCGACCGCAAACTGATGACGGAGCCGGATCGAACGCTCGAAATTCGAATCAATCGTGGTCATGTGAAATATCTCGCTGACTGGGACGAGAACAAAGAGCTATTGGCATTTGTGGAAGTAGTTGACCATTTCGACGGTAGTTCACACAAGCGCGTATTTTTCGACGACGAATTTGTCGCGGAAGGCGCTTACCTGAACTTCAACAATGCCACTGTTTACGGTCCTCGCCTGTTTCAGGGCTATCCGATCACCATTCGCTTCTTTATCGTCGAATTGGATCAAAAAGAGAATGAAATCGCGTTGTCGGTGGTCGATGAGCTGAAGAAGACGGTGGGGCTGCTGGGGCCCCAAGTCACTCCGATCAGCAATCTGATCTTCGACGCGTTGTCGGCGCTGATTAAGACGAATGTGGACGATCGTGAGTTCTTCTTCGTGCAGCAGCTGAATCCCGTCACAACCATGGAACCGACTCCGGCCGACTTGCGCATGGGCGGCGCGATCCTGCAGACCGGAAACTACGTGGTCGTGAAACAGGAGTTCATGAGGAGCGACGTCGATTTCTCGGCGCTGATGCCATTTTCCGACGAAGTCGCATGGCCGTTCTGGCTTGATCCTGAAAAAGCCATCGCAACCGCCAGAGAAGGCAAGATGTTGCCAAATGTCCTTTATTTTGGCGGACAACTATACATCCAGCGTAATTTTGCCAAGCTGATGCGCAACACGCGGGATCTGGTGGACCTGCCTTCTCCCAATCCGTTCCTCGATCGGCAGGAAAATGTGGCTGCACTGCGTGATGGATTACAGAGAAAGCGCGGCGAGCTCCGCGATCAAGTCGCAAAGCACGTGCAAGTCGAGGAGTCCATCCGGCAAACGACTCTGGACGCTGCGGCTGTCGAATTCCTTCGATCGCAAAAGAAAACAGTATTTCCCAAGGATGGTATGGATGCCATTCCGGCTGATGCAAAGGGCGGCAAGTCGGGTGCTGAGAATCAGATTACCGAATTGCAGCTTCAGAATGCGTTGTTGGGCATTTACGAACCCTATATGTCCAAGAGCTACCTAAGTTTCACGATCAGCGACGGGGCGTCGCCGGCCGTGGAGAGCGTGTTGGCTGCCGCCGAGACCGCCGGCGAAGCGCGCTCACGGGATATCAAACTCTCTTTGTCGGCTCAGGAAATCACAGGAATCGTCCAGTCGTTGGGCGGGTCGGTCCGTTCCAGCATTGTGCAACTCATCGCAAGGGATCAGTTGCAAGGTGCGCGATCCGAGGCCGAAGTGAAAGAGATTCAAGCGCGCTTGGAAAAGCGCTTCGGCGACGCGTTCAAGGCCGATTTGCAGATTCAAGTGGATGATCGACTGACAAAGATCGAACAGTTGAAGAAGCTCACAGGTTTCAAAGGCGAACTCGGAAAGGCGTTCGGCGACGCGCTGCGCGGTCAGCTTCCTATTCTTAAGCAGCGATTCCCTGCGTTGGCGGTATTTGCGGAGCGTCTATTGAACGAGCTTCCGGCCACTACGACGCAGCCGAGCAACTAACGGGCGAACCGGGACTACCCGAGTATTTTGACAAGGGGATCTGGCTCATGGCCAAAGAAACGAACGAATTCAAGATTCACTCAATCGCGGAGATCAACCGCGATAGCGCCGTAGGAACCGTGAATCTGGCGCTGCTGGTTTACTCAAACAACGATGGCGAAGACGAGCCGGTGAGATTTCCGCCCAACGGAACCTGGCCGGTCGCAGAGCCGGCTGTCACCGCGCTGGTGCGAGCGTTTTCCAGGCTCACGGCCCGGAGCAAGGCGGATAAGTTGCCGTTGGTCGAAATCGAATATGACCTGGCGAAGAAAGTTGGGCGGTTTTTGAGGTTTTGGACTCCGCAGGAGCCGGACTAAAGATACACTCCGCCGTGATGTTGCCGGGTGAGCGACCCTCGTCAATCATGAGCGCTCAAATCGCCTCGCGAAGTGCGAACTCGCACAAGCGCGGGGCGATGTTACTTTGTGCGGGCGGCTTGGTCGCAATCATTCTCGTGGCGGCCGCGCTGCGACTTTTTGCTCTCGGCCTCGGGCCACCCGGGCTGAACCAGGACGAGGCCGCGAATGCGTGGAATGCATACTGCCTGCTTAAGACCGGTGTCGATCAGGTCGGGCAGCCCTGGCCCATTTTCCATACGCGAGCGCTCGGCGAAAACCGCAGCACGCTGTTTATTTATCTGCTCATGCCGTTTCAGGCGGTGTTGGGGTTGTCGCCGCTTTCAACGCGCGCCGCCGCGCCCGTGTTCGGCGTCGCGACTGTGGGGCTAATGTATTACGTCGCGTCACGCTGGTTCGGGCGGCGCGTCGGACTGCTCGCGGCCGGGCTGCTGGCCATCAATCCGTGGCATATTCAACACTGCCGGTGGGGGCACGAATCGTCCATCGTGCCGTTTCTGGTGATCCTGCCAATCGCGCTGCTGGTGCGCGCGCGGTTGCTGGGCCATCCGTGCCGAGGCGCTTCGGTCGATGCGCCAAACTCGCCGCGCGATGATGCACGCGCCGGTTGGGCGCTGGCCGGCGGCTTGTCGGCGGGCGTTGCGTGCTATGGCTACCCGAGCGTGCGCATTTTCCTCCCCGTGTTCCTTGCGCTCGCGGCCATCGTGGCGCATCGCGATTGGCGTGTGCGCTGGAACCTTCGGCGCGGCCGCCACGCATGCATCGCGGCGGCGGGCGGTTTTTTCGCGATGTTCGCGCCGCTCGCAGTGACTCACCTTGTCGATCCCGAAATCAACAAGCGGGCCGAGATGACGAAGGTGTGGCGCTCGCAGGATGGAGCGATCGAGCGCATTGGAAAAGTGGTCGAGCGATACGCCATGCACTTCGACCCGGCGTTTCTGTTCGTGCGCGGCGACTCATGGGAAGTGTTCTCGCCGCCGGGAGGGGGCATGTTTCTCTGGTTTACGCTCCCGCTTATGCTCGGTGGTGTTGTCGCGATGGCGCATCGATGGTGGTCGATGCGGAACAACGCCGCGCCGGCCGTGGGCATCGACTTCGCGCGATCGCTCGCCTTGCTCGCCGTGTTCACGCTCACGTATCCCGTGGGCGACATGCTGAGCGGTCACCCATCGGCACACGCGCTCCGATCCTTGCCGGGCGTGATTCCGCTGAACATGCTGGCGGCGTTGGGAGGCGTTTGGATGTGGGATGCGCTGAGGTCGCGCTCGCGTGCCGCCGCGATCGCCGCGTCCGGCGCAATCGCACTGGCGGCGATCGGCGAATCGGCGCTCGACAACTCTCGACGAATGGGCGAATACAACCGTCGGCCGCGCGTTTATCACGATTTCTTTGTCGATCTGCTTGAAGCGTGCGACTTCGTTCGACCGCGGCTCGCTCAGGCGGATGTAGTGTTCATCGGCGACACGGGCATGCCTTACGCCTATGTCGTGACGCTCGTCGGACTGCAATATGACCCGCATCGCTGGCTGATCGAGCCGCGCGACTGGGAGCGAAGTGGGTGGGATACGTATCGCCGATTTGGGAAGCTGCGATTTCTTTCGCAAGAGAGCGTTGTCCACGAGCTGGCGCAATTGCGTCTCGCGTCAGACGGCCGTCGCGCGCTGCTAATCGTTCGTCCCGAACAGTACGGCCAGCGCGCACCGCTGCTGGAGATCAAGCGCCCGGATGGGCAAGCGGTCTTGTGGGTGTGCGAAGAAATCCTTGGCAGGGAGCGTGTACGTTGAACGGCGGATCAATCAGGCGTGGGGCCAACAGTCGGCGGCGGATTCGGCGGATCGCCGAATTCCGGAGTTTTCCGCTGGCCATCGGCAGGCGGTGGCGCTCTGTACGTCCCGATGATCGCGGCGCGCATCGACTCAAATTCGACGCTGGTGATTTCGCCGCGGGCGTGCATCTCGCGCAGATCCTGAAGCGTGAAGGGCAGGATGTCGCCGTGAGCGTCCTTTCCAAGGAAATGGCGACGCGCGAGCATGATCAGCCCAACACCGACAAACGTGGCGGCGATCACCGCACCGAACAGGATCGGCAACTGAGTCGTCATGCACAAATTGTAAGGCCCGATGCGGCAGGTTTCGCCACACCGGGCCTTGCGATTTCATGACGACGATGATCTTGCGACGATCTAAAAACCGCCGGCACTTTACTTTCTGAAACGCGGCGCGATATTCTCGGCGACCGCGTCCTTACCCGGTCGCGGCGCTGCCTGATCCCGCGATCTAGTCTTCGTACAGCTTATAACCGTTCAGTTTCTGGTGAACCAGGATCGTGTTGCGAATGACGATCTGCGAGCGCCACGGCGTGATCTGGCCGCGGCCGCCGTTCGCGACCCAGCTATCCGGTTCGACGGTGTCTTGGATCAGGCGAACGAGTTCTTCCATGCCCGGAGCCGCGCCGCCGTTCTGGTTGTTCTCTTCGTTCTCATTGTCCTGATTGGTTTGGAAGACGTTTCCGCCACCGCCGCCGCCGCCACCGCCGCCGCCCTGAGCGCCCTGCAACGCCTGCGACGGATCGAACTGCGGAGCGTTGTCGAAGCGCTGCACCACCACCAGGAGGTCGGTGACATCATAGACTTTGGTGATCATTTCCTGACCGAGATCATCCTGCGTCGAGATGATGATGTTGTTGCCGCTGGCGCGATACGCGAGCTGCACATCCGAGCCGCCGGCTTCGTTCATCACCAGCCAAAGCACATAGGACAGCGGGAGGTTCTTCACTTTCAGGCTGATCGGCTTGTCGCGGGGCACGCTGGCGTCTTCGAGCTTTTGCCAGCGGACGATGATATTGGCTTTCGTGAAGTTGCCGAGCGCCTCGACGACTGATTCAAGCGGCACTTCCTGATATTCGACGTCGTGCATGATGCTGTCGAGCATCCGCAACGTTTCGGGTTTGGTCGCGGTTGCGGCGGCGCGCGGGCGGCGCGTCGGTTCGAGCTGCGCGAAGGCCATGCCGCCGCTCAACGCCATCATCGCCATCACCAACATGCGTGTTTTCATTTGCAGACTCCTCAAATCCAGGCCGAAGAGCGCCAGGCACTCAGCATTATTCGAAGCTCCATCATACATCATATCGGCTGGCAGGCAACACCGTTCGACATCGGAAAAAAGGCGCGTCGCGGGCGGTTGCGGCTTGTTTCGCGCGCCACCGGAACGTGCAAATTCCTCGAAAATGCGGCATCGGACGAGCCATGTTCGCCACCTCAATCCGTCGTGCGATAACCGGCAATCGCCTGGTGGACCGCCAGTTTGTTGTGAATTACCAGCGAATTTTGCCATACGGCGATTCGGCCCTGGCCGCCGTTTTCGACCCAGGAGTCGGGTTCGACCGTGTTGCGGATCAACTCGGCGAGCTCCGCGACGCGCGTTTGATCAGCCGGCGCGGCGTCGGACGCATTGTCCTCCACGGGCTGAAGCGCTGAAGCGCCTGCGCCAGAGCCGCCGCTCGAAATCGCCGACGTGTCCAATCTCGGGGCGTTGGAAAAACGCCGCGCGGAGATCAGCAGATCACTGACGTCATAGACCTTCGTGATCATCTCGCGTCCGAGATCGGCATCGGTGGAAATCAGCAGCGTGTTTGCGCTGGCCCGATAGGCGAGCAGCGCGTCGGCGCCGCCGGCTTCGCTCAGCACGAGCCAAAGTGCGTAAGAGAGCGTGCAATTTCGCAAGCGCATCGAGATGGGCTTGTCGTCGGCGATGCCTGCGCTCGAAAGCTCTTGCCATCGAATGACGACATTTCCGTCGAAGAACGCGGTGATCACTTCCAAGGCGCTGCCCAATGGTGTTTCACGGAAATCGATCTCAGGAATGCGCGTGTTCAGCAATCGCAGTGTCGCGTCCGGCCGCGGCGCGGACGGAGCGGAATCGCTCGAAGAAACCACCACTTGCGCGGCAGCGATCGCGGGCAGAGCGCAGACGAGAACGATGATCTGAGAGCGACTTCGCATGAATGGCCTCCGGTTTTGGCATGGTGCGCGAAGGCATGACCGTGTTCGGCGGTCGGCCGTCGTCGCGCGTCGTAGTCATGGCGTTTGACGCTTGAAAAAAGCGATGGTTCCGCGCCGCGGCGGGAAATTCGAGGCGGCCTTTGGCCGCGGGCGGGGCAAGATGCCTGTTGTATGTTCAGGTCTGGATGGCGATTTACGCGGGTGATTCGGCGTGCAAATTGCAACGGAAAAGATGCAACGCGTTTCCGCTCAGGATGCGCTCGCACGTCGGCGGCGGCAGGGCGCGCTCCAGCGCATTCGCGATCTCGCCCGCTCGAAGCGATTGATCTGCCCGCGTTTGCGGCCAATCGCTGGCGAACAGCACGCGCTCGGCCCCGACGGATTTCACCAGGCGGACGATCTCTTCCGCGCCGGCGTGTGAAGCGTTGAGATACAAGCGTGCATCGTTGCGTTCGCCTGCGCGCTGCACGACGTCGATCGCTTCGCGCACATGCACGTCTGACGCGATGCCGGATAGAACGATCGGCACCTTCGGATGGCGCCTGGCCAGCGAATATACGCGCGACGGGCCGCTGCGATCCTCGCGGCTCGTGCAGAATATCGCCGTCACGCCGAGCCGCGCGAGCATCTGCATGTAAGGATCAAGCATCGACGCATCCGCCGAATAGTCATTCCGCGCCGGCGCGAAAATCACACCGGCGAAATCCTCCGTCGACAACGCTCCCGCCATGGCGTAAACGTGGCTATCGCGACGTCCCGGCCGCACCCAGTACAACGGACACAGGCGCTGATCGCCGGCGCAGGCGTTCAGGCACGCTTCATTCGCGTCGACCTCCTCACGATCGGGTGAGCCCGCCGGGCGGGACGCCGCGTCAAGATTCGCGACAAAAGCGGCGTCGAACCCCACCTGATCGAGATACGTAGATACGTCTGACGCCGTGAGCGTTCGTTCACCATAGCGGCCAATGTTGCAGTGCGTGTCGATGCGCATGAGTTTCTCGCTGCGTGGCGCGGTTCGGCCGCGATGTCGCGACCCGAGTATTTCATCGGCGGGGTTTGGCCGACCGCCGCCAAAATTCCGCTCGCCAAATCACCGATGGATGCGTAGCATGACCACTTTACGTGATGGCAAATCGCCGCTCGGCGGCTGGATCGGCACGACTATGCGAATCGACATTTCAGAGCGCCTCGCCGCATTGCGGCCATCTGCGCCACTGGCAGTGGTCGATAAGGCGCGGGCCATGCGAGATCGCGGCGTGGACGTGGTCGATTTCAGTGCCGGTCAGCCCGATTTCGATACGCCGCAGCATGTGAAGGACGCGGCCGTCGCGGCGCTTGCGGCCGGCGATACGAAGTATCCGACGCCGACCGTCGGCAAGAACGAGCTGCGCGAGGCCGTGCGCAATTACTTCAAGCGCTATTGCGGCCTCGACTACAAGTTGAGCGAAACATGCGTCACGGTCGGCGCAAAAGATGCGCTGCATCTGGCGTTCGCGGCGATTTTGAACCCCGGCGACGAAGTGGTCGTTCCCGTGCCTTATTGGGGCAGCTATATCGAGCACATTCACCTGGCGGGCGGCGTGACGCGGCGGCTCACGGCGGCACTCGCTCAGAACGGCAAGTTCACGGCCGCGCAGCTGCGCGAACAGATCACGCCGAAGACGAAAGCGCTCATCGTGAACAGTCCGTCGAATCCATCCGGCGCGGTGTTCACGCGGGCCGAGTTCGCGGAGCTTGCAAAGGTGCTCGCAGACACGAACATCCTCGTCATCAGTGACGAGATCTATCACCGGCTGTGCTGGACAGGTGAAACATGCGCCAGCTTCGCGTCCCTGCCCGGCATGTTCGAGCGCACCGTGACCATTAACGGCGCCAGCAAGAGCTACGCCATGACCGGCTGGCGGCTGGGGTTCGCGGGCGGGCCTGAGCCGATCATCGCGGCCATGTCGCGCTTGCAAGGTCAGACAACCAGCGGCGCGACGAGCTTCGTGCAGACTGCGGCGATCACCGCGTTGAATGGCGATCAGTTCTGTGTATCGCAGATGGCCGCGGCCTATCACGAGCGGGGCAAGCGGATGCATGCGGGCCTGTCGGCGATCGCGGGTGTGCGCTGCGCGATGCCGGATGGCGCATTTTATTGCTTCCCGGATGTTTCGGGCGTGTTGTCGCGAGTCGGCGCGGGCAGCGTCGATGAGTTCGCCAACATGGCGCTCGAAAAGGCGCATGTGGCCGTCGTATCGGGCAGCGCGTTCGGCTCGGATCGGCACGTCAGGATGAGCTTTGCTTGCGGCCTGCGCGAAGTGGACGAAGGCGTGCGGCGGTTCGCTGCATTCTTGAAGTGAAAACTGAAGAGTAACGAGTTAGCCGAATTGCAATCGGGGTTCGTCCGCGTTCCGTGTGTTTTTCACTCGCTGCTCATTCCTCTTCACCCTTCCTTCTCATACGGTCGTCGTCTCTAACTGGTCACGAAGCAGCCGCGCCAGCGACTTGCGCGCGGCGCTGTCCAACGACCGAACCGCGTTGTGAAACACCAGTACGCGCCGCTCTTCGTCCAGGTGATTGCGAATATCCGGCGCCAGCCGCGACATGTCTTTCAGCACGCCGCGCAGCTCCGCGATATTGTGACGGTCCACCTGTCCGCATCGCTGAGATATTTCGGCGATCAGCCGGTGTAACTCACTCACCCACTCGTCGAAGTTGTTTTCGAGTGCGAGGTATTGCTCGGCGTCCGAAATGAGAAACGTTCGCACCACGTCGAGATCGGCTTCGGAGAGGGTTTCGTTGTTTTCGAGCCGGCGGATGGCCGTCCGAACCTCCACGGCCCACATGGATTGCTGCGCCTCGCGAGCGAGAGCATCCAGCCGGCTGATTTGCCGCTCGACCATCTCCATCTCATCGGTCGATCGATCGCGCAGCGCGCCCTCGGCGGTTTGGCGGAGCGTGTCGAGCGCGGACTTGAACGTCGCGGCATTGAACGTGGACATTGGCGTTTCTCCAGAACCGATAACGCCGGCAGCCCGCCGGATTCGGTTATGGAGAGCATCGGCGTATCACCCGCGTTCAATGAGCAGCGCGCCGGATGGCCTGGGGGAACAGCGTGTTGCGCAACCGATAAACGCGATGCCAGACGAAGCTCCACAACGCGATGTTCAGCAAATAGCTGATGACGCTCGGCAGCGAAACGCCAAAAGTGGCTACTCCACTGAAAAACGCCCCCACTCCGCTCGGATACACAAAACGGCTGATCACAAACGCCAGGATTGGAATTGTGATGATGCCGACCATGCACAGCCGCTCGGTCCATTTGCCGCCGGCGAGTTGAATCCCCGATTCGCGACGATGCAGACTGATCAACAGCAGGAGGCCCGCTCCTGCTTCGAGCGCGGCGTATGCGGCGGGTATGTGATACGTAATCTGGCTCGTGTCCGCCCCGGAAAGTTGCAACTCCACCAGCAACAGAATTCCAATCAGGTGAAGACCCACAATCGAATACCGCGCGCCGACCTCTCGCCAGCGGCGCTGCGCGGCAACTACGAGCATCCATGCCACGGCCGCAAGGTCGCCGAGCCAGAGGACGGACGAAAACAGCGGCCAATAGAATCCAATCGCAACTGGAATGAGCAGGAACTTCAACACAAATACCAGCCGAACCAGCCACAGAATCGTTTCCAATCGGCTCTGTTCCCCGCCGGAGAACCAGCAACCCAGCATGTCACTCGAGTAGCTTGCGCCGCATTCCGAGCAACGCGTGCGTTCTGCGACCATCAGCGGATAGCCGCACGACAGACAGCGATGCTCGATGCGGGATTCATCCGGTAGTGGTTTGGGCGGGGGGGGCGCGGATTGCGCTGCCGATTCCGCCAAACCTGGTTTTTTGGAGGGAGATCGGCCGGGGGCGGCGCGCCCCATGCGCTCCAGCGCTTCCAGCGTTTCGCGTTCGTGCCTGATTTCGCTCATATCGTGCTTGCTTTCGCGAATTTCCGCGCGCCCCGTTTTCACGCCGCGCCCGCTGCATCATCATATCCGCCATGAGCAAGCCCGAACTGCTGGTGCTCGCGCTCGGCGGGAACGCCATCTCGCCAGAGCATGAATCGGCCGACATCGACGCACAGTTTGAGCGCACGCGCCAAACGGTCGCTCAACTCGACGACTGGATCGGGGCCGGCCATGGGCTGGTGATCGTGCATGGCAACGGACCGCAGGTCGGCGCGGCGCTGCGCCGTGTCGAGTTGTCGGCGGCGAGTGTGTATCGGCTGCCGCTGCACATTTGCGTTGCGGACACGCAGGGCGGCATGGGCTTCATGATCGCGCGGTGCGTCAACGCTCTGCCGGCGACGATGGGCGTGGGGCGCGTTTGCGCGGCCGTGGTCACTTCCGTCGAAATCGACCCGGCCGATCCGGCTTTCTCAACGCCAACCAAGCCCATCGGTGACTACTTGTCGAACGAGAACGCGGCACGGTTGCGGGCCACGCTCGGTTGGACGATGGCGGAGATTCCCGGGCACGGTTTTCGCCGCGTTGTCGCCTCGCCCGCGCCGCGCCGTGTGGTTGAATCGGCGGCGATCAAGCGGTTGGTCGATCACGGCACGATCGTAATCGCCGGCGGCGGGGGTGGGGTACCGGTGAGCGCGACGCACGACAGCGCATCGCCAAATCAGGATCGACCGATCGGAATTGATGCGGTGATCGACAAGGACGCAACTGCCGCACTGCTGGCGATTGAACTGGGCGCGTCGCGCCTGGTGTTCGCGACGGCCGTACGCCAGGTTTTCACAGGCTGGGGGACGCCGCGCCAGCAGGCCGTCGACTCAGCAACGGCCGAAAAAATGCGGGAATGGCTGTCGGTTGGCGAATTTCCGGCTGGCTCGATGGGCCCGAAAGTCTCAGCGGCGCTACAGTTCATGGAGAGGTCGCGCGATGCGATGGCGAATGTGGTAATTTGCGCGAGCGACGAGTTGAAATCCGCGTTGCGAGGCGTTTCAGGCACGCGAATTGCTAAATGAAACGGAGCCGCGTCCCGCTTTTGGTAGCACCGGCAACCCGCCGGTTGTTTTTGTCGGCTCAGAACCGCGACCGTTGGGCGCGGGAGACTTGAGGCGCCCGCTGTACAGGTGAGAAATTCTGGAATGCGTCGCGGCGCTGTGCCGCCGCAGGAGGTTTGCCATGAGCGTCTCTCTGAAGCGAATCCTATGGCCGACCGATTTCTCGCCGCTATCGATGCACGGCGGGAAGTACGCGGATGAGCTGCGACGGCAGTTCGGCGCGGAGTTGCACGTGATTTATGTGATTCCGACGCCGCTTTTGCCGGATGCCAGCGGCGCCATGATGGGCGAATTGCCCATTACGCTGAATGAGCCGGAGCTGCTTGGCGTCGCCCGCAAGCATCTGGACAAGTTGGTCGATGAGCAACTCGGTGGCGACAAGTCGATCAAATGCGAGGCCTTTTTCGGCAACCCGTGGCTCGGCATCTGCGACTATGCGCAGCGCAACGAAATCGACATGATCGTCGTCGCCACCCACGGCCGAACGGGGCTCAGCTACGCGCTGATCGGCAGCACGGCCGAAAAGATCGTTCGGCACGCGCCGTGTCCGGTGCTGACCGTGAAGCTTGCGCAGAAGAAGTGAACTCTTCGCTGCCTCTGCCAGCGTGAGAAGGGGCGCAAGAACGGTTAGGTGGCCGCCGCGCGGCGCGCAAATCGCGCCGCCTGTTTGGCCCACTTAATCGCCGCGCGCGGCGCTGTGTCCAAGCCCGTGAACATCAGCGTTTCCGCGCCTTGCTCCGCCGCGCTGGTCGCAACTCGTACCATCTCGCCCGCAGGGTCATCCACCAGCGGCTGCATTTCCATCTCCGCGTAATCGCCGCGGAATTGCAAATCGCATACGTCGATGACGCTCGCGCCGGCGATGCGCGACAGCGAATCAGCCCACCAATCGGTATCCGACGAACGCGCCGCAGCAAGCGCGGCCAGCGGCGACGCGAGTTCGGATTCATCCTGAGCGGGATGGCTACCTTCCGGCCACTCGCTGCTCGCCTCAATCGTCTTTTTCATCGCGGCGCCCGCGGCTTCGACATCGATTCCCTCGCGCGCCGCGAGTTGTCGACAGGCCGCGCACAGGCAAAACGTTTCCAGTTGCGCGGTTGCCAAGCCGCGCAGCGTTACGCAGAACGGAATTTCTCGCCAAAGCTCGACGCGAAACAGCGAGTATTGCGACAAATCACCGCAAATGGTCGCCGTTAATTCGCGCAACGCCGGATTGCAAAAACATCCCGCACGGCTTGCAAATGGCTCACCCCAGGCGTCGCGAAGCCACAGCTGCTCGCTTCGCTCCATGGCCGCAGTCGCCCCCGCCGGCTCGATCCGCGCCGCAACGCCGATCGCCAACTTCTTCGCGGCCTCCACCAGTTGCGACAGCCAGTCGCGCTGGGCGATCCAGCGGGCCGCGTGCGGGCGTACTCCGGCCACCACATACCGCTTCGATTCAGGCGGAAAGTGCCAGCCACCCTCGGTCGAAAACGCCGGCGGCTCGCAAAAAGCCGGATTTCGAAATACCGCGAATGGTCCTGTGACACACGGAACAACGATGTGGTCGATGCCGATCTCGCCAACGGCTCGCTCCAGCAGTTGCGGGCCGTCACGAAACGTCCACAGCGGAAAAATTGCCCCGACGCGCACAGTCGCTTCCTTGACTACGGCCGGCGCCGCACCAGAACAGCCGTCAGATCATCCGTCTGATTGCTTGCGTTGTGCTCCGCAACCGCGGCTTGCAAACGCTCAATGACGGTCGTCAGCGGCTCGCGTTCGGCCGACGAAAATGTTGCCAGAACGCGCTCTTCGCCGAACAAGTCACCGCGCGAGTTCATCGCTTCGTAAAATCCGTCTGTCAACAACACCAGCGCATCGCCCGGTTCAAATGAAAACATCGCGGCCGGCTGCGGCGGCAAGCCATGATCGACGCCGAGCGGCGGCTCGGTTGCCGGACGCCATTCTCCTGCGCCGCGCCGCACGAACAGGATCGGCCCCTGACCGCACGAGCAATAGTCAACGCGATGCGCCACGGGATCAAGAATCCCGAAAAAAGTGGTGACGAATCGGCCGTCCATCATGTCCGCCGAAAGCAGCTTATTCACGCGCGAAACGATTCCCGGAAGATCGTTCGTCACGCTGAGCATCGCGCGCACCAGCGCGCGAAACTCCGCGATGACCAGCGCCGGCCCGATTCCGTGGCCGGTCGCGTCGGCCAGCACCAGCGCGATCTTGCCGCTGCTGAGCGGAATGAAATCGTAGCAATCGCCGCCGGTGTCGTCCGCCGGGCGATTCCATCCGGCAATTTCGTAGCCCGGTGCGGCCGGATTCTCCTTCGGCAAAAACGCCTGCTGAATGTCCCGAGCGATTCGCAGGTCGCGCTGCAATTGCTGCTTTTTCGCGGTTTCGTTGAGAAGGTGCTGACGATGAAGCGCGACGCCGGCTTGAGCGCTCAGCGCTCGCGCGAGCTCCTCATCATTCGCGTCGAACGCCCCTTCGAGCTTGTTCACCGCTTGCAATACACCCATCAGTCCGCCTTCATGGCTGATGAGCGGAAACGTCAGCAGCGAGCGGGTGCGATAGCCGGTTTGTCGATCAATTTCCGCGTTGAAGCGCGGGTCTTCATAGGCGTCGGCGACGTTCACCACCTGGCGCGATTGCGCGGCCGCGCCGGCAATGCCGCGCGTCGCCGCGAAACGGATCGCGGCCATGCCCGTTGCCACGCGGCTGTATAGTTCATCTTCGGTTGCGTCATATAGAAAGATCGTCGCCCGATCGCATCGCAGCGCCTGGCACGAGGTTTCGACAATGGTATGCAGCAACAAATCAAGGTCCGTCGTGGCGGCCAGCCGCAACGACACATCCAGCACTCGCTGAAGATTCTCGATTTGTTGTTCGATCGTCGGCATATTCGGCTGCTGCTCGTAAGCTACAAGTCATCCTTTGGCGTTGACTTCATCCGCGCCAAGCGCTGGTGAGGTGCGTGACACGTCAGCGAATCGCCATGATTGCCAATTTCGCCGCGTGACCTTCGACTTCCACATCCGTTGCCGCCGTCCCCGTCGGGATGGCGGCCTCCATCGCGTCCGCAAGACACTCACCGCGAATCATCGAATCGAAATGTTTTCGCACGGTCGCGGTGAATTCGCCGCCGGCTTCGAGATAAAGCGTGATTCGCGCCTGATACGCGAGATCATGCTCGCGCCGCAAACCCTGAATGTGATGAATGAGTTCGCGAATGAGTCCTTCTTCGCGCAGCGAATCGGAAATCTCGGTGCTCAGCACGACGACGCCCGCTCTTCCCTGCGCAGCCGACCAGCCCGGCTTGGCTTCGAGTCGAATTTCCACTTCGTCCGGCGTCAATTCGATCGTTTCGCCGCTGACGATCAGCGGCAGTCGGCCGGTCGCTAGAAGCGTGTTTCGCGCAGCGGCCGGATCGCTTAGTGACGCCAAGGCCGGCTTGATCGCCTGTGCCAGACCGCGGAATTTCTTGCCGATCACGGCGAAATTCGGCGCAACTTTGTAGCTGACGTAATGATCGGCGTCTGTGGTGAATTCAACCGTTTTCACGTTTAATTCTTCGAGAATCAGATCGATGTGCCTCTTTAGCGCGGGCTCGTCCTGCATTCGCGCCAGGATGATTTCCACCTGTGCCAGCGGCTGTCGGACCTTTAGTTTGCCGCCGGATCGCGCTGCCCGCCCGAGCGATACGACCTCGCGCACCAGGTTCATTTCTTGTGACAGCGCTTCGTTCTGATAGCGAATGTCCTCTGGTGTTGGATAGTCACACAGATGAATCGAAATCGGATCCTGCGGAATCCGCAAAATTTGGTGCATCGTTTCCGCGAAAAACGGCGTAAACGGAGCGATCAGGTGGCTGATGACGCGCAGGCATCCGTATAGCGTGTGGTATGCATCCCACTTGTCCTGGTCTTGCGCGGCGTCGCCGGTCAGCGGCCGCCAGAAGCGGTCGCGGCTGCGGCGCACGTACCAGTTGCTCAGCGATTCCACGAATTCATTCAGCGTCTGTGCGGCCGGATAATTCTCAAATTGATCCATCGAAGCCCGAACCGATGAGACCGCGCCGCGGA
>JAEUIR010000084.1 GCA_016795025.1 Phycisphaerales bacterium
CATTGTGGCGTGTCGCTTTGTAAGCCGCCGTATCCGTCAGCGAGAGACTGACGAACAACATGACGAACACGAGCGAGCCGATGAGAATGACGCCGTTGAACGGCTTATCCCAGCGCAGGTGCATGAAATAAAGCCCGACCAGCGATGCCTTTACCGTCGCGATGAGCAGGGCGATCCAGATATTCAGCGGGCCGAAATTGATCAGCGTGGCCGCGTAAGTGATCCACGTCAGAAAGAGCAATACGACCAGGACGCCGGCGAGCAGACTTGTCGGCACAATGTGCCCAACGCCGTGCCCGTGCCCGTTTCCGGCTTTTGCGTGAGTGGTTTGGCTCATCTCGAATGCTCTCCGTCCGAATCGGCGAAACGCGGCGCACGGCCGCGTCGAACTCGTTTTAGTGTATCAGATACAACAGCGGGAACAGATAAATCCAGATCAGGTCGACAAGGTGCCAATACAGGCCGCCGAGATCGACGGGCGTGAAGTACTCCGGTCCGTAGGCTCCCTGGAAAGACTTCATGAGCAGAAAGCCGATCACGCCCATCCCCGCGAGCACGTGCAAGCCGTGCAGGCCGGTCATTAGAAAATAAATGCTGAAGAACAAGTGAATGTTGTTGGCGTGTACTTGCTCCGGTGTCGTAGCCAGGCCGCCCGGCGCGCTATGCGCCGTTTTGATGGTGGAGGGCTCCAGCGGTAGCATGGCCGGGTCTGCTTTGCTTCCTGCGGCCGCAGTTGCGGGCGATGGGGTTGCGGGCGCGGCCGGCGCTGCTGAAGCGGCCGGAGCGTGCGCGTCGGCCGGCGCTGAAGTCGTGGCATGACCGCCAGCCGCGTGTGCGGAGCTTGGCTCGTGATGCGCGCCGGGTTGCTCCGTGGAGTGGTAGTACTTGCCCCACAGATAGCCGTGCTCGAATTTGGCTTTGTATTCGACGAATTTGATGCCCATGAAGCCAAAGCCGCCAAGAAGCGTGAGAAAAAGTCCGATGCGCAAACCCGTCTGCGCGCCCTTTTGCGCGCAGCTCACCGCCCACGCCATTGTAAAGCTGCTCAGCAGGAGTACGACCGTGTTGATCGCGCCCCATTTTTTGTCGAGGGCGAGATGGCCGACTTCAAAAATCTCAGGGTGATTGGCGCGATACACTGCGTACGCGCAAAAAAGCCCGCCGAACAGCAGGATTTCGGTCGCAAGGAACAGCCACATGCCGAGCTTGCCGGCGTTGAACTGTTGATCCAGCGTGTCGAAGTGATGCGCCAGGAACGGAGAATGTCCGTGTCCGTGCGCGTCGCCGTGCGGAGCGCTGGAGTGTCCTGAGCCGTGAGCCAGATCAGCCATCGAAAAGCACCTTGTTCACTGCGCGGCGCGGAAATCAGCCGCGTTGGTCGCTTAGGGTCGGTTCAGCGGATCGCCGCTGGTCAATGTTTCGGTCCGGTTGGATTCCCGACATACACATAATCGCCGGTCTTCTCGTCATATCGAAGCGCGTCGAAATCGTACGGGTCGCCCGCGGTCGGCGTTGTTTCAAAATTCTCAACCACTGGCGGAGACGCGGTTTGCCATTCGAGCGTTGCAGCGCCCCACGGATTCCGCGGAGCTTTCGCGCCGCGCATCAGCGAGGTCGACAAACAGTAGATGAGCGTCAGCACACCGGCCGACATGATGTATGAGCCGATCGACGAGATGACGTGATAGATCTGATATTCTTCCTTGTAGTTGTAATAGCGCCGCGGCATGCCCAGCGAACCCATCACGAATTGCGGCAGAAATACCGTATTGAACCCAATGAACAGCAATGCGCACGCCACGCGAGCGACATTTTCGTTATACATGCGCCCTGTGATTTTCGGCCACCAGTGGTGCGTCGCGCCGAAGAGCACGAAGATCGTGCCGGCCATGACGTAGTGGAAGTGCGCGACAACGAAGTAGGTATCATGCAGGTGGATGTCCGTCGCCAGCGTGGACAGGAACAGGCCCGTCAATCCGCCGATGCCGAAAATCCACATGAAAGAGAGCGCATAGCACATCGGCGCGTTCAGCGAGATGGAACCGCCATAAAGCGTTGCGATCCAGTTAAACATCTTCACGGCCGACGGAATCGCAATGCTGAATGTAATGCCGGAGAAGATCACGCTCAGCAGCGTCGATTGACCGCTGGTGAACATGTGGTGGCCCCAGACCAGAAACCCCAGCAGGGCGATGGCCACGCTTGAAAAGCCGATGAAGCGATAGCCGAAAATGTGCTTGTGACTATGCACAGCGATCAGTTCGCTCATCACGCCCATGGCCGGAAGGATCATGATGTACACGGCCGGGTGCGAATAGAACCAAAAGAAGTGCTGGAACAGCACGGGGTCGCCGCCGAGGGCGGGGTCAAAAATGCCGATGCCGAGCAAGCGCTCGATGGCGGCGAGAACGACGGTGATGCCGATGACGGGCGTGGCGAGCACCTGAATGACGGCCGTCGCGTAGATGGACCACAGGAACAGCGGCATCGTGAACCAGGACATATTGGGATGTCGCAGCTTGTGAATCGTGACGATGAAGTTCAAGCCGGTGAAAATCGAGCTGAAGCCCAGCATGAACGCGCCGAACAGTGTCGGTACGACGCCGGCCATCGCGCCGCCCTGAACCTTCGTGCTATAGGGCGTGTAGAACGTCCACCCAGTATCGACGCCGCCGAATACCAGCGAACTGAGCATGAGCAGTGTGCCGAACAGCCACATGTACCAGCTTGCGAGATTCAAGCGGGGAAAGGCCACATCCTTGGTGCCCAGCATGAGCGGCAGAACGAAATTGCCCAGCGCCGCCGGAATTCCGGGGATGATCACGATGAATACCATGATCGCCCCGTGGAGCGTGAAAAACTTGTTATACGTGTTGGCGTCCATGATGGTCTTGCCGGGCGTGAGCAACTCCGTGCGGAACAGCACGGCGAACAGCCCGCCGATAAGGAACATGATGCCGACGCCGACCAGATAAAGAATGCAGATGCGTTTATGGTCGAGCGTGCCGAGCCAGCCCGCTACGCTGTTGTCGGCGTTCAGGTAGTTCACGCCTTCGCGCGGCGGAGCATGCCCGTGACCCAGTGCTGTCGATGCGTCCAACGACGACATTTACGAAATTCCTTTCGGCGGGTTATTTCGCCTTTTGATCGCCGAGCGATCGGATGTACCAGATCAGCGCGGTGATTTCGCGGTCGGTAATGCGACCCTGATAAGCCGGCATTGAGCCGGGGAAACCCTTTACGATTTTGGCGAGCGGATCGACGATCGATTCGCGAATATAGTTATCGTCAACGGTTTGCGCCGGCGCATTTTCGAATTGCTCGGTCTTGCCGTAGACGCCTTTCCATGTCGGCCCGATGTTGGCCGTTCCATCAACGGAGTGGCAGGCGTTGCAGCCCTTTTTCTTCCACAGAATCTCGCCCATTTTGTCGAGCGGAAGCAGGTTTTTGATTTCCGGATGAGCCGCGATGAATTTCGCGGGGTCGGCCTTGTACTCCTCGAACTGCTCATCCGTCATGTTTTTCTTGCTGAACGGGTCGGCCGCCGCGAGCCATTCCTTGTATCCCTCCATCGACGGATGGACCACGCACTTCGTGGTCATGTCCGAATGACTCGTGCCGCAATACTCGGCGCAGAACACGTTGTAAGTGCCCTCGCGCGTCGCCTCGAACCACATTCGGGTGTAACGGCCCGGCACCGCATCCATCTTGGCGCGAAACGCGGGGATGTACAGACTGTGCAGCACGTCCACCGACTCGAGCGTCAGGCGAATGGGCGTATTGATCGGAATGTGAAGCTCGGAGTCCGTGTGGCCATTCGGATATGTGAACGTCCAGTTCCATTGCTGGCCGGTGACGGCGATGTCGTAGCCGTTTTCCGGCGGGGTGTACATGTTCATGAACCCGTGAAAGCCACCAAAGAACATCACGAACACTAAAATCGCCGGGATGATTGTCCAGGTGAGTTCCAGCGTGTTGCTGTGCGTCGGGCCGTGCGGCTTGGCGCCGGCTTTGCGGCGATAGCGAATGGCGAAGTATGCCGTCAGGCCGTTCATCAACACGAAAAAGAACAGCGAGCAGTAGAGGATGAAGTCGAACCAGAAATCGACCGTGCCGGAATACGTAGACGCTTCCGGCGGCATATAGGGCCGATCGGCGAGCAGGCTCAACGATCCTGTGGCGAGAAGTTCGTTCACGTTGCGAGTCCTGTCAGAGTGCTACTTTTTTTTCGGCGCTCCCACGCCCAGAACGCGCCGAGCGTGATGCCGAGGGTCGTCAACGTAGCAAAACCCGCGAGCCGCATCGCAGCCATCGCCTGCGCGGTGTAAACGCCGCGCTGCGAGTCGTAATGCGCGCAGAGCAGAAAAATCTGATCCCAGATCGAGCCGACTTTGCCTTTCGACGCCTCGACGAGCGAAAGCCGGACCGTTTCGGGCTCGTATTTGATCGAGCCGATATAGCGAGAAATTTTGCCGTCAGGCTTCACGATAATCAGCGCCGCGTCATGCACCCATTGCTGCGTATCGGGATTCCACCGGTAAGCAAAACCAGCCGCCTCGACCAGCCGCGCGATAGAATCCTTGTCACCGCACAGGAAGTGCCATCCGGCGGCCGCTTCGGGCTTGCCGTATGCGGCCAGGTAGCTTTCTTTTTTCAGCACCGCCAGCTTGGAGTTTTCCATCGGGTCGAAGCTGACCGTGATAATGTCGAACTCGTTGCCCGGCGTCCATTTCAGCTCGCGCAGGGCATCGACGAGTCCGTTGAGTTGATACGTGCAGAGGCCGGGGCAGTTGTAATAGTTCAGTGTAAGGATGATCGGTTTGCCGGGCTTGAAGTAGTCGCCCAGATGGACCACCTGACCTTTTTCGTTGGAAAAATACGCATCCAGCGGCAGTTGGTTGTCAAGCTTTTGCGATATCCCCACGCCGCGATGCTGCGGCGGAACCTGATCGGCAAATTGCGCGATGGCAGCGGTGGATGCCGTCAGGAGCGCGCAGCAGGTGACCGCGAGCGATCGGGGCCGGAAGCTTGTTGTTCGTGTTGACATACTTAAGTCTATCCGCGAAAAGTCGTTCACTTTCCGCTATTCGCGCCGCTGGTTTGGCGAGCCTGATTCAGTTCCGTGACGGTCAACTCCATCGCGCGTTCGATCGGCAGCGTGACCACGTTGTTCGCCCGATCAGCCCAGGTATATCCCTTGTGCAGCGCGCCGCGCTGGTTGGTCGCCAGGGCGATCGTGTCCTTGAACTCCACTCCGGCCGCCTTGCGCTCAAATTCGAAATTTGCGCCGCTGTAGTGCAATCCGGCAAGATAGAGCGCGGAAGCGACGGTCAGGATCGCCCCGATCAAGCCGATGTAGACGATCGTGTCCGAACGCGGATCGCCCTCGCCGGGAGCGTGATTTTCAACATGTGCGTCGAGTTCGTTCATTTTTTGCCTTAATAATTCTCAAACGCCAGCGCTTCGTGCAGCCGAGGGTCGCGCTCAGGCACCAGCGAGCACGACGCCATTCGCTGAGTCACGGCCCAGATGAAAATTCCGCCCAGGCCGATGAAGCAGAGCAAGTCATTCAAGTGCAACGGCAACTGGCCCGCGCCGGCGCTCTCAGGGTTCTCGGCCGGCATGATCAGGTAGTACTGATCGCACCATTGCATGAGCAAAATCCACAGCGCGCCGACGATGAGCAGTTCGCGCATGCGTTTCGGCCAGCGCGAGATCAGGAACAGAAACGGCAGAATGAACTTGCCGAACAACAGGAAAACGGAGAACCACGCCCACGCGCCCGTCTGGCGCGACAAATACCAGCGCGTTTCTTCGGGAATATTCGCGTACCAGATCAGCATGTATTGCGAGAATGCGATGTACGCCCAGAACACCGTGAATGCGAACATGAATTTGCCCATGTCGTGATAGTGTTCCGTCGTGATGGCCCGTGGCAGCCGGCCGCTGCTCTGCACCCACGCCACCACAATGATCAGCAGGCCGAAGAAGCCCTGCACCGAGCCGGCAAAGTAGTACACGCCGAACATCGTGCTGAACCAGCCGGGGTTGAGCGACTTGATCAGGTCGTACGCCGCGAACGCCAAGCTGAACGCAAAGAGCACGAGGCCGATGGCCGCGCGCTGATGCATCCAGTGAGATAGCTTCGGGTCGCCGGTGGAATCCTGCTCGATCGACTTGCGATAGAAAAAGTGCGCCAGCCAGCTCCAGATCAGGAAATAAAGCACGATGCGCCCGGCCCAGAAGCCGAAATTCAGGTACTGACGTTTTTTCTCGACGAGCGCCGCCATGTCCGGACTCAGCAGCGTCTGCGTCATCCAGGGGTAGATCTTGGCGGCCATCGCGATCAGCGGGATTGCGAGCAACAACCAGATCGGCAGAGCGGCGGTGATGCACTCCGCGATGCGGCGGACGGTGACGCTCCACCCGGCGCGAGTGACGTGCTGGATCATCACAAAGAACAGCGCGCCGAGCGCCAGGCTTAGAAAATAGGTATAGCTCACCAGGTAAGACTTCAGAAAACCGTCAAGCTTGCCGCCGAACAGCGCGACGGCCACTCCCGCGCCGAGCGCCGCGACGCCGACGAACAGCGCCTGATGCCCGACGGTGCGCGCTCGCTCAAGGTGGCGTGGCTCCTGCATGATGTCGATCGTCTCAGCGTGATGCATTTATCACCGTTTACTTACGGTTGTTCAGTTCGTCTTTCTTTTCGGTCGGCACATCGCCGGGCGCGGCGCGCTGCGAGCGCTGCAACGCCTTGATGTACGCAACGACCGCCCATCGATCGCTCTCGCCCGAAATCTGGTCGCCATAGGGCGGCATTGTGCGAATGCCGTTCTTAACCGTGTTGTACAGATGGCCGACCGGTCGCAGGCGCACGTCCTCATCGTGAAGA
The DNA here is from genome assembly GCA_016795025.1 of Phycisphaerales bacterium. Classification (GTDB taxonomy): domain Bacteria; phylum Planctomycetota; class Phycisphaerae; order UBA1845; family Fen-1342; genus JAEUIR01. Next base: position 6,896 of record JAEUIR010000084.1, read on the forward strand.
TTCTTTGGCTCGACCCAGCCCAAACCGCGCTCACGCGCGACGTCCGTGACCCGGCCGTTTCCGCTTCCATCAAATCCGTGGCAAGGGGCGCAGAAAATCTCATAGCGGTTCTGGCCGCGCTTCAGCAGGGCGTCGTCGATCGTGACATTTGCGGGAAACACAGTGAGCCAGCGATCGCCGACGCGCCCGTCCGTAAGCGCCGGATCCTGTCGCAGCATGCCGCGGGCAACCGTTCCGGCGACTGGAAGACGCATGGCGCGTCCGTCTACAAACGCCGGGTTCGCGGCTTGCTTGCCGGCGTATTTCTCCTGGTTGTCCATGTCGAAGATGACGTGCAAACGCGGATAGTCGATTGGCGCGTTGCGTGCGCGATAGATCATTGCGATTGGAATCAGCGCCAAGCACAGGAGAATCGCGTGAGCCCAGATGAACAAGCGCGGCGGCGCTTCTGATTCGCTGGTGTCATCCACGCGCTCAACAGCCGCGGCGCCGGCGGATTCGAGCAGCGAACGCGTCGAGTTGAGGTTAAATCGCGGATCGCTGGCGAGCACGCTGATGAAAAACCGATCGTCGGTCGCCCGTTTGAACCGTTCGCTGCGGAACAGCGGATTGTAATGCCGCGGCAGGCCATTGAAGGCGAACATGCCGATGACGGCGCTCAGCGCTGAGAAGAGAATCGTCAATTCGAAAATGACCGGGATATTGGCCGGCAGGCTCCAGAATGGTTTGCCGCTGATGAGGAACGGGTAATCCACCGCGTTCATCCACCACTGCATGATGACGCCGGTGGCGGTGCCCAGAGCGCCGCAGAAGAAGATGAAAATCGGCAATTTCGTCATGGAGATGCCCATCGCGCGGTCGATGCCATGCACCGGAAACGGCGAATGAGCGTCCCAATCCGTGTAGCCGGCGTCGCGCACCTTCTTGCACGCCGCGACGAGCTTGTGATCGTCGTCGAATTCCGCGAGCAATCCGTGAAGCACCATTGATACCGGCTTCGCGTGCGTCTTGGGGTGCGCGCTCGTCGCGGTCATCGTGCCCGTTGTGGAACTCATCGAGCGGCCTCCAGGTGACCGTGTCCATCACCGCCGTGGCCATGCCCGTGCGCATGTTTGCGAGGCATCACGCCCTTCACTTCGGCGATCGCGATAATCGGCAGAAATCGCAGGAACAGTGCGAAAAATGTGAAGAACAGACCGAAGCTTCCCGCAAGCGTCAGATATTCAACCCAGGTGGGGCTGTAGGTGTCCCACGCGCCGGGCAGGAAGTCCGCATGAAGCGACGTGACGATGATCACGAAACGCTCGAACCACATGCCGACGTTCACGAGCAAACTGATGACGAACATCAGCGGAATGTTCGTGCGAGCCCACTTGAACCAATAGATCTGCGGAATGATCACGTTACAGGTGAACATGATCCAATAAGACCACCAATACGGCCCCATCTGTCGGTTCTTGAATGTAAACCACTCGTAGTTGTTGCCGCTGTACCAGGCGACGAAAAACTCAGTGATATAAGCGAAGCCGACCATCGAGCCGGTCGCCAGAATGCACTTGTTCATCACGTCCAGGTGGTGCAGCGTGATGATGTCTTTGACGTTGTAGATGACCCGCGCCGGAACGGCCAGCGTGATGACCATCGCCATGCCGCTGAAAATGGCGCCGGCCACGAAGTAGGGCGGAAAGATCGTCGTGTGCCAGCCGGGCAACTGCGACGTTGCAAAGTCGAACGACACGACTGAGTGTACAGACAGCACCAGCGGCGTCGATAACGCGGCGAGAATCAGGTACGCGCGCTCATAACGATGCCAGTGGCGCGCCGATCCGTTCCAGCCCAGCGCAAAGATGCCGTAGCCGATCTGGGCGATCTTGGTCTTTGCCCGATCGCGAAGCGTCGCGAGATCGGGAACCATGCCCGTGTACCAGAACAACAGCGACACGGTGAAATAGGTGCCGACGGCGAACACATCCCACAGCAGCGGGCTGCGAAATTGCGGCCACATGCCCATCTGGTTTGGCAGCGGGAACAAATAAAACGCCAGCCATACTCGACCAACGTGAATGCCCGGAAACAACAATGCGCAAATGACGGCGAATATCGTCATCGCTTCCGCAAATCGGTTAATGCCCGTGCGCCATTTCTGTCGGAACAGGAACAACACGGCCGAGATGAGCGTGCCGGCGTGGCCAATGCCGACCCAGAACACGAAATTCGTAATGTCGAAGCCCCAGCCGACCGGGTTATTCAGGCCCCAGACGCCGACGCCGGTGAAGAACAGGTACGCGATCATCGCGCCGAGATTCGCCAGCAACGCGACGCCGCCGACGAAGATGATCCACCACAGCGCCGGTGCGGTTGGCGATTCATTGATGCGGCAAACCGCTTCGGTCACCGTATGGAAGCTATGGTCGCCCACCACGAGCGGCGGCCGCTTCTGCGGATCCTCGAACGTATTGTCAAATTCGTGAACGATCGTCGCCATCGGGTATTACTCGGTTATCCGTGAGAATCGGTTGCATGCCCGCCGCTCGGCGCGTGCCCATGTCCGCCGCCGACGGGATTGCGGAGCTTTGCCAGATATCGCAGCCGCGGCCTTGTGTTCAACTCTTCAAGCAGCGAATACGCGCGGTCGTGCCTGGTGAGCTTTGCTACGCGGCTATTCGGATCGGCCAGATCGCCGAATACGATTGCCTCGGCGGGGCAGGCCTGCGCACAGGCCGTGATGAGCTTCTCGTCCGCAATGAATTTGCCGACCGGCTTGCCGTTGACCTGCGCGTTCTTGTGCTCAATCTTTGCCAGATTCAGGCGCTGCACACAGAACGTACATTTTTCCATGACGCCGCGGCTCCGAACGGTGACGTCCGGGTTCATGCCCATCTTCTGAATGTCGGTCAGGTCCGTTCGGCCGCGCGGATGCTTGAGGCCGTGATGGTTGTAGAAGTAATTGAACCGGCGGACCTTGTATGGGCAGTTATTCGAGCAATAGCGCGTGCCGACACAGCGGTTATAAACCATGACGTTAATGCCTTCTTCGTCATGGGTCGTCGCACCGACCGGGCAAACCTGCTCGCACGGCGCGTTCTCGCACTGCTGGCATGTCACGGGATGATGCGCGACTTCCACTGTGGCGGACGCCGGATCACCAACCCAGTAGCGGTCGATGCGAATCCAGTGCATTTCGCGCCCGCGAGCCACTTCCGCCTTGCCGACAACGGGAATGTTGTTTTCCGCCTGGCACGCGATGACGCACGCGCTGCAACCAGTGCAGGCGGACAGGTCAATCGTCATCCCCCAGCGAAATCCGCCGAATTCGAAATCGCCGAAAAGCTGGAGCAGTGGCAGCGAGTGAACCCGATGCGCTGCGAAGTTTGGATGCTCTTTGAATTCGCCCAATGTGCCTTCGCGATACAACTCGGGAATGCGGCGGTGCTTTTCCTCGTCGCCGACTTTCGACTCAACGGCATGATGGTCCTGCGTGGTCGCCAGCGAATATGTTCCTGCTACGCGCTTCACGCTGCCGCGCACCCAGCTCATGCTGCTGCTGGTGCGAAGCGGGTAAACATCGAATCCCGCGCCACGCGCGATCGTTCCGGCTTCGATGCGACCGTAACCCAGCGAGACGGACACCGACCCGACCGCATGGCCGGGAACCGGAAACGCCGGGATTTTCAGCGTTTTCCCATTCGCGGAGATCTCGATGTTATCGCCGTATTTCTCGACACCAAGCTCTTTCGCGTCAGCGGGGGACATCCACGCGGCGTTATCCCAGGTCAGTTTGGTGATCGGGTCCGGCAACTCCTGCATCCAACCGTTATTGGCGAAGCGACCGTCGTAGATCTTGTTATCTGGAACAAAAACGATCTCGGCATCCATTGCGCCGCCCGAGGCTTTGCTCGCCGCGCCGCCTGCTTGGGCCAGCTCGGCCAGACTCGTCCAATTCGGATTCCCCAATGTCGGCGATTCGAGCTTGCTGCCTGATCCTTTGTGGATGCCATCATGAAGCGATCGTTCCCAATCCGCCTGCCATTCCGGTTTGCCCGCGATTTGCTCGCTAAATGTGCGCCGCACGAGCTCGTGGCCGGTCGCGGCCTTCTCGTCGAGCAACATGGCGACCATCTCAATCGCGGATCGGCCGCCATAAAGCGCTTCGATCAGCGGTTGGCACACGGTATATGAACCATCCGCCGCGCGAATGTCGCCCCATGTTTCAAGCCAATGCGCCCGCGGGAGGCTCCATTTGCACAGCACCGATGTCTCGTCGTCGCGATTGGACAGGTGAATCGTGTTGGCGGCTTTGCCGATGGCGGCTGCGAAGTTCAAATCGGCCGGAGCGTCGTACGCCGGATTCCCCCCGATGATGAGCAGCGTATCGACTCCGCCGGCGTTCAGTTGCTCAACGCAGGCGCGAATCGCGTCCAGATGAGCCGGCCGTTGCGGAGCGGAGGCGTATTGAACAGTCGTGCCCACCGCGCCCAGCGCTGCATTTAGCGCGGCGACCAGCGTATGAACGGCTGCGGGCTGGCGCGGGCCGGCCAGTATGAGGGATTTGCCTTTGGCTGCGGCAAGTTCCTCAGCGATTTTCTCGACGAATGCGTACTTGCCGGCTTCGGCGTTTCCGATCGCGCCGCTCAGGCCCGCCGGCAGCGCTACGCCATGTTTCGCAATCGCGGCGGCAAGCGTTATGGCGACCGCGCCCACTTCGGACGATCGCACTGGGTGGCGATGATCCGCATTCGAGCCGGTCAGGGACATTGTGCTTTCGATCGCGTGCAGCCGCACCATCGTGCCGTCATCGGCGCGGCGGCGCGCGGCGTACTGCCGCATGTTGGTGATCGACGCCGGATGGTGCATGAGCGGGTCCGCGTCGAGGCACACCACTACATCAGCCTTGTCGATCGCGTAAATTGGCCGCACGGATTTTCCATATGCAGCGAAAAGCCCTTGCATCTCGTTGTCGTTCGAAATCGGCTCATACTCATGCCACTTGGCCTGTGGCATCGCTTTTTGCAATCGCGTTTGAAGATCTGCGAGCGTCGGTGAACTCGATTGCTCGCACAAAATCGTGAGGCCGGCGCCTTGCCTGGATCGCAATTCCGCGAATTTCGCCTTGGCGAATGCGTCAAAATCCTCCCACGTTGAAGGATGTCCGTTGTGGGGATAAGTCAGGGCGACGCCGGGCGCGCCGTGGGCATGCGCGTCACTTTTCGCCGATACCGCAGCAGGGACCGCTCCCGCCCCGCGATGAATTACGCTGTTCTGTCGTTCTGGATCATATATATCCAAAATCGCGAGTTGCATCCACGGCGTCGCGGCGCCGAGGCTCGCGGGATGCTCGCGATTTCCTTCGACCTTGATGGGGCGTCCATCATAGCTCGTGACCAGCGCGCCGATTCCGACGCCGCTCCAGTCGAAACCAGTGGCGAAATAAACGGGCACGCCTGGCGTGAGTCCCGCCGGCTGGCGTCCATGCGGCAGGATTGTTTCGCGCGGCCACCGGCAGCCCGCCAGGCCGGCCAAACCGAGCGATGCGCCCATCAGCTTCAGGAACCGGCGGCGCGTCGGCGACGTCAGCAATTCCGGCGCAAAATTCGGAAACTCTTTTTCGACAAATTCTCGAAACTCCGGCGTGTCAGCCAGATCATCGAGGCTGCGCCAGTAGCGCCGATTGTCTGTTCGATCTAACGATGGCATGTCGAGCAATCCTGTTTTGGATTGATGTTGTGCGTTTTGCGGAATTTTTCGGCCCATTGCGTCTGCTGTGCGTCAGCCGACCAGTCCATCTTTGTGACAAGCTCCGGCGGACGAAGGCGGGCGTCCGGGTTGCGGTGGCAATCCAGACACCAGGCCATGCTCAGCGGCTGGGCCTGGAACACTTTTTCCATGCGATCGACGCGGCCGTGACATTCGACGCAACCGACACCGCGATTCACATGGGCGCTGTGATCGAAATAAGCAAAGTCGGAAATGTCATGCACGCGCACCCACTCGATTGGCATGCCGTCATTGAACCGTTTTCGGAGTTCTTCGAGCTTCGGGCTGTCGCCGCGCAAATTCGTGTGGCAGCCCATACACGTTTGCGCCGACGGAATTGCGGCATGCGGCGCGCTTTCGACGGCCGTGTGACAATAGCGACAGTCGATGCCTAGTTTTCCGGCGTGCAATGCGTGGCTGTACTCAATAGGTTGTGTCGGTTTGTAGCCGACATCCATCGCCTTGGGTGATGCGCCATACCAAAGCAACCCACCGAGGTAAGCGGGCAGGGCGAGTGCACCAATAGCGATCGCGAGGCCGGAGCCGTTCACCCATTTGGGAAACAGATACATTGGTGCTGCGCTGCTCCTTTCTTGGAAAGATGGGTCAAGGTACGGAATTCTCGCGTCGGGTCAAGGGGGCGCGGCACGAGTTTCATGCTTTTCGTAAGTCTGTGAGCGACTTGATGATATCGTACAGTTTCAGGGCTATTTGTGTGGCCTGGGTCTATGGCGGGATTGTGCGTGCATCGTGGAGAATTTAACCGCTCGATGACCGCATTTTGAATGGCGCGCAAGGGATTCGCGAGCGCGGGGTGAATTTCAGCCGCTGCGCCCCGCAGCAGACTGTTGCCCCGAAATGGCGGACATCAGACAGAAGTGCCCGCAACCAGCGCCTTCGCGGCGAAATGAAAAAAACAGATCATTGCGGCACATCGTGCAGATCCCCGCAATCTCGATTTTTTGGCGATCGATACCGATTTCAGTGAGCTGACTGACGTTTGCCGACCACAAATCAAAGAACATCCGCCCGTCGCGCCTCGGAAAAATTAGATCGAGGTTCTTCAAGCCCGCTGTCGCCGCTGCCGCGCGCACGTCCTCTTTCACTTCGTAGCAACACGGGCCGGCGGATGGACCGACTCCTGCCAGCAGATCCCCCGGAGCGCTGCCAAATTCCGCTTTAAGCCGCTCGATGACCAATTGCGCGATGCGCGCCACGGAGCAGCGCCAACTCGCGTGCGCCTGCGCGATGATGCCCTGCCGCAGGTCGTAAATCAGCAGCAATGGGCAATCGGCGGAAAAGTTCATGAGCGCCGCGTGCGGCTCGACCGTAATCAGTGCGTCGAATTTCTCATGCGCGCCGAATGGCGTCGATGCGCCGGCGATCAGAATGAGTGGTTCATGAGCCTGAACGCAGTAGTGCAGACGCTGCGGGTCGAGTCCAAAATCGGCGAGCATCGCCTCGCGACTTCGCGAGCGTGATGCGCGATGCGCGTCCATTCGCGCTGACAGGTCGTCAGGCCTCGTCGAAAACGCGTGCGTGAGGCCCGGCACATCGAACGTCTCAAACTGCGCATATCGACGACCATCGTGCATTATGAAGCGCATGGTGATCCATCGGGGATAAGCAGTATTTTGAACGCACCCGGTTGCGCCGCACGAGAAAACGCCGCCGGAGCTTGCATCAGCGGGAAACGCGCGTCGATCATCGGTTCCAGGTGCATATCGCTTCGCGCGAGCATCTCGATCGCCGGCGCAAATCGGCCGCATCGGTTGCCGACGATTGTGATTTCGTGAATCACCAGCGGCGCCAGATCAAGCGTCGGTGGCGTGGCGTAGGTGCTTTTCAATACGACCGTGCCGCGCGGTCGCACGAGGCCGAGCGCTGTCTGCAAGCCATCGGCTGATCCGGTGGCTTCGATCACGACGTCGTAGTCCATTGTCGCCTGCACGGCGTTAATCGAAGCGCTTTTGATTCCGAGTTGTTCACATAGCGCGAGGCTGCGGGGGCTGCGCCCGACCGCGACGAAATCGCAACGTGTGGCCGCGACGACCTGCGCGATGAGATTTCCCAGACGACCGAGACCGACCAGTGCGACACGCGAATCCGACCCGATGCTCACCGCATCAAGAACGTGAATCGCGGCTGCGAGCGGCTCGACAAATACTGCGTGTTCATCGGCTATGCTCGGTGGCACGATGTGGCAATTCGCAGCCGGCAACGTGATGAACTCAGCAAACGCGCCGGCGTGATTCAGGATTCCGAGCACAGTGCGCCGGCGGCAGTGCGTCGGCAAACCGCGCCGGCACAAGTCACACTCGTTGCATGGGCAGTTGATCTCGCCCACGACCCGCTTGCCGGTCAACGCCGGCGGACCTTCGACGACATCACCGACAAATTCGTGGCCGGGGGTTCCGCGGAAATCCATGTATCCCCGCGCAAGCTCAAGATCGGTTGAGCAGATTCCGGCCATTCGAATGCGTATGAGCGCTTCGCCGTCGCGTCGCTTCGGAAGCGGAGCATCGGATGTCACGCGAATGGCGCCGGTGCTCGGGTCGTTCAAGACGACAGCCAGCATGGATTTGCTCGTCCGGGGTCGCTACACAATGGGATGCATTATTCCTCGGCAGCCGCGGGAAACAGCCAATCCCAGGTTTGTTTCATATCGTGCGCTGTTTTTCCGAACGGGCCGTCGTACGGCTTGTGACGTGAATCAGGAACGTGGCCGGCGTTCACGAACGGGTTCTCGGCGTTCTGCGCAAGCCAGGTTTCCCAATCGGTGACGTTTGTGCGATGCGTGACTCCCGTCAGGCGCACAAGTGATTCTTCGCATTCATAAACGACGTTGAACTCCGCGTCGCGCAATCCCGCGATCAACACATCAAGGTTCTCACGTTCGCGAACGAATCCAAGCCCGCGTGCCGCCGCGCGCCGCACCGCGGCGTGCGCGTCGACTTTCACCAGCGGGCGCAGCGCGCGACCGGCGGCCGCGCGATTCTCGTCGCTGACGGTGCCCCGGTCGAGCAGGCGCGAGACGCTGAGCGCGGCGTCGGCTCGGCAGACGTCGGATGCGGGCCGCACGGTTTGAGCGGTTTCGGCTGTGGCGCTGAGAATCTTCAGAAGCGCTTCGATCGCGCGGTCATTACCGACGCGTTCGAGCGCGCGAATGGCGACGCATCTGGTTTGTGAGTCGGTATCGAGCAGGGCGACAGTGACGTATCCATCCACGGCCCACGGCTCGGTAAATTCGCCGCTGCGCGCCACGCGAACCAGCGCTTCGCGGCGCGTATCCGCGTCGCTTTCCGAAGTCGCGACCAGCATGCATTCGCGAGGCGGCTTTTTCGGTTCGAAAGCGTCTGATTTCAGGTCTGAAAGGTTGAAATCGAGCTCTGGATCCTGACATCCGGCGAACAAAGCCATGGCCGCGAACAACAAGCCCATCAACGTCGCGCGCGCGGGTGTTGAGTTATTGCCCGGTTGCGTTGGGCATGGCTGATGATACGTAGCGCTCAGCTTCGACGAGTTCGACATGTTCAAGGCCTTCATGCAGGAATCGCGCTCCCGTCCGCTGAAATCGTGTAACATTATCGCTGACGAAACATCGCAACGTACCCGCCCGATTGTCGCGGCACAAGACGCCCACTTCGCCCAGGCGCTCCTGAACAACCAGCGACGTCTCGCGACCGCTGTCGATAATCGTCACATCCGGTCCAAGCGCGCCGGCGATCGCGTCGCGAAGGAGCGGATAATGCGTGCAGCCAAGAACCGCGGCGCTGATGCGTCGTCCGCCAATCACCCGAAGATAGTCGCGTATCGTCATTTCCACGATCGCGTCGGATGAATCCCGACCTTCCTCGACCAGCGGCACCAGCAACGGGCATGCCTGCGAAATCACCGAAACGCCCGGTTCCGCCGCGGTGATCGCGCGCGTGTACGCCCCGCTGTTGATTGTCGCTTCGGTCCCGAGGACCAACACCTCTCCCGAGGCGGCCAGCCTCGCCGCGGCGAGCGCGCCGGGCTCAACCACACCCACAACCGGGATCGGCAATTCCGCGCAAAGCTCGTCGAGCGCGAGCGCGCTGGCCGTGTTGCACGCCACCACCATCAGCTTCGGATCGAACTGCATCAGGAATCGCGCGATGTCGAGCGAAAAACTGACGACAGTCTGGCGCGACTTGCTGCCATAAGGCACGCGCGCGGTGTCGCCGAAGTAGGCGATGTTTTCGTGAGGCAAAAGCTGCCGCAAATGGCGAACGACGGACAACCCGCCTATGCCGGAATCAAATACCGCGATGGGATCGTGGCTCATGCTCGTTCTCCGTAACGTCAGCGGTTGCTTCCTTGCGACCACGATTCGAAGCGTATCGCGTCGTCGGTCGTCGCGAAAGCGGGAATTCCGCGCAGCCGCGAGCGTCCGGTTGGTCGTGGTTGAAAGCCGCGCCGGCTATGCGCCGCGCGCGTCATCGCTGGTTTCCGGATTGATTGGCGGATCTGGTTGGGCGACGGAAGAGGATTCACTCGAAGGCGTCTGCACATGCAATGCCGACTCGTGTTGCGTCATGTGCGGTGCGACCAATTGCCGCGCCAATCGCGCGAATACGACTGCAATCGCCATGCCCGCCAGCATGATCGCACCCAGCAGCCATAACAACTCCGGCCGTTCGCGCCGCGCGATCTCGATCGACTCGCGATAGATGGCGGCGATTTCCCCGGCCGGACGTTCGAGCCAAAGCGCCATCAAAAACCCCAGCGCCAACCACGGCCCGAAGGGGATGATGAGCGTACTCTTGAAAATCAAGCTCAGCAGCCAACCCACCGTCGCGAGCCCCACTGACAGCAACAACCCCAGCAAGGCGATCTGCCAGCCGCCGACCGCGCCGGCTGCCGCGAGAATGTAAATGTCGCCGACGCCGAATGCCTCGCGCCCAAAAACCAGCGTGAAGAAAATCCGCAGAAACCAGCCGGCCGCGACACCCGCGAATATGCCCACCAGGCTGTACACCGTGCCGGCGATCGGCGCGAAACCCGCGATCGGGGACCACCGAACCAAACCATCCCAGAGACCTACGACCACCGGGTAATGCGCAGTCGCGATCGCCACAACAACTCCGGCGACAATCGCGGGCAACAGCCAGAAAAGCTCACGCCAGGCCGTGCCCCGCGCCGACGCGCCCTCGCTCTCGATCACGCCGGCGATCTCAGCGTCCACGTCGCGTGGATGGCTACCCGAGATCACCATCGCGATAAACAGGACGACCAGCGATGCGATAGTCGGCCAGTTGCGCAGTAATGATGGCGCGGCATGTTCGTCCGCGCGGCCGGTGGAAGCAGAGGCGATCAGCCAGACCGACAGGGCGATCATCGCCAGCACGCCGATG
>JAEUIR010000085.1 GCA_016795025.1 Phycisphaerales bacterium
CGGCCAGGTTCGATAAGTCACTCCGCCGGCGGACGGTCTTCTCCGATCATAGTCTGGTCTCGGATTCGGTCTTCGCCGAGGTGCAGCTAGTGTCCTGCCGGAACGTGCTGATTTATTTCGACCGGCCGACGCAGGAAAAGCTGGTCGGCAAGTTCTATCAGCACCTGACGCCTGGCGGCTATTTGCTGATCGGCCATTCGGAGAGCCTGCAAACGCTTCAACATCCGTTCAAATATCGCGAGGCGACCGTGTATCAGAAGCCGTTGATCTGACCTGCGGATTTTTCCGGATGCAGGAGGGCGGGTTCGCGATACAAATCCGCCCGGAATTTCTATCACCGGCTTGCCGCGCGCGCGTATAATTCGAATGCTCGTTGGTACTTCAAAGGAGGCGCGGGCTTGCGGCTGCACAAGACGGTTCTGCACGTTCATACGAATTACTCGCATGATTCCAACACCTCGCCGGAAGACCTGATCACGACGGCCCGGCGGCAGGGCGTCACCTGCATCGGCGTAACGGACCACGACGAAATCCGCGGCGCGCTGGAGGCCCGCGAGATCGGCCGTGAGCGCGGCGTCGAGATCATCGTCGGCGAGGAAGTCAGCACGTCCGACGGTCACCTGATCGGGCTCTTTTTGAGCGAGAAAGTCGAGCCAGGGCGATCCGCGCTGCATACAGCGCGCCGAATTCAGGAGCAGGGCGGGCTTGTGCTGGTGCCGCACCCGTTCCTGGGGCGCCACGGTCTGCGAAAGCGGATGTACGATATTTTAGAGATGATCGACGCGGTGGAAGTTTGCAATGGCCAGAACCCCATGAAGCGCACCGACCTGCGAGCGGCGCGTTTTGCGCTGGACCACGGCCTGACCGCCTACGCGGGCGCGGATGCGCATGTTCGCGGCCACCTGGCGATCTGCTATCAGGAGATGCCGGGATTTGAATGCCCGGCGAGTTTCTTGCTGGCGCTTCGTCGCGCGGAGCTTACATTTGGTCGGTTTGGTGCGGGCTACTTCACGACGCTGGCGAGCCACTTTGCCTGCGCAAAAATGTTTCGCGGACGGCTGCGCGGGTTTGGAGAAAACTCCACGTGCCGCATGAGCCGGCTCGAACGGCTCAGCGCGGCCGGTTGATGCCGGATTGTCCATCCACCAGCGCTCGCACGCGCGTTTCGTCAGGCCAATCGATCCATGTCCGCCTGTGACAGTTCAAAATTGCTATAAACCTGCTGAACATCGTCGTGTTCATCCAACGCATCGATGAGCTTGACCATTTGCTCCGCCTTTTCGCCGTCGAGCGTGATATAGGTGGAGGGAATCATCGTGATCTGGGCGGAATCAGCACTGATGTTTGCGTTTTTCAGCGCCTGACGGACGGCCTCGAATACCGCGGGTTCGCACGTTACCTCAAATGTATCGCCGTCGCGCTTCACGTCTTCAGCGCCAGTTTCAATCGCGATGTTTGTCAGCGTGTCCTCGTCGGTTTTGTCGATGGCGATCAGAAACTGGCCCCGCTTTGTAAACATCCACGCGACGCAATTCGTAGCGCCAAGATTGCCGCCCTTGTTTTCGAGGATATTCCGCACTTCGCCGGAGGTGCGGTGACGGTTGTCGGTCATGGCCGCCACAAGAATGGCCGCGCCGCCGGGGCCGTATCCTTCGTAGAGCAACTCTTCGAATTGTTGCGCGCCTAGTTCGCCGCTGCCCTTCTTGATGTTTCGTTCGATGGTGTCGCGCGGCATGTTCGCGTCGCGGGCCGCGTCGATGGCGTACCGCAGGGCCAGGTTTGCATCCGGATCAGGCCCATTGCGGGCGGCAAGGATGATCGCGCGGGAGAGCTTGCTCCACTGTCGCCCGCGGCGCGCGTCCGTGACGGCTTTGGCGCGTTTGATTCTTGCCCAATGTGAATGACCGGCCATGCGGGCGATTCTATGAAAAATCGTCGGGAATTGCGAGATCGCGGAACGAACGATTGCGATGCAGGCTCTACGTCGTCGGGTATACAGGCAGCCGCGCCGCTTTCAAACGCCGACGGTTTGTCGTAGCATGCCCGCCGTTCGTGGCCGCCAATTTCCATGCGGATTGCTGCGTCGGTGGTTCAGGCCCGACGTGTCGAGGCGATCCGACGCGCAAAGCCGGAGCCGACTGATGAGCAAGGACTCTCCCGCACCTGCGAGCAATGAACTTCAGGCCGTGCCCATCGACCTTCATACGCCGCAGCTCACCATTCGTGCGGTGCTGACCGGTATGGTGCTCGGTGGTTTGCTGTCGGTCTGCAATATCTACGCGGGGCTGACGATCGGCTGGGGCATGAACATGTCAATCACGTCCGCGATTCTCGCGTACGGGTTTTGGCACACCATGCATTTGGCGTTTCACACGCGCCCATGGTCGATTCTGGAAAACAACATCAACCAGACGGCTGGCACAGCCGCGGCGGCCGTCTCTTCGGCCGGCCTGGTGGCCGGCATCCCAGCGCTAAGCTTGCTGGCTCCGGAAAAAACACTGCCGTGGATTCATTTGTCGATCTGGACGTTTTCGGTTTGCCTGGTGGGCATCGCAATTGCGGTGGGTATGCGCAAGCAGCTCATCATCACCGATAAGCTGCCGTTTCCGACGGGCATCGCGACGGCTGCGACGCTGCGCGAAATCCACTCGCAAGGCGCCGAAGCGATGCGCAAAGTTGTGGCGCTGTTGGGCGCGGCGGTCGTGGCAAGCGCGATGTTTGTGTTGAAGTACACGCACGTAATCGCGAGTTGGGCCCCGACTTCGTGGCACGTGAGCGGATTTTCGCTGAAATCGCTGACCTTCTCGCTGAACCCCAGTCTGCTCATGTATGGCGTGGGCATCATCGTCGGGCTGCGCACGACGACCTGGCTGATTCTCGGCTCGATTCTGGGGTGGCTCGTGCTCGCTCCGCCGCTGATTCGCCAAAACTATATTCGTTTGACGATTTCAGAACCGCTGCCAATGCTTCCGGAGGGCATCGTGTTGCCGCCCGAACCGGAGGGGTATGCGAAGTACAACACGGACAAAAAGCAACTCGAATGGAAAGGCCAGATGAGCGACGCCGAGCGGGCTCGCCTGCTGGCCATGAGCGATGATCCGCTGTTCCGACAGGCGATCGAACGCTTTTATGTTCGATCGCAGCTCTCGGTGCGAGTTCCGCTCTCTCTGCCGGCTAGTACATCGACAGGCGCTCTGCCGGTTGAATATGACTCTGCGTCCGGAATGTTGAAAGCCAAGAACGGCCTCACCGCGGCTGATCGCACCGCGTTGCTGGATGCTTCACCCGATCCTGTATGGCGCGATGCCGTCACGAGGCTCCATGCGAGCTTTCAATATGAGACCACCCGGCCGCTGGTGTTTTCGCGCGTTGTGCCGCGCATGCCGGCCGGATTCGGGCTGCCGCAGAAGTGGACCGGGTTCATGCGTTATGAACGGTCCAAAGGGAAACTAAGCGTGATGGGGCGTCTTCCGGAACAGGCGCTGGCCGACGGCATGACGCATGTTGACGAAGCGCTCAGGCAACACCCTTCTCACCAAACCGATATCGAGAAATTCCGCACAGCGCTGGTCGAGTTGCAACAGGAATCCGCAGCGCCCCTGCTGAGCGCGGTAGGCTTGGTCGATTTGACCCCGCTTGTGCGTTACAACCCAGCTGACCAACGGCTCACTGCGCGCGGCGTTCTTGCCAAAAGCGATGAAGACGCGGCCATTGCCGCAGCAAGCGGAAACGCGACATTGGTCGCCGGAGTCAAGTCGGTCAGCGCTGCATCGAAGTATCAGCCGGCCCAGGCGACGTTCGCCGACGTCGTCGCGTGGCTGTTGTGGCCCGGCGTGGCGTTGATGGTGGTTTCGTCCATCGTGTCGTTTGGTTTTTCCTGGCGTTCGATCGCGAGGACGTTCAGCGCGCGGCGGTCGGCGGAAGGTGATGTGGGCGATGACGTGCCGGCGCAGCATTTGGTGAGCAACAAACTTTGGCTGATCGGCATACTCGTAGCCGGCATTCTGTCAGTCGCCCTGCAAATGATCTATTTCGAGATTACGTGGTGGGCAGCCTCGATCGGCGTCGTGCTGTCATTCGCGCTCGCGCTGGTCGCCGGCCGCGTCGCCGGTGAGACAAATACGACGCCCGTCGGCGCGATGGGAAAGGTCACCCAGCTTGTATTCGGCGCGATCGCACCGGGCAGCCCCGCGCCGAACCTGATGGCCGCGACGGTGACGGGCGGAGCCGCGTCAAAATGCGCCGAGCTGTTGTTTGATCTCAAGGCCGGCCGGCTGGTCGGCGCATCGCCCAAGTATCAGACATTTGCGCAGGTCTGCGGCGCGCTGGCGGGCGCGACAATCGGCACGGCCGGTTATTTGCTGCTGCTGCCGAACCCCAAGGATCAGTTATTCAGCGAGCCGTTCACCGCGCCGGCCGTGACGACGTGGAAAGCCGTCGCAGAGCTGTTCATGATCGGTTTCAAGGCGATTCCCGAGGGAACACCTACCGCCATCGTCATCGCCTGCGCGTTTGGCGTGCTGCTGCCCGTGTTGGAGAAAATCCTGCCCAAGAAAGCGGCGGCATTTGTACCCAGCCCGGCTGCGATCGGGTTGTCGTTCGTGATTCAGGGCGATGTGGCCGTGGCGATGTTCCTTGGTGCGGCGATCGCAGCGCTGATTTCGAAGGCCTATCCGGATTGGTCGAAGCGATTCCTGGTGACGCTGGCTGCTGGGATGGTGGCGGGCGACAGCATGTCCGGCGCGGGCGTGGCGCTGTACGAGTTCACGAAGTTGTGATGGACGTGATTGATGCTTGAATTGAACGGATTGCGCGGGATTGTATGCGGCGCGTCGCGCGGCATCGGGCGGGCAAGCGCCGAGGTGTTGGCGCGCCAGGGGGCGGAGCTGACGCTAATCGCGCGCAGCGCGGCGCAATTGGAAGCCGCGATTGCCGGGCTTGATCGCACGCACGGTCAGTCACATCGCGCGGTTATCGCGGATTTTGCGCAGCCGGACGCGCTGCGCGAGATTGTCTCCGCGCATATCGCCGCGCATGGTCCATTTGTGCTGCTCGTGAATAACACCGGGGGACCGCCGGCCGGTCCGATCACCGAGGCCACGCCACAGCAGTTTCTGGACGCGGCTCGAATGCACGTAGCCTGCAATCAAGTGATGGCGCAGTCGGTGCTTGCGGGCATGCGCGCGGCCGGGTTCGGGCGGATTGTGAATATTATCTCGACCTCGGTGCGCCAGCCGATCGCGGGCATCGGCGTTTCGAACACGACGCGCGCGGCGGTCGCGGGGTGGGCGAAAACATGGTCGAACGAAGTCGCGCGATTCGGCATTACGGTGAATAACGTTCTGCCCGGGTTCACCCGCACTGAACGTTTGGATGAGTTGTTCAGCGGGCGGGCCAGGCGGCAGGGAATTTCCATCGCGGATGTGGAAAAGACTGCGTTGGCCGAGACGCCGGCCGGTCGATTCGCGACGCCCGATGAAATCGCGGCGGCCGTGGCGTTCTTGTGCTCGCGCGAGGCAGGTTACATCACCGGCATAAGCCTGCCCGTGGACGGCGGGCGCATTTCCGCGATTTGACGGCGGCCCGCGCGCAGATCAAGTCAATGCGGCGGATTCCATTTCGAGCAAGCGCTTCTTGAACGACACGCCGCAGTGGCCGCTATAGCCGCCGATCGAGCCGTCGCCGCGCAGCACGCGATGGCACGG
Organism: Phycisphaerales bacterium; assembly: GCA_016795025.1. Taxonomy (GTDB): domain Bacteria; phylum Planctomycetota; class Phycisphaerae; order UBA1845; family Fen-1342; genus JAEUIR01. Next base: position 5,706 of record JAEUIR010000085.1, read on the forward strand.
CACGACAATGGGCATTGGATTGCGCGCCATTGCGCCACCGACCGCGCGTGCCCCGCCTGGCCGGCGAACTTTGCGCGCAAGATCGCCGTATGAAGCAACCTCGCCATAGCCGAGCGTCAGGCACGATCGCCACACATCGGCGTCAAATGATGAATAACCGGTCCAATCGATGGCTACGGTGAATATGACCGGCTCCCCCGCGAAATAACGCGTCAACTCTTGAGCGAATGTGGGCAGCAAATCGTCGTTTTCGCCGGCGAGCGGATAGTCGGCCCGCACGCGGGCACGAATTCGGGCTGCCGTTTCTTCGGGAAGATATACCCGGCGCAGACCGTACATCGCGACGACGAACCCCACGTAACCGGCTTCAACATTCAGCACGCGAAAATGCTCCGCCATGGCGCGCTCCAGTTGGAAGAGAAGTGGACTCAGCTTCAGGACGCTATTTTGATGCGCAGAGCGTTTTCGCGAAAGACCTTTTTCAGCACATCTGGCGGGAGCGCGACGCCGTGGAGTCGGGGCGGATTGGCGGCATCGGGGTCGTCGATCGGGCTTTCGCCTCGATAGTCGGTCTGCCAGAGCGTTTCCTGTGCCCAATAGCGACTGGCGTAATGCTCGAAATCGTGCTGTTCGTCGGTGACGATATCGCTTCCGAACAAAACCCGATCCGGCCATTTCGTGACAAGCTCGCGAATCGCCAGGGGATGGCGCGAGACTTCGCGAACGATCCACTTGGTGGCGCTGGTGTCAAGCATCAGATTCGCGTGGCGAGAGAGCAATCGATCAAGAAACGTGGGGTCTTCGGCGCTGCCTCCCATATGCGCCGCGATCACCGTGCGGGGCGCGACGAATTCGGCGAACCAATCGAGCTGCGGATATTGGTCGATCTTGGAGCCGTATTTCGCGGCATCGGAGTAGCGCGCGCCGGGCGCAAACCACACAGACGGATCGCCAACATGGACCATGAATTGAAAATTCAGCGCCAGCGCGGTCTCGATCACCGGACGCAGAAACTCGCTTTGCAGCGTCAAGCCGCGGTCGCCGCGCATGGGCGGCGCGACCCAGAATTTGCACCAGCGCGAACCGTTCGCCGAGAACGCGCGTAGGTCGTCGCACCAGAGAGCGCGAAACTCTGAAGTAACCTCAAATTTGCGCCACTGCGGCACTGCGATGAACCGGAAACGATCGGGGTGCGCCGCCGCGATGTCAGGCAGCTTCGCGAGTGCGGTCATCGACACAATCGCGCCGATTTCGAAACAGTCAGCGGCGTCAAGCAGCGCCCTCGTGTGTGAAACATCATTTACGTGCGAGTGTACGTCGATGCGGGGAAAACCGAGCCGCGCGATTCCATGTTGGCGATAATCCAAGCCGATTCGATTCGCGGGGTTGGCATGAGGCGGTTTCAAATCACCTGATTGGTTCATCAATCACAATCCTGTGCAAATATGTCGCATTTTTTGATGGGCGTGAGCAGCGCTCGCATACGATATTAGTATAGCGCGGCGCTGAATCGCTTTCTCCGTTCTGAGATGACCGCATGGCCCTGCACCTCGTGAGTTCCGGCCAATACCTCACAATCGCGCAGCTCTCGCGCAGCGCCGTGCGACTGTTCACGCCGGATGCCGGACCGCATGAACGCTTCGTCGCGTCCGGACTATGTGCCGTCACGGGAATTATCGCCGCTGTGCTTCAATCGCAGGGGGCCGTGGCGGCTATGTGGTTTTTCATTGCGGCGAGCTACCTGCTCGGCGGATCGCGCGCGACGCTCGAAGCCATCTCCGCGCTGCGGACCTGGCGGCCGGACATCAACGTCCTCATGATTCTCGCCGCCGTCGTATCGGCGATCACGCTGCACTGGGACGAGGGCGCCATCCTGCTGTTTTTGTTTTCGCTCAGCGACGCCCTGGAGCGTTTTGCCATCGAGCGGACGCGGCGCGGGATTAGTTCGCTGATGAACCTTCGTCCGGAGAAAGCCTGCCTGGTCCGAGACGATCGTGAGTTACACGTGCCGCTGGCCGAAATTCGTGCGGATGACGTGGTGCGCGTGCGCCCGGGCGAGCGCTTCCCGGTGGACGGCGTGGTGCTCGATGGGGAGAGCGCCGTGGATGAATCGATCGTCACGGGCGAGTCGGCGCCGGTGGAGAAGCAGCCGGGGTCGAAGATCCTGGCCGGCACGATCAACGCGAACGGATCGCTGCTGGTGCGCGTGTCCCGGCCCGCTTCGGAATCGACGCTCGCGCGCATCGTAAGATTGGTGGAAGAGGCGCAGGAGCGCAGGGTGACGGCGCAGCGCGTCATCGAGCGCTGGCAGTCACCGTACGTTTTGACCGTTCTGGTCGTCAGCATCGGCACGATGCTGCTGGGGATGCTGATCAGCGGCGACATCATGTCATCGATCCATCGGGGAATGGTGTTGCTCGTTGCCGCTTCGCCGTGTGCTGTAGTGCTCGCGTCTCCCGTGGCGGTACTCGCGACGGTGACGCATGCCGCGCGCAGTGGTGTGCTGTTCAAAGGCGGTTCGCATATCGAGCGACTCGCGACTGTGTCGTCATTTGCGTTCGACAAAACCGGCACGCTGACGCGCGGCCGCCCGGTCGTGCGCGCGGTGAGCGCGCAAAACGGCAACCATGACGAATTGCTGGCGGTTGCGGCAGCGCTGGAGCATCGCAGCGAGCATCCGGTTGCCCGAGCGATCACCGCGGCGGCCGCGGCGCGTGGCCTGAGTTTGCCTGAAATCGAGCTTTTTTCGAGCGAACCGGGCTTCGGCGTGTGGGGCCGAATGAGCAACCACTGGGTCGGCGTCGGGCAGGTGCGCTTGTTTCAGCAGCACGGAATCGAGTTACCACAAGAGCTCATTCGCGCGGCGCGGGAGAGCGCGGACGGCACGAAAGTGCTGGTCATGCGCAGCGACGGGTTGGCCGGCACAATCGACGTTGCGGACGAAGTCCGCCGCGAGGCGAAACAAGCGATCGAGCAGCTTCGAGCTGCGGGAATCACCGGCCTAACGATGCTGACCGGCGATCATGCCGCGCCGGCCGAGCGCATCGCGGCGACGGTCGGAATTACGGATGTGCGCTCGGGGCTGACGCCGGCCGACAAGCTGACCGCGATCATGACGCTGGCGAAATCCAACGGCGGCGTGGCGATGGTCGGCGACGGCGTGAATGACGCGCCCGCGCTGGCGGCGGCGACCGTGGGCATCGCCATGGGCGGCGGCGGCGGCGCCGACGTCGCGCTGGAGACGGCCGATGTGGTGCTGATGCGCGAAGATTTGTGCGGCATTTCGCGAGCGCTGTCGCTGGCCCGCCGTTGCCGATCGACAATTCAGCAGAGCCTGCTTTTTGCGTTCGGGATGATCTTCCTGCTGGTGCTGCTAACCATGCTGGGATGGTTGTCATTGCCGTTCGCGGTCATCGGGCATGAAGGCAGCACGGTGGCGGTGGTGCTGTACGGATTGCGATTGCTTGCCGATTCGCGCAAGCAGGTTTCGGCAGAGACTCAGCGCGGCTGATGGCGCAACGTGTGGAGCGGACCCTCCGCCCGCACTGTCCTTGGGATGGCAACCACCTGCCAATTGTGCCGATCGCGCAAGGCGAATTGAGGCAGTCGGAGACTTGCTCCGTGCCGCCATCCGTCTATTATGGTCGGTCTTTGCTTGAACCAGGCTCTTGCCGGGCCGTGAATCCGATCATCAGGGAATGAGTTGATGTTCAGTAAAATCGTGCGCGAGAACAGTCGGGCGCTCGTCCTCGTTGTCATGTCGCTGTTGTTGGTCACGTTTTTGCTATCTGACGTGATTAACAGTTGTTCGGATAGCAGCGGCCGGGCGCGCGACGAACGGCTCGGCACAGCGTTTGCGTCGGCGGTGTATACGTCCGACGTACAGCGCGCTGACGACAAAATTCGCATCGCCCGGGAAGCGGGCATCATGCCGGGGGAACTGGCCGGGCGGATCGATCCGTTGGACTTCCACCTTTTGGTGACAGAGGCCAAGCGGGCGGGCGTTTATGTTGGGCGGAACGATCTACAGCGAGAGTTTGAACAGAATCCGATGATCATGCAGCGGCTCGATGAACTGCGGTCGCGCTATCATCTGAGTCTGGATGCGATTTACGGCGTGATCGGCGACTGGCTGGCGGTGATGAACTTCTGGCAGATTCAGCGCGATGCGCTCGGTGCGAGCGTGCCGCGTGCCGAGTTGGCCTATCGCAACCAGCAGCAGCAGGCGTCGGTCGCGCTTTCGGTGATCGATGCAAAAGCGCTGATCAGCACGATTCCCGACCCGACCGAGGCGGAATTGGCCGAGTTTTTTGAGCAGGCCAAGAACCGCATGACCCAGCACACCGAAGACAAAGTGGAGTTTGGCTACAAATATCCGGACCGCGTGCAGATCGAATATGTGACGGTCGATCCCAAGTCGCTGCAAGACGCCGTGCAGGTGCGGACGTCGGAGGTGAAGCGTTTCTTCGAGACAAACGCAAAGCGCTATGAACAGCGAGTGCCGAAGCCGACCACGCAACCAGCAGACCCGTCTCAGCCGGCGCCGCAGCCGGAATTTGACATCATCATGCCATCGTTTGAAGAAGTGCAGGAGCGCGTGCGAGAAGACGCTCGCGCGGATAAGGCAGTCCAGGAAGGCCAGCGCATCATCAATCAGATTCGAGATCGCTTGAGCGCGCCGTGGGCCGGAATTGAACTGGGCGCGGATGGCTATCACCCCGCACCCCCCGCCGACAAAATCGAATCACTCGAAGCAATCTGCGCATCGATGGCTGCATCGGGCGTGCCGGTGGCGTACAAGAAAACTGAACTGGTCGATGCTACCGGATTGCAGCGCGAGGGCGGCGTGGCGATGGCCGCGATGACAGCGTCCAATCAGCAGATCCGTCTACAAGACCTGATGTTGCGCGTGAAAGGGCTTTACACACCCAAGACTGAAGAGGGCCAGCGAGAAATTTTCCCGGTGCTGAACATTCTTGAGCCCAGCCCCGTGATGATCTGGTCGCGAATGAACCCTGCGGCGGGGCGGGTTCAGCAAGCTCAGCCGTATCAAGCGTATCTTTTCCGTGTTATTCAGGTCGCGCCCAGCGCCCCGCCTGACTCAATCGACCTTGTGCGCGACAAGGTAAAGGCTGACTGGAAGACGGTGCAGGCTTACAAGAAGGCGGAGGAATTCGCGAAGAAGCTGGCTGATCGGGCGAAGGAAATCGGGATCGACGGAGCTGCAACTGAGATGACCGAGCTCCGAGAAATTCTGACACAGGCGGACGCGCCGCCTACGACGCAACCGGGCGAGTTTCCCGCGCCGAAGTCCAATTATCTGGCCGCGTATGGGCCGGTGGCGCAAGACAAATTTCCCCGCAGCCAACGATTCATTCCGAACGTTGGCGTATCGCCTAATCTGCACAAGCGCATTTTCGAGATTGCCGAGCTAAGCAGCGAAAGCCCGCCGCCCGCGCATCGAGTCGTGCTGGTTTCGATGGGCCAGACGCAGCGCTGGATCGTAGGAGAACTGCGGGAAGTGCGCTCGCTTTATCAGGGGGATTTCGACGTGCAGCGCGAACAGCTTCAACGACGAACGGGTGCCGAAGAAGACAACAAGTTCTATGCTGAGTGGTTTGATTCGGCCGGTATTCGCGCCCGAGCCGGGTTTGTCGCGGCGAACGCCGCGAAGTAGGGCAACACAAGCCCACGGAGGTTCGCTGAACGGCGCATGACCGACGAGTATCGCTTTAGCGAAATCGAGCCGAAGTGGCAGGCGGCGTGGGAGAAAGACGGGGCGTTCAACACGCCCAATCCCGGTCAGCCGGGCTTTGACGCGTCGCGCCAAAAATTCTATTGCCTGGACATGTTTCCGTATCCATCCGGCGCGGGCCTGCATGTCGGCCACCCCGAGGGATACACCGCCACGGACATCATCTGCCGTTACAAGCGCATGCGAGGTTTGAACGTGCTTCATCCGATGGGGTGGGACGCGTTCGGCCTTCCGGCAGAGCAATACGCGATTCGCACGGGGGTACATCCATCGATCACGACCCGCGAGGCGATCGACAACTTTCGGCGGCAATTGCAGCGCTTCGGGTTTTCGTACGACTGGTCGCGCGAATTCGGCACGATCGACGACGATTACTATCGCTGGACGCAGTGGATTTTTCTGCGCATTTACAACGCATGGTATGACACGAATGCCCGGCGGGCGCGGCCGATCGCGGAATTGATCGACGAGTTGCAAAGCGGGCGGCGGCTCGCGTGCGGCAATCCCGACGGGTCTGAGCCTGTGCGGCGAGATTCCGGCGAGCAGCAGCAGCGGCGCTGGAGCGAATTAAGCGAGCTTGAACAGCGCAAAATCATCGATAGCTATCGCCTGGCCTATGTGGGTGAGCAGACGGTGAATTGGTGTCCGAAGCTCGGCACCGCTCTGGCCAACGAAGAGGTCATCGACGGCAAGAGCGAGCGCGGCGGGTTCCCCGTGTTTCGCAAGCCGATGCGACAGTGGATGTTTCGCATCACGGCCTATGGCGAACGGCTGCTCGATGATCTGACGCTGGTCGACTGGCCGGAATCAACCAAGAAGCGACAAATCGACTGGATCGGCCGCAGCGATGGCGCGGAGATTGACTTTCCGTTGAGCGGTGTGGCGGATTGTTCCGCGCTGCGCGTGTTCACGACTCGACCCGACACGATTTTCGGCGCGACATACATGGTCGTCGCGCCGGAGCATGCCCTGGTCGAAGCGCTGCTGAAGCATCCGCTGCCCGATACCGACGTGCCCCGGCTGCGCGATTATGTGGCCGCGGCGCGAAACCGTTCGGATCTGGAGCGTAAAGAGAGCCGCGAAAAAACAGGCGTGTTCATCGGCGCCTATGCGACGAATCCATTCACGAAGCAGCGCATCCCGGTGTGGACGGCGGATTATGTGCTGGCCGGCTACGGCACCGGCGCGATCATGGCCGTTCCAGCGCATGATGAGCGGGATTTTGAGTTTGCGGCGGCGTTCGATTTGCCGATCCGCGACGTCGTCTATCCGCGGCCGGTGCTGGCCATGCGCTATTACGCGGAAAACGCGCAGCCGGAGGAAGCCGAAGGCTCAGCCTGGATCGACGTGATGGCGGACTTCATGGGGTTGACCGTCACGAGCGACTGTCCGCTGGATCAATTTGCGGGGCAATTGCGCGTCGTGCGGGCGCGCCGAGCCGAACACCCTCAAACGCCACAATCGCCCGCCGATCCAGCGCCGGCGACCGCCGTGAACCGCCGCGGATCCATTCACATGACCTGGCGTGACGCGATCGAGTCCATGAACTTCGTGGATTTTGCAGATATGGCCGCCACGCTGCATCATGGCGGCTATTACGCTCGGTTGGGTCGAGCGTATTCAGGAAATGGCCATGCGGTGAATTCGAGCGGCCCCGACATTTCCATCGATGGGCTGCTGACCGAATTCGCGAAAAATGCGGTGATTAAGCACGCCGAAACGTCTGGTATCGGCGCGGCCCGCACGCAGTTCAAACTGCGCGACTGGTTGTTCAGCCGGCAGCGCTACTGGGGTGAGCCGTTTCCGATCGTGTGGGATGAGCGCGGACATCATCATGCGGTCGCGGAGTCGTGCCTGCCGGTGCGACTGCCTGAGATGGCGGATTATGCGCCGGAGGAGTCCGACGACCCGCGGCCGCTGCTGGCAAAAGCAGCGGCGTGGGTGAACACCACGGCTGGCGACGCGGGGGTCCGGGGCCTGCCCGCGGGCGCGGCGGTGCGGCGCGAGACGAATACGATGCCGGGCTGGGCCGGTTCATGCTGGTACTACATTCGTTTTGCCGATCCGAAAAACAACGAGCGGTTCGTCGGTCGCGCGGCGGAGCAATATTGGTTGCGCGACGGCGTGGACCTGTACATCGGCGGCGAAGAGCACGCCGTATTGCACCTGTTGTACGCGCGGTTCTGGCATAAGGTGTTGTTCGATCTGGGCGAGGTCAGCACCCCGGAGCCGTTTCGCAAGCTGTTTCATCAGGGGTTGATCACCAGTTTCGCTTATCAGCGCGCGGATCGATCGCTGGTTCCGATGGACGAGGTGGACACTCCCCGCGACGGCGAGTTCATCGAGCGCGCTACCGGCCAGCCAGTGCGGCAGATCATCGCGAAGATGAGCAAGAGCCTCAAAAACGTCATTAACCCGGATGACATTATCGCCTCGTATGGAGCGGATACGTTTCGGTTGTACGAGATGGGCATGGGCCCGCTGGAGGCCAGCAAGCCGTGGAACACGCGCGACATCATCGGGCCGCACCGGTTTCTACAGCGCGTGTGGCGGTTGGTGGTCACACAAGACGAAGATTCCCCGGATGGCTGGCGGCTGAATCCGCGCATCGCGCAAGCGAGAAATGACTCAGTGGAGCGTCTGCTACATAAGACGATCAAGAAAGTGCAAAACGATATTGAGAGCTTTTCATTCCACACGGCCATTTCGCAAATGATCGTGTTTTCGAATGAGGCGCCGAAGCCTGACAGCATCGGCCGCGATCAGATCGAGCGTTTGCTGGTGGTGCTTGCGCCGTTTGCGCCCCACATTACTGAGGAACTTTGGCAGCGTTTGGGGCACGCAGACTCTGTCCACGCTCAGCCGTGGCCGGCGTATGATGAGACTCTGACACGCGACGCGACGGTGGAGGTGCTGGTTCAGGTGAATGGCAAGAAGCGCGGGCACTTGCTGGTTGCGCCGGATGCCGCGGATCACGACGTGATCGACGCAGCGCAAGCGTTGGAGGCGGTGGCCAAGGAGATCGCGGGGCGGCCTATCAAGAAGTCGTTCGTCGCGAAGGGGCGGCTGGTGAACCTCATCGTTTGAGCGCGGATGACTTTGGGCGTTGCAATCCCGAATTTCCAGAATATGAGAATCGGCTCGCGATAGGCCTGTTGCCCAACGCGAGCCGATTGTTTTTGGTCATCAATCCTATCGATCGGCGTTTCGGGCGCGGAAACGCGGATTAGCGCACGCCGGACCGTGAGTCGAAGTCATGTACGATCGAACCGGCACTGTCCGTCACGCGCCAGACAAGCTGCGGGAACGGCGGGTTGGTGTCGTTTCGCAGGAACGCGTATTCGATGCGGCCGCCGCGCAGAAACTCGCTGCACAGTGCGCCGTTCGCGGTGACGCGCGATGGAGCGAGACTGTGCCAAGGCTCCTCGAAGCCGCGGCATTGGCACGACGTGTCTTGCATTTCGCTGGGAACGCGCCGGCCTGAGCCGGTGCCGAGCTGCGTTGAACCGGCCATTAGATCGAATTCGTCGACGTAATAGAACGAATCTTGCTGGCAGGGCCGTTCGCCCGCGAGCTGGAGCAGATCGCAAGGAGCGTTCGAACTACGGCTGATCTTGAGATTCGCGCCTTCGCCCGTGCCGGGATTGTGAAAAATGACCAGATCCGGTACCGGCAGTTGCGCGCCTGCGGCCGTGAAGAATTCATCGAATGTCGCTTGCGAACCCTGAGCCGGGGCGATGGCTGATGCCAGTGTCGAGCCGCCGACGCCGCCCGAGCTTCGGAAGCGGCCGCTCTCGTGAAAGTAAATAAGAGCAGGGCCGACGAAGCAGAAATTGCCGAAGTTTTGCGAGGTACCCTCGGGAATCTCCGTGTAGCCGTTTCGGGTGTATAGGTTGATGTCGTCCGGGCAAACCGCGCCGGCGGGATAGGTCTCGCTGCTAACGAAAGCGACAAGGATCAGGAAATAGTGAATAAAGTCGTCCGGGTTGGTATTTCGCAGCGAAATTCGAACGAGTTTTCGCGTTTCGGGCTCGCTGCACGGATCGACGATGGTGCGGTCGTTGCCGCTGCCGGTCGGATCGCCGCCGGTTCCAACTCCGCCCGGGCCGCCAGTGCCCGGCTGCTGCGTGGTTGCGTCGTTGATCGGATTACCGAAAAGGCTAAGCGGGCCGGATGTCGATCCAGCGCCGCAGCCGAAGAGTGAGAACAGACAAGCCGATGCGGCAAAAGAAGTTACGAGCAGTCCGCCGGAAAAGCGGTTCTTGCTTGTCATCGAGAAAACTCCCTGTGGAGGCACACATTGTCGCTGCGGCGCGTTGAGCCGGAAACCGTTCCCATTGATCGGCGCAACGGCACCAATTGTCCATCGAAATATAGTCCGAGGCGGGATGTCCCGCAAGGCGACCCCGTCCACCCGCGCGACGCGCTTTTGTTGAAGGCACGGTGTTTGTCAGCGCTGCCGGCGATCACTAGCATACGATCAGGCAACACAACCAGCGAAGGACGCCGCGTGGATATCCCAGCCGCCGCAACCATTCTGATCGCCGACGATAACCCGCAGATTCTCGAATTACTCGAAGCGTATCTCGATCTGCCGGGGGTGCGCATCATCACCGCGGCGAACGGCGAGCAGTCGCTCGAGAGCGTGGAGCGCGAGCGCCCGGACCTCATTTTGTTGGATGTCATGATGCCGAAGCGCAGTGGATTTGAGGTCTGCCGACAGTTGAAACAGGCCGAGCGAACGCGGCAGATCCCGATTCTCATGATTACGGCGCTGAACGAGCCATCCGACGTGGATCGAGCTCGCGAACTGGGAGCGGATGACATCATCAGCAAACCCGTAAACAAACTCGATCTCCTTGCCCGCGTACGGCGCTTGCTGGAGCATCGCGCCGCGGGACCGTCCGACCTCAGTTAACGCGTCGCCGGTCAGCGGCCATTCGGCTGCTCGGCTGCGCGACTTGCGTCCGCTTGAATTCGCTCAACAGGAACGCCGGCCGATTTGAGTGCTTCTTCAAGCCGCGCGTAGTCCGCCTTCATCGCATCGCCAGTTTTGACGCTGATTGTGGCTTTTTGATCCAGTTTCAACATCAACGAAATGGCATCAACGGCGTCGGCGATGGACACGATTTGTCCGTCGATTCTGATTGTCCCCCGAAAATCCAGCGAAATGTCGCGCGAGCGCGGCGCCGCCGGGCGAAATTCGACTGTCACCGGCGTGCCCGAGGCGGGAATGGCCTCACTGTTGGCGACGGCCCAAAGGTCGTTGTCGCCGCTGGCGTAACTCCGCGTCAGCGCCAGCAGGCTATCCGGCATATCGACGATTGCCACGCCAGCGCCGGTGCGGCCGGCGGCCAGAGAATCGCCTTCTGCCCTAATGGATCCGGTGAAAACCCATGGTCGCGCCAAAGGCTTTTGCTCGGTCGCCGAGTCGATGAGCCAGTCAAATGCGCCTGCGCGGCGCAGCTCGTCGCTTTCGGCGCTCCACGTCACGAAAACATCGATCAGATCGCCCGTCGGCATCGAATAACGCGATGTGTTTTCATTCCACACGATCGGTGCGCCCGGTGTGTTGCCGCACAGGCCGAGCGCCATGAAAACGTGCTCGGCTTCCGCTTCCATGCGAATGGCGCTTTCGTGGTCCTTGCCTGCAAAGCAGGCGAAGAATTCCAACGGGCCGGCGGTTTGCGCGACGCGTCCGCGAACGCGGACAGCCCGCGCATCCCAGTCGATTGAAACGCCTGGTTGAAATTCGCCCGGCTTCTTCTCTACGGCTCGCGTCGCGGGGCGCGATGTTTGAGGAGGGAATTGCGCTCGGCAGACGTCGGCGCCGCCCAGCAGGATGAAAAAAAAGACGCCCATGCTGATTGCACGGGCGTCGCGGATTCGACATTCATAACGCACGACTTGGACTCGCTCAACTGGGTGAGCGGATCGCGGAAAAACGCGCCGGTTTAGTTTGAAATCCCGGCATTCGTTTCGGAAATCAGCGTCGGAAACGCTTCTTCCTCCGCCTCGCGCTGGATGATGATCTTGGCCTTGACGAGCATCAATAGCGTCTGCACGTCCTTGATGAGCGTCGAGTTCGTGAACGCGCGCTTCAGCACGGGAATCTTGCTCAGAATCGGAACGCCGGCCTCGACCTCGAACTCGCCGACCAGTTTTAGGCCGCCCATCAGCACCGTGCCGCCGTCTGGAATCGAAACAGTCGTGTTGATCGACGCGGTTTCCTGATCCAGCAGCGTGATGAACACGCCCGGCGAGTTACCGCTGGCGCGCTGCACTTCGAAGCGCGTGAAGCGCGGCTCGCGAAGCTGATTCGCCCGCACCGTCACCGTGACATACTTGCGAGCCGCGTCGATCGTCGCCTCAACGTCCAGCACCGTGCCACTGAACGCCGCAGCCGGAACCGGCGTGAAGCCGACGACGCCTTCGGCGAGCTGCGGACGAACGCTGGCGACATAGCCCTGAACGCGGCCGATCGAGATATTGGCACGCTGGCCGTTGAATAGCAGCAGGCGCGGGGCCTGCGCGATGCTTGATCGCGAGTTGG
>JAEUIR010000086.1 GCA_016795025.1 Phycisphaerales bacterium
GTATCGCAAGCTTTGCGAGAACCTGCGCCTGGCGACGGAAGAAGAAGACAAGGCCGTCAATCGCTCGATCCGCAATGTGATGTGGATGGAGCCGGCCGGGGCAGTGAAGAACCAGGCCGACGCGGACCCCATGCTCACGCTGCCGCAAGCGCGTCCGGCGGAGACGATGTCCACCGGTGAAGTCGCTGAGCCGATCGTTCAGCAGGAATCGGCCGAGTAAATACTCAACCCGATCTTGAATGAAAGGAGCGAAGCATGATTCGCAATCGAATAGTCTGCGGTGGAATGGCGCTGATCGCGCTGTCGATCGCGGCGGCCACGGCGAGCGCTCAGAGCGGCGGCGGCTTTGACCAGAGCTGGCACACAGTGGACGGCGGCGGCTGGACGTTCAGCACCGGCGGCAACTTTGAAATCGGCTCAACCGCCGGGCAATACGACGCATCCGGCCGCCTGACCGGCGGAAGCTTTGAAGTGATCAGCGGGTTCTGGCCGGGCGCATTGCCGGATGCTGCTGTAGCGTTACCGGCCGACATGAATTGCGACGGGCTGATCAACAGCTTTGATATCGACGGGTTTGTCTTGGCGCTGTCGAATCCGGCCGCATACGCGGCCGCGTACCCGGATTGCAACATCGACAACGCGGACGTGAACAACGACGGATTGGTCAACAGTTTCGACATTGATCCGTTCGTCGTGTGCCTGGCGAGCAACGGCTGTCCGTAGTTTCAGGCGGGTGGTGGGGCGCGGCGCGGTCGAAGTTTCGCCCGCCGCGCCGAGTTCGAGGAGGGTTTTTCTAATACGCGGGCGCGCCGCCGATTTCGGCCGGCGCGCCCGCGGCTTTTGCGTTATTGTCCGCGAATGGAAACGCGAGAACAATCACGCGAGCGCGGTGGCGCATTGCCGGCACGCGAACCTGAATTCGATGCGATGCATCTCGCGCGGCGGCTTGGCCCGGCGAGCGTGCTGGCGGTGATATCGGCGACGTTGCCGGCGCTCGGAGGCTTCGCGCTGGTGGCATTTGTTCAACCGGTGGGAGATTGGCTGAAGTCGCACGAATCCGCGCTGGTGATCTATGCGCTGGGCTTCGCGTTCGCGGCGGGCTTGGCATTGTTGCCGACCTATGCGCAGGCGATTCTGGGCGGGTGGGCGTTTGGGTTTGAGCGCGGCATCGGCGCGGCGATGGCGGGCGCGACGCTTGGCGGCATTTTGGGCTATCTAATCGCGCGGGGGGTGTCGGCGAATCGCGTGCAACATGTGCTGGACGAGCACGCGCGCTGGCGAGCAGTATGCAAGGCGCTGGCCGGCGGGGGGTTTTGGAAAACGCTCGGACTTGTGACGCTGATCCGCCTGCCGCCGAATTCGCCGTTTGCGCTGTCGAATCTGGTCATGGGCGCGACGCGCGTTCACTTTATGGCGTTCATCATCGGCACGGCCATCGGATTGGCGCCGCGCACGGCTCTGGCAGTCTACGGCGCCGCGCAAGCGCAGCGCCTCGACGTGCAAGAGCCGGGGTCATGGATGATGTTCGCGGTCAAGATCGCCGCGGCGCTTGTGGTCGTCATCATCGTCGGCGCAATCGGCAAGCGAGCACTCGACAAGGCGACGGCGGAGTTTGGGAAATAGCGGGGGTTGTTTGGCGGTCCAATCAGGCCACGCCGAGATAGGCTTTCCGCACTTCATCGCTTTCGGCGAGTTTTTTCGCTTCGTCCTGCATGACGATTTCGCCGACTTCGAGCACATATGCGAAATGCGCCGTTTGAAGCGCCATGTGCGCGTTCTGCTCGACCAGCAGAATCGTCGTGCCGGCCGCGTTGATCTCGCGAATAATGCGGAAAATCGTCTGAACCACCTGTGGCGCCAGGCCTAGCGACGGCTCATCCAAAAGAAGCAGCCGCGGGCGAGCCATCAGGGCGCGGCCGATGGCGAGCATCTGCTGTTCGCCGCCGGAGAGCGTGCCCGCGTTTTGCCGCAGCCGCTCCCTGATGCGCGGGAACAACTCGAACACGCGCTCTCGATCGCGAGCGATGCCGTCGCGATCGCGACGCAGGTATGAGCCCAGATCGAGGTTTTCATCCACCGTCAGGTTCGCGAAGATGCCGCGCCCCTCTGGCGCGTGCGCGACGCCGAGCTTCACGATCTCATGCGGCGCGACGCCGACGAGCGGCTTGCCGTCGAACAGGATCGATCCGCTGGTGACCGGGATCAATCCGGATATCGCGCGAAGCGTCGTGGATTTCCCCGCGCCATTGCAACCGATGAGCGTGACAATCTGGCCGCGCTCGACCGTCAGAGAAATACCGTGCAGCGCCTCGATCGCGCCGTAATGCGTTTGCAAGTCGCGGATTTCGAGCAGCGCCACGTTTATTCCTTGCGAACGCCCGGTGCATCGGCTGTTCCGAGATACGCCTCGATGACGGCGGGGTTTTTCTGGATTTCCGCCGGTGTGCCTTCTGCGATGATCTGGCCGTAGTCGAGCACGGTGATTCGCTCGCAGATGTCCATCACGACGCCCATGTCATGCTCGATGAGTAGAATGGTCAACTCAAACTTGCGGCGGATGTCGCGAATCAGCTCGCGCAAGGCCCTTTTTTCCTGCGGGTTCATTCCGGCCGCCGGCTCGTCGAGAAGCAGCACTTTTGGAAAAGTGGCCAACGCGCGGGCGATTTCAAGCCGCCGCTGATCGCCATATGGCAGATTGCGAGCCTGCTCATCGACGCGGTCGCCGAGACCGAAAATTGCGAGCAGTTCCATCGCGCGCTCGGTGATGGCGCGCTCTTCGCCGATTTGGCCGCCGGCGCGCGTGATTGTCGCGCTTAGTCCGCTGCGCGTTCGCAGATGACAGGCAATGCGCACATTGTCCAATACGGAAAGGTCGCCGAACAGTCGAATATTTTGAAACGTGCGCGACATGCCCGCGGCCGTGATCTGATGCGGCGCGAGGCCGTTCAATCGCCTGCCGCCGAGCGAGATGATTCCCTGATTAGGCTGATATACGCCTGTCAGCAGGTTGAACACGGTAGTCTTACCGGCGCCGTTTGGGCCGATCAGTCCGCGCAGGTCGCCGGCCCGCATCTCGACGGCGAAAGCCTGCACAGCCTTCAACCCGCCGAATGAGATGCCGATGTTGTCCACAGTCAGCAAGGCGCTCATGCTTTCGCCCCGCTGCCGAACATTCGGCGCGTGAGTGGGCGGATTAGCTCCCACGCCTCGCGAACGCCAAATAGTCCCTGTGGCCTGACGAGCATCATCACGATTAGAAGCAGGGCGTACACGATCATGCGGTATTCAGCGACGCCGCGCAGCAACTCCGGTAATACGGTCAGCACGATGGCCGCCAATGTGGCTCCGGAGATCGAACCCATCCCGCCGAGCACGACCATGATGACGAAATCGAACGACTTCATGAAACCTAGTTCGCCCGCATTGATCTGCCCGAGTTGATGCGCATAAAGCCCGCCGCCCATTCCGGCGAAAAACGCGGCGATGACGAAGGCGAGCACTTTCATGCGCGTGGTTTTCACGCCCATCGCCTCGGCTGCGACCTCATCCTCGCGGATGGAAAGCAGCGCGCGCCCCATGCTGGATTGTTTGAGGCGGTAGGCGACAAGCAGCGTGACCCCCCCGAACAAGATCGTCCAAAATTGCGTCGTGTAGATCGGAACACGCGTGAAGCCGAGAGCGCCGCCCAGCGCCGTAGTCAGCTCGAACGGGTTCTTCGCGGCGATGTCGGCTGTTCGAGTCACCTGTGGACCGCTGGCCTGAAGCAGCACGC
The DNA here is from genome assembly GCA_016795025.1 of Phycisphaerales bacterium. Lineage (GTDB taxonomy): Bacteria > Planctomycetota > Phycisphaerae > UBA1845 > Fen-1342 > JAEUIR01. The sequence goes on from JAEUIR010000086.1 coordinate 3,773, forward strand.
GAATAATTTCACCGAAGCCGAGCGTAACGATGGCCAGATAATCGCCGCGCAACCGCAGCGACGGCAATCCAACCACATAGCCTGCGCCGGCCGCGATGCACCCGCCCAGCACGCATCCCGCGACGAAAAGCAGATCGCCGCCGCCGAGCAGGCCGGCGCTAAATACGCTTTCTGCGGTATTCGAACTGAGCGTGCCGCCAAAGAACGCCGCTTTGCTCCACAGCAGTTGCGATCCGTAGTACGTGGTCGCCGCGGCGACATAGCCGCCGAGCGTCATGAATCCCGCGTGGCCGATCGAGAATTGCCCGGTAAAGCCGTTGACGATGGTGAGCGAGACGGCCAGCACAATGTTGATGCCGACGTCCATCATCACGCGGTTGTAGTAGTTTCCAACCGCAGGCCGCACCCAGGCGTGCATCATGATGGCGATCGCGAGGATCACGACCAGCGCCAACAAGTTGCGCGGCAGAATTGTCCATGCCGGCGGAGAGAGCTCCAGCGATCTGGCCTTCATCCGCAGCATCACACCTTCTCCACGGTGGCTTTGCCCAACAACCCGCTCGGCCGCACCAGCAACACGATGATCAGCAATACGAATACATAAACATCTCGCAATTCGGGCCGCAGATATGCGACGCCGAAATACTCCAGCAAGCCGATGAACAGGCCGCCCAGCATCGCGCCGCGGATGTTTCCGATGCCGCCGACCACGGCCGCGACGAAGGCCTTCAGGCCGAGCAGCACCCAGCCCGTATCGGCCGGTTGCCGCAACGCGCCGGGGAGCTTCATCACAAAAAGAAATCCGGCCGCGGCCGCGAGCGCCGACCCCAGCACAAACGTAAATGAGATGACGCGATCCACGTCGATGCCCATCAGCGACGCGACGCGCGTATTGTAGGAAACGGCCTGCATCGCGCGTCCGAGTCGGGTGTGAAACACCAACCATTCGAGCGCGAACATCAGGGCAACGGCCGTTCCGGCGCCAATGACGTCCACGCGGTTAATGGCCACCCCCGCGACGACCGCGAGGGGCTTGTTCTCCATCAGTTCGGGCATTTTCTGCGGCTGCGTGCCGAAGAGAAATTTCAACTGTCCCGAGTTTTGAAGGAAAAGCGAAATGCCGATGGCGGTGATGAGCACATTCAGACGCGGCGCGGCTCGTAACGGTTTATACGCGAGCCGTTCGATGAGATATCCGGCGAGGCCGCATCCGCCCATAGCAATGACGAGAATCACAACGCCGGTCAGCGGGCGAAACGATGCGGACGCCGTTGTGGCGCGAGCCAGAAATACCAACCCCACCAGCACCCAGGCCCAGACGGCCGCGGTGACCACAAAACCGCCGGCCAGAGCATGGGGCACGCGCGGGCCCAGCGAACTGCGCAGTGCGGGCAACGCGGTGCGCTCGACGACATAAAGAAGCGGACCGAGCACGGACACAACGATCAATACGGTCCACAGCCACGTCGGGAACAGCAGCGGCGCACCGCTGGCCGTCCACCCGGCACACAGCGCGACCGAGAATGAAAGCCAGGCTCCGAGCACGAAGATGTCGCTGTGGGCGAAATTGATGAAGCGCAAAATACCGTACACCATCGTGTAGCCCAGCGCGATCAGCGCGTACAGACTTCCGATGGAGATGCCGTCCATCAGCGTTTGCAGGAATTTCGTCACGCGGCGTTGCGGGCCCTTGAATCTGATTTCGTAAAAGAAGCCGAAACGAAGCGATCATTCGGAACGATCACCGCTATTTCGGCTGAATCGTCGCCGCATAGCGCGGGCGGCCGCCCTGCATTTTCAGGATGACCGCCGGCTTGCGCGCGTTGCGTTCGGCGTCGATTGTGATGACGCCGGTGACGCCGGCGAAGTCCTTCGTTGAATTGATCGCCTCCGCGAGATCTTTGCCGGATGTCGATTTCGCCCGAGTCATCGCGTCCGCCAGCAGCCGCATCGCGTCATAGCCCAGCGCGGCCAGACCGTCGGGCACCGCGCCGTATTTTTCCTTGTATTTCTTAACGAAATCCTGAACCGCCGGGCGCTGCTCTTCGTCAGAATAGTGATTCGAGTAATACGCGCCTTCGATGGCTTGGCCGCCGATTTCCGCGAGCTTGGCCGAATCCCAGCCGTCCCCGCCGATTAGCACGGACTTCAGTCCCAGCTTGCGCACCTGCATCGCGATGTTGCCCGCTTCGGTGTAATAGCCGGGGATGAAAATCACATCGGGGTTTTTGTCGCGGATATTGGTGAGCTGGGCGCTGAAGTCGGCGTCGCCGCCGGCGTAGGCCTGCTCGGTCACAATCTTTCCACCAAGCTCGGTGAAAGCCTTCTTAAAATCGTCGTTCAGCCCGGCGGAGTAAGCCTGCGTTCGATCATACAACGTTGCCGCGGTCGAAAGTTTCAGATTGTCGCGAACGAACTTCGCGCACACGAAGCCCTGAAAAGGGTCGATGAAACACACGCGCGAAATCATGTCGCCGATCTCGGTGACCGAGGCATTCGTTGACGATGGCGTGATCATCGGCACGCCGTTTTGCTGCGCCACTTGTCCACCGGCGATGGACCGCGACGAAGCCACCTCGCCCAGCACCGCGACCACCTTGTCGCGCGTGATTAGGCGCGTGACGGCCGTCGCAGCCTCCTGTCCCTTGCCCTGATCGTCATAGGTAATCAAGCGGAATTTCTTGCCCTTCACCCCGCCGGCCGCATTGATTTCCTCGATCGCCAGTTTGATCCCATCGTCCGTTGATTTTCCAAACGTGGCTTCCGAGCCGGTCATCGAAGCGTAATGACCGACGACATATTCGTCGGCGGACGTCTCCGTGGCGGGCGAGTTCGCGCTGGCGTCGGTTGGCGTCGTCGTACCGGCGGTTGGATTCGGAACGGAATTCGTCGGGCTGGAACCGCTGCCGGGGCTCGTAGCCGCGGAAGCCTGAGGCGAGTTATCGCAACCGGGAAGGATGATGGCAAGCGATAAGCCGATGATCGCGCAAGCGGCGAAAGCGCGGACTCGGTTCATGAACGATTCTCCTGGCGCTGAGTGTTGTCGGGGTTACACGGCCGACCGGACAGCATTCGATATCCGACGCGCGGGCGTTGTGTCAAGGCGAACGGTCGAAATCGGCATCACATGTGGCATCGGAGCGGGTCGAGATGCGTGCGTGGGTAACCAAACAAACTGCCTCCCCAAATGGGCTTGCATCGATTTATCAACCGGTTATCATTCCATGTTGGTTGTTCGACGATACGCCTTGGGGTCTCGCGCCCTTTCAGAGTGCTCAATCCCCCTGATCGCAAGTCGAACCCGAAGGGCCATGTGTGCCCCTTTCAATGGACTCGGGAAGACGAATTTGGGTCCGATTTCCTGCTCCGGGAGCAACTCAGAATGGGCAAGAAGATTTATGTAGGTAATTTGCCGTTCAGCGCGACAGACGCTGACCTGCATGCGCTGTTTTCGCCGCATGGTACGGTCGAATCGGCGCAGATCATCAGCGACCGCGACAGCGGTCGCAGCAAGGGCTTCGGCTTCGTCGAGATGGCGTCGTCCGAAGAGGCGGCGGCGGCGATTGCAGCGCTGAATGGCCAGCAGCATGGCGGCCGAGCGCTGACGGTGAACGAAGCCAAGCCGAAAGAGAGCAGCGGCGGTCGCGGCGGAGGCCGTGGCGGCTATGGCGGCGGCGGCGGCGGCGGTCGTGGCGGCTACGGTGGCGGCGGTGGTGGTCGCGGCGGCTACGGTGGTGGCGGCGGCGGCGGCGGTGGTCGCGGCTGGTAATGATCGGATTTCGTCGATTCGCTGGGCGAACGACGGATCGCGATAAAGCACGCATGGGCCCGCGCGTGTCAAAACTGTGCGGGCCATTTTTCTGAACGCGCGCGGGCGACCAGTAAATGGCCGGTTCGCGGCGGGCTTGGAGGGCGTGCGTGGAAGTGCAGCGCCGCGGTCGCGGTGACGAACTGCTGAAACCCGGCGCGCTGTTGGATGTTCGCGCGCGGTTGCGGCGATTGGCCGCGTCAAACCCAATCAAGACAGTGATCGCATGCGCGTTCGATCATCGGACGCGCATGCTTCCTTTCATTTACGCTGACTTGCGAATGGCGCCGGCTGGCGTGCGGGCGATCGGCGCCGCGATGCTGGACTCCGGTTTTGACCAGACGCGAATCGTCCTGCAACAGTGGAATCGAAATTTTCGCCCATCGCAGATGCGGCTGAACGGCGTCCTGCCTGATCTGTTCATGGTATCGAGCATGCAGATCCACACGGCGGCGTGTAAGGATCTCATACGCGACGCGTGGCGGATCGAGCCGTCCGCGAGACCGCTGATCATCGCCGGCGGCGCAAAGACTGTTTACGAACCGTGGGATGTTTTTCGCGCCGATGACGACGGCGTCGTCGGCGCGGACGTAGCCGTCACGGGCGAAGAATTTGTGCTGCTGAGCCTGCTCGAAGTGCTGCTTTCGCTGCGCGGCCGGGACGGCACGCTGCGCGAAGCGTTTGTTCGCGCGGCCAACAGCGGCCTGCTCGATTCGATCCCCGGATTGATGTACGCGCGCAGATCGCCGGACGGCCGCATCGAGGAACTGGTGGACACAGGCGTTCAACGCCTCGTCGGCGATCTGGACGAGTTGCCGTTTCCAACACTGGGTTTCCGACTGCTGGAGCCGCCGAGCCGCGGCGCGACGCTGAGTTCGCGTCCGTTGCCGGCGGATCAGGTGAGCCGATACAGCCCGATTGCATCGCTTGTGTTGACGTTCGGCTGCAAATTCAACTGTCCGTATTGCCCAATTCCCGCGTACAACCAGCGACAGCACCGCGTGAAAAGCGGCGCTCGTGTGGCCGAGGAATTTCGCCGGCTGCACGACGAATTCGGCATTCGCTATTTCTTTGGCGCGGATGACAATTTTTTCAACGAAAAAACACGCACGCTGGACATCGTTGAAACGCTCGCGCGAACCGAAATCAGCGGTCAGCCGCTGCGCAAGCGCGTCCGCTGGGGGACGGAAGTCACGGTGCATGACACGCTTCAGCTTCGCGAGCACCTGCCGGCTGTCCGCGCAGCGGGCGTTCGAGCGCTGTGGCTGGGCGTCGAGGATATGACGGCGACCTTTGTGAAAAAAGGCCAGAGCGTCGACAAGACCAGCGAGGCGTTTCAACTGCTTAGCCGGCACGGCATCTGCCCGATGCCGATGATGATGCACCATGATTCGCAGCCGCTTTACAGCCGCGGCACGGCGTATGGATTGCTGAATCAGGCGCGGCTGTTGCGCAAGGCCGGTGCGATCAGCCTGCAAGTGCTGATGATGACCCCCGCCACGGGGTCGAAGCTCTACGAAGGAGCGTTCACTTCCGGATTGGCCTACGACTCTGTGGCCGGTCGGACGGTTGAGCAGTACATGCTCGATGCGAATTACGTCGTCGCATCGGAGCATCCTCATCCCTGGCGCAAACAGCTCAATATCATGGCGGTGTATCTGTATTTCTATAACCCGCTGCGCTTCCTGTGGGCGCTCGTGCGGCCGAAAAGCAAGCTGTATCTCGCGGATGCCGGTATGCAACTGCTTGGCATGTACGGCGTGACGCAGACGATTCGCCGCACGATCGGCTGGGCGTTTCGCCTAATGCGCGGCCCGATCACGCGCAAGTCCCGTCCGCCTGAAAGCCCGCTGTCGATCCGCAAGCGCGCGGATCAGGCGGCGACGCCGGCCGGCGCGGCGAGTTTCGTTCAACTCGGTATGCCTGCGACGCCCGAACATTAACGATCGCGGCAATCGTGACGTTCCCGCGCTTGACCGATTCCTCCGCCAACCCGATAGTCACACGTTCACGCGCCGCTGATTCGCCCGTACTCTTCCCGAGCGAACGCGGCCCAGGGATTTGAAGGACTTTCGCCATGCAGCGTAACGTGTCGATCCAGCAGCTCAAGGACCATGTCGGCCAGGAGGTCACGCTTCGCGGCTGGGTATTCAATTCGCGCTCCAGCGGCAAGCTGGCTTTCCTGATCGTTCGCGACGGAACCGGGCTTTGCCAATGCGTCGTCGAAAAGAAAGACGAGACGGCGGCCGCGTTCGCGGCAGCCGACAAGCTCGGCCAGGAGTCGTCGGTCGAAGTCACGGGGACGGTGCGAGCGGATGAGCGCAGCCTCGGCGGATATGAGTTGTCGATCCGCGCGATCAGTGTGTTGCAGGCGGTCGATGGTTTTCCGATCACGCCCAAACCGCACGGCGTCGAGTTTCTATTCAAGCATCGCCATCTGCATTTTCGCAGCCGTCGCCAGTGGCACATCCTCCGCGTGCGTCACACGCTCATCGACGAGATCCGCGGTTATTTCAATCGCAACGGATTCACGCTGATTGATACGCCGATTTTCGCGCCGTCGGCCGGCGAGGGAGCGCAAACACTTTTCAGCGTTGATTATTTCGGCGAGCCTGTGTTCCTGGCGCAGACCGGCCAGCTCTACGTCGAGGCGGCCTGTATGGCGTTCAGCAAGGTATATTGCTTTGGTCCGACGTTTCGCGCCGAAAAGAGCAAAACGCGCCGGCACCTGACCGAATTCTGGATGGTCGAGCCGGAAATCGCGTATGCCGACCTGAACGATGTCATTGCGCTGGCGGAGGATTTCATCTGCTCGATCGTGCAGCGCGTGTTGCGCGACCACCGCGCCGATCTCGAGTTTCTCGGCCGCGACATCGCATCGCTGGAGCGCGTGCAAAAGCCGTTCTATCGCATGACGCACAAGCAGGCGGCGGAAATCCTGCACGGGCCGCGGGCGCGGGAGCTGCTGGAGCGTGATCTCGCCGCGAAAACTGCGCGGCTCAGCGAGATCGAAACGGCGATTAAGGAGCGCGAGGAGAAACTCAGGGGTCAGGGCATAAAGGAATGGCAGCGCGAAAAGATGAACGCCGAACTGCATGACCTGCGCGAGGAACTCGACGAAGTGCGCATCGACGTACAGAACATCCCTCATCATATGAAACTAGCGGCCGAGTTTGACCCCAATGGAGATCTCGGCGGCAGCGACGAGACGATCATCAGCAGGCTGCACGATCGGCCGGTGTTCGTGACGCACTATCCGCGCGATTGCAAGGCGTTTTACATGAAGCGCAATGCGGACGACTCGACGCGCGTGAACAACGTCGATCTGCTGGCGCACGACGGTTACGGTGAGATCATCGGCGGCAGCCAGCGCGAGGAGAATCTCGACGCGCTGCTCGAACGCATGCGTGAAGAAAGCCTGAAAGAATCGGATTACGAGTGGTATCTCGACCTTCGGCGCTTCGGGACGGTGCCGCACGGCGGTTTCGGGCTGGGCGTGGAACGAACGCTCGCCTGGCTGTGCGGCCTGAAGCACATCCGCGAGACGATTCCGTTCCCGCGCATGATGGGTAAGTTCTACCCATAGCGCGGCCGCCCAGCACCAATCCATTCGCCGGCCGCGGTCGCGAACGTGCACTCGGTTCCGGATCAGAAATCAGGACGCTGCATCAATCGTCGCTCACGATCGACGCAGCGTCCCGCGCATTCGACAATGCAAGCCGCATGCCGAGCAGCGGCTTCAATCCGACTCCGTAATTTCTATGGGCAACCGCCTCCTTCGATGCAGCCTACGAATGGAGTGATGTCGAAGTTGTTAATCAACCCATTGCCATCGACGTCGGCGTTCTGAATATTGCAATTCGGAAACGCCGCTGCATACGCGGCCGGATCCGAAAGCGCCAGGACGAATCCGTCAATGTCGAAGTTGTTTACCAACCCGTCACAGTTCATGTCCGCCGGCAATTCGATCGGAACACAGCCCGGCCAGTAGCCGCTGTACAGTTGCCACGGGCCCCCGGCGCTGACGGCGGCGTCATGCTGGCCGGACGTTGACCCGACCTCAAAGACGCCGCCGGTTTGAAACGTCGCGCCGCCGCCGTCGACGGTGTACCAGGTCAGATCCCACGGGCCGCCGGTTTGCGCGGCCGCGCTCTGGGCGAATCCGAGCGAGCACAAAAACGCCAGTGATAGAGCCAGAAAATTGCTCTTTGTCATGATTATTTCTCCCTATGCACTGTGGTCGTTACTTCGCGCCGGTCGCGGTTAACTCCGTCGCGGAAGCGGCGGCGGGCTGGGCTGATCCCGGGCGAGCGCGCGGGCCGGTGGGCTGGGGGTCGTTGGTCGGCGGCTTCGTCTGCGGCACAACGCGCTCCGGCCACATGATCTCGCGCGAGCGGCGATTGGCTGCTTTGTCTTCCTCTGTAGTCGCCATGCGCAGACCCTCGTATAGCCTGCGATTCGCGATGACGCGATAGGTAAACGGCGCGTCGCTCCGGCCGTTCTGTAGCTCGCGCACGTCGAAGCCGGTGGAGGTCTTGTTGGTCACGAACACGCCGTTGCAATCGCCTTCGAGCTGCACGAAAACGCTCATCGGATGCTCGTCGCTGATCGTAACGGTTTGGAGGAATTCCGCGTCGAGATCGATATGAGCGAAGCCGTTCTGAAGCTGGCCGCGGCCGTGATCGTTGAAGAGCACCTCGGTCGATTCCTCAGCGTACATTTTCACCGGCGTTCCGTCGTTGAGCTTAACGGTGGCGGGCTTGCTGGCAAACCATTGGATCGTATCGGCATCGAGGGTGAACTGACCGCCGCCGGCCGGGCCGCCGCCGTCCGTGCAGAACAGGGTCATGTCATCATCGGTGTCTTCCCAGATGTAAACATACTCCGCATCACCGAGGTTGATGGCATTGTCAAACCCATATGTCGCGCCCGGCCCAATCAACCGCAGCGTGTTGTTATTCGTATGCTCAATGATGGCCTTGTGCGTCGCTTCGGTGGTGCCGATCTGTGCGCGGCCGTTTACCTGGAGATTGGCCCCGGTATAAACAGTGCCGCCGTCGTTGTTTAGGAACAGCGTGCTGACTGCCCCGTTGTCGCGGGCCATGATCTCGTTGTTATCGATTGAGATGTTGGCGGCGTTGGTAAAGCCGCTGATGATGAATCCGCCGGAAGCCGGTTCGCTATCCGTGCCGTTTACGACATGAAGCTTGGCTTCCGGTGTGCCGGTGTCAACACCCAATCCACCTGTGCCCGGGAGCGACATGATGATGTGCGCGTCAGCGTTGGCGTTGGAAATCGTCAGATTGTCGGACGTCGGGGTTCCATAACCGATCCAGGCTTTTCGCCCTGCGGCATAACCATCCGGGAAAAATTCCATGTATACGTGGTCTGTGCCTTCGATCGCCAACGCGTCGCCGTTGTCCGTGACGTGTAGTTTGTTTTGCGGGTTGGTGTTGCCGACGCCCACGTTTCCGTTGTAGAAGATTTCCGCGCCCACCGTGACCCACGGCGCCGCGGAGAACATCGAATACGGCGCGGGCGTCAGTTCGGGATTCGGCGACAGCGTCGTTCCCGCCACTGCGATGCGAAGAAATCGTCGATCGCCGCCAAACGGTGAAACCCCGAAATCCAGCGTGGTCGTGAACAAGCCTCCGTCAACGAAGAGATTCTGGTTCAGCACGGGGGTTCCAGGAATCACCACATTCCCGGAATCGACCAGACGAAACGCGAACGCGATATTGCCGTCCGGCGGGATATTGCCGTTTTGCCGCAGTCGACCCTGATACGTGAACGCAGACCCAATTGCGGCGATGCCGCCTTCCTCATCCTGCGCGAGTGCTGGCGCATTTAGTCCACTGCCGAGCATCGCGAGCGCAATCAGACCACAGCCAATGCGTCGAAACATGTTGAGTTTCTCCCAATAGAGTTGCGAGGCCGCGCGGCCCGAATGGAAACAGACGATGATCATTTCCACTCGCGCGGCTGTGCATAGCCTAGCACATATTTTTGCGATTGGAATGCAATCTTTCGTTTGGCCGGGCAGGAATCATCCAGGTTGCGATGAGAAAGGACGCTGCCGGGTCGAACTTGTGATTTCGCGATTCCCGGCAAATCTCAAGCTCGCGGGAAGTGAAGTCTCGCCGTACTCGCAACTTACGTGCTAAAGCGCTCCCAATGCCCGGCATAGCGCATTCGAACTAAGTGCACACCATGCGGCGTCGGCTGACGCCAACATTTTTTTGCGGCCTAGCCGGGGGAATGATCCTCGAATACGTCAAAGTCTTTCCGGGAGCGGTTCCGGATGATTCGTTTCGGGGTCGTGTCCGGACGATGTGAGTTGCACGAATCGACTCGCGATGTACGATCTCGCACATTCAAAATTGAACGTCGCTGTGAGACGAAACCCGTGGATTCGTCGCCGCCGACGTTTTTCGCCGCTGCCAGCCCAGCCAGCACTCGGAGATTCCGCATGTCTCTTTCGATCTTCGCCAAACTCAACGCGCGATTTGGAACGCCGGTTGACCCCATGACACGCCGCGAAATGCTCAGGCAGACGCTGGCGGCTTCGGCCGGTTTGCTGCTGAGCAACGGACTGGCATTCGGGCAGGCTGCTAAAAGTGGAAAACGCATCGTCGTAATCGGCGCGGGCTTTTCCGGTTTGGCATGCGCCTATGAGCTAAAGAGCGCTGGATACGACGTAACCGTCATCGAAGCGCGCAATCGCGTCGGCGGACGCGTGTTGAGCTTTGGTGATTTTGTGCCGGGCAAAAATGTCGAAGGCGGCGGCGAACTCGTCGGCTCGAATCACCCGACCTGGGTTGCTTACGCCGACAAGTTCAAGCTCGAATTCCTGGATGTCACCGAAAGCGAAGACGAAACGCCGATCGTCCTGAACGGAAAGCGCCTGACCGCCGAAGAATCCGCACAGGTTTGGGAAGGCATGGATGCGGCGTTCAACCTCATGAACGAGGACGCAAAAACGATCGACGCCGCGCAGCCGTGGAAAAGCCCGAAGGCGTCAGAACTCGACAAACGAACCATCGCGGATTGGCTCGACGGCGCAAAAGCGGAAGACCTGACAAAGACGGCCGTGCGAACTTTGCTGACCGCCGACAACGGGCAGGAATTAAAGAAATCGAGCTATCTGGGTATGCTCGCGCAGGTGGCCGGCGGCGGAGTCGAGAAATACTGGACTGAGAGCGAAGTCTACCGTTGCAAAGGCGGGAATCAGCAACTGGCCTTGAAGCTGGCCGACGCCATCGGCAAAGACCGCATCGTGCTGAAGCTGCCTGTGCAGCGCGTGCAGATGAAAGGCAAGAACATCGTGGTCACTTGCGCCGACGGCCGCACGCTCGAATGCGATGATGTCGTCGTCACGGTCCCACCGACCGTGTGGGATCGCATTCAATTCGACCCGGCCATTCCAGGCGACATGCGCCCGCAAATGGGCGTGAATCTGAAGTGGTTGGCCTCTGTGAAAAAGCGCTTTTGGAAGGACGCGAAGCTCGCGCCGGACGCGCTGACCGACGGGGACATGAGCGAGGTTTGGGAAGGCACGGACAATCAGCCTGGCGACGATGGCGCGGCGCTGCACTGCTTCTCCGGCGGCCCGCCAGCCGCCGGCGCGCGCACGCGTCAGGGCGATGCGCGCGATCAGTTCTTCAAGGCGGAGTTGAACAAGCTCTACCCCGGTTTCTCCGACAATTTCGTCGCTTCGCGGTTCATGGATTGGCCTGGCGATGAGTGGACGAAATGCGGCTACGCTTTCCCCGCGCCGGGAGAAGTGACTACGGTCGGGCCGAAGCTGTATGACGGGCTTGGCGGCAAACTGCACTTCGCGGGTGAGCATACTTGTTACGCATTCATCGGTTACATGGAAGGCGGATTGAACTCCGGCGCTTCGCTGGCGCGACGGCTGGCGCAGCGTGACGGCATGAAAATCGGCCGCATCAGCTCGCGCGAGCTGGTGACGGTCTAAGACCGCAACTGCGGACGTTGGCCGCGCTGCGCTTCGCGCGATCAGCGCCGCTTGAATTGCCGTTCAAGCTCCGCAAGCGAAAACTGAAGTGTCGTCGGCCGGCCGTGAGGACAATGGCTGGATCGCTCCGCGAGTTCACGCCGCTGGAGCAGCGCGTGGATCTCGTCGAGCGTCAGCGGATCGCCGGCCTTCACCGCGGCCTTGCACGCCATCATGTCCAGAATCTTGTGCAACAGCGTGTCGGCCGCTGGCCTAGCGCCGGGCTCGGCCAGCAGATCGAGCAAATCGCGCACAAATTCAGAGCGATCGACTCGTTCGAGAAAGCTGGGGAACGCGTGCAGCGCAACCGTGTTCGGGCCGGCCTGCGTGAGCTCGATGCCGAGGCGTGCGAGCGTGTCGGCGTGCGACTCGAGCGCTTCGAGACGATCTGGCGGCGCTGAAACGATGTCTGGGATGAGCATCCGCTGCGATTCAAGTGAACGGTCGGTGACCCGCCGCTGAAACTCCTCATACAGAATGCGCTCATGCAGCGCGTGCTGATCGATCACCAGCATGCCGGTGTCGGTTTCGACAACCAGATACGTATCGTGCAGTTGGATCGCGCGCGGCGGGCGAAACTCGAATGGCCGAGGCGAAGCGCCCCGCGGTATTTCGCGTTGCCCGGAGGGCGCGGCGCCTTCGATTTCATGCGCGGGCGATTCGCCGCAATGCTCTTGCGCCGGCGATGGTTCACGCGCGACCGTCGCCCCCCCGACGGAGTCGCGCTGCGATTCGATGGCGTCGCGATCCAATCCCACGGTCGGAAGCTGTCGCGCGGCGGTGAATGGCGCGTCCGGTCGCCGCGCTTGAAACGCAAATTGCGACGCCGAGCCGGCCTCGGATTGGCGGGCCGCCGGGCGAATCGCCGAAATCGCCGGCCCCGCGCCACTCGATTGGGGCGATCCGCGCGCCGCGCCGGTGAAAAAGTCCACCATCGCCTGCCGCACGCCCTCGCGATGCGCTTCCTGATCCGGCCGCGCACGCAGTGAATGATCGAGATTCATCGACTGGAAACGCTCGCGCAGCGCCGCGAGCACCTGGCCGTGAATGTAATTCGAGTCGCGCCAGCGTACCTCTACCTTCGTCGGATGAACATTCACATCCACATGTGCCGGATTGATCGAGATGAACAGAAACGCGACCGGATAGCGCGACGGATCAATCAGGCTGCGATACGCCTCCTTGATCGCGTGGCTTACAAAGCGATCGCGGATGAACCGGCCGTTGACGAACACATATTCCCATTTGGTGGATCCGCGGCTTTCGGCGGGCGGCGCGACCAGCCCCTCGATCAACACGTCATCGCCCTCGCGGCGGATCGCAATCAACGGCCGGGCGAGCTCCGGCCCGAAGAGATCGGCGATGCGTTTTCGCGTGTCGTCGGTGACGGACAGGTCATGTACGGATCGCTTCTGATTCACCAGTGTGAACGCGACGCGCGGCTGCGCCAACGCGATTCGCGCGAGCTGCTCGCTCGTGTGCCCGCTCTCGGTTTGATTAGTCTTGAGGAACTTGCGCCGCGCGGGCACGCAATAAAACAAGTCGCGGACTTCGACGGTCGTTCCGATCGGCGCCGCGCACGGCGCCGCGGCCCGGACTTCGCCCGCATCGACGACGATGCGATGCGCCACGTCGCTTTCGCGCGTGCGGCTGGTGATCGTCAGGCGCGAAACCGAGCCGATGCTGGGCAGCGCCTCGCCGCGAAAACCGAGCGTGCGAATGTTGAACAGGTCATCATCGGCGGCGATTTTGCTCGTAGCGTGCGGCGTGACCGCCAGTCGCAGATCGTCCGGGTCCATGCCGATCCCGTCGTCGGCGATGTGGATCAGCTCGCGGCCGCCATCGAGAATTTGCACGTCAATGCGCCGCGCGCCCGCGTCGAGCGCGTTTTCCACCAACTCTTTCAGCACGCTGGCGGGGCGCTCCACGCATTCGCCGGCGGCGATGCGGTTGACCAGTCCCGGCGGCAAGACTCGAATGCGACCCATGCGGCGATGTTCTCCTGACGTGCGAGTATACCCGTGACAGCGTGGCGGATCGGTTTGTCAGATCGCGGCCAAATCGCGATAATTCGCGTTGCGGGAGAAAATCGCCTCCTCCGAATCTCCCAGCGCCGCGCGCGGATGTTCGTGGCCCGGCGGGTCGCTTCGAGGAAGAACAGGATAACGCCCATGTCGAGCGGCGACTTTTTGCCGATTCGCGGTTGGGACCATATCGAGTTCTACGTCGGCAACGCCAAGCAGGCCGCGCATTTTTACGACAAGGTGTTCGGCTTTAAGCCGGTCGCGAAGCTGGGCCTCGAAACCG